>CAYYZH010000005.1:15530-22501 GCA_964475765.1 uncultured Limibaculum sp.
TCGCAGTGGGCCAAGACGGGCACGTCGCGTTCGGGATGCAGTGGCAGGGGGACGCGCCAGCCCCCGGGGGGGGGGCGACCTGGCCCCCCAATACTCTGACCTATGGCGGCAACAACAGGACGCACATGATCCGGATCCCCGATGCCGGGCGTTTCGAATTGCGGCTCGCTGACGGCGCTGCGAACCCCTATCTCTACCCAGCCGCGGTTCTGGCTGCGGGCATGGACGGGATGGAGCGCAAGCTCGATCCTGGCAAGCGACTCGACATCGACATGTATGCCGAGGGCCACAAGGTCAAAGGGGCCAAGAAGCTGCCGCTGAACCTTCTGGACGCGCTGCGCGAACTCGAGGGCAACAAGGTCCTGACGAAAGCACTAGGCCCTGCGGCGGATGCGTTCCTTAAGCTGAAACACGATGAGTGGAACGCCTTCTCACGTCATCTGACCGATTGGGAGCGCGAGACAACGCTGGATGTCTGACGATATCCCAAGCTGCCGATGGGGGAAGATGTGAGCGATCTTTGGAAACTCTCTGCGACGGATACTGCAGCGGGGGTCGCCTCTGGCGCGGTGTCCGCCGCGGAGGTGATCGAGTCTGCGCTGGCGCGTCTGGCAGCGGTTAACCCAACACTGAATGCCGTGGTGCAGGAGATGCCGAAGCAGGCCCGCGCAGCGGCGGCGGCTGTCGATACAGCGCGCGCCGCTGGTCAATGCTTGGGACCAATGGCCGGCGTCCCCGTGACGGTGAAGGTGAATGTCGATCAGACCGGCTTCGCCACGACCAACGGTGTGCGCATCCAGAAAGACCTGATCGCCGATGAGGACAGTCCGGTGGTCGCCAACCTGCGCAAGGCGGGAGCAGTGATCATCGGGCGGACCAACACGCCGGCGTTTTCACTGCGCTGGTTCTGCCGCAACAGCCTGCATGGCCAGACCCTGAACCCGCGTGATGCGGGGCTTACTCCCGGGGGCTCCTCCGGGGGCGCGGCTTCAGCCACCGCAGCGGGGATCGGAGCACTAGGGCATGGTACGGACATTGCAGGCTCGATCCGCTACCCGGCCTACGCCTGTGGGATCCACGGATTGCGCCCCACGCTGGGGCGGATCCCTGCGGTGAACTTCTCTGCGCCTGACCGCTACATCGGCGGGCAGATTATGGCCGTCTCCGGCCCATTGGCGCGCACTATCTCCGACATCCGGCTCGGTTTCGAGGCGATGACCACGGGTGATCCACGGGACCCCTGGTGGGTGCCAGTTCCGACACGTTTGCCTGAACAGCCGCGCCGCGCGGCTCTGACCGTTGCGCCCGACGGAATGACTGTCGCGCCCGAGGTAGAAAAGGCCTTGCGCGAAGCTGGGCGTGCGCTTGAGGCCGCAGGATGGGAGGTCGTGGAGACTGATTGCCCTCCATTCCGCGAGCCGGCCCGTCTGGATATTCTGCTCTGGCTCGCAGAGATGCGCCGAGGTGGAGGTGAGATGGTGGCCCGGGAAGACGATCCCGATGCAAACCATGTCTATCGGATGCTCAGCGAGGTGGTTGGCCCCCCCGATGTGAATGACCTGCTCGACACGCTTCAGGTCCGGGCGAAGTTCCTACGCGAGTGGCAAGTGTTCCTAACTCAATACCCCGTACTTCTCTGCCCGGTTTCGGGTGAATTGCCGTTCCGGAACAATATCGATGTCGAAAGCGACGATGCCTTCCGACAGTGCTTTGAGGCACAGCTCACGCAGATCGGACTGCCTTTCATGGGGCTGCCCGGGTTGACCGTTTCGACCGGTCTGGCCGGAACCACGCCCATCGGCGTGCAACTTGTCGGCGCGCGGTATCGCGAGGACACTCTGATGGACGCCGGCGCGATGATCGAGGCAGCCAGCGATCTGCCATCTCCCGTCGATCCGGCCTGACGCACTGACATGGGGATGACGGATAACATCCGCGGTGCGCTGTGGATGTCGCTCAGCATGGTCGGGTTCGTCATCAACGACGCGTTGATGAAGTCACTCTCCGGTGAGGTTCCGCTCTTTCAGGCGATCCTTGTGCGCGGTGGCTTTGCGACGGTTCTTATCGCGGGGCTAGCCTGGGCGCGGGGGGCGTTCCAATTTCGGTTGGCTGGTCCCGACCGAAGGTTTGTTGTGCTCAGGACCATCGGTGAGGTCGGGGGAACGTGCCTCTTCCTGACGGCGCTTTTCAACATGCCACTGGCCAATGCCACAGCGATTTTGCAGGTCGCGTCGCTGGGCGTGACGCTGGCCGCAGCATTGGTCCTTGGCGATGCCGTCGGGTGGCGGCGCTACACGGCGATTTTGATCGGGTTCATTGGTGTCCTCATGATCGTGCGCCCGGGCACCGAGGGGTTCAACATCTACTCACTTTCCGCCCTTGGGGCAGTTGCGTTCATCGTCTTGCGCGATCTCTCGACCAGGCGTTTGTCGCGCGCGGTCCCGGGCCTGCTGGTCACGGTTATCACGTCGGTTGCGATCACGGCGACCGGCGCCATTATGACCCTTGTGGGCGAATGGCAACCGTTGGACTGGACGGCGCTGGCGCGCATGTGCGCCGCTTCCGGGTTCCTGCTGGTGGGGTACTATGCGGGGGTTGAGGCGATGCGCGTTGGCGAGGTTGGGGCCGTCTCGCCCTTCCGATACTCAAACCTCCTATGGGCGTTGATCATCGGTTATCTGGTGTTTGGCGAAGTGCCGACTTGGACCGTGATGATCGGGGCAGCAATCGTTGTTTCAACCGGGCTCTACACGCTGCATCGCGAGCGGATCGCGGCCCGCTCAGCGGTTTAGCGCCTTCCAGATCCTCAGTGGAGTGAGTGGTTTGTCGAGATGGGTGATGCCGTGGGGCGCAAGCGCGTCGAGAACCGCATTCACCAAGAGGCCCGGCGCACCGATGGAGGAAAGTTCTCCGACACCCTTTGCATCAAGGAGTGCATTGGGACTGGGCGTCGGTTGCCAGTCGAGATTGAACATCGGTACCTGATCGGCGCGGGGCAGCGCATAGTCGAGAAAGCTTGCTGTCATCGGCTGACCGTCACGATCAAAGCGCATGCCTTCCATGAGTGCTTCGCCAATGCCCTGACCGATCCCACCCTGTATCTGTGCACGTGCGGCAGACGCGTTGATGACCCGACCGAGGTCATCGATGCCCGTAAAGCGATCGATCCTGACATGGCCGGTTTCTGGGTCGATCTCGACTTCGCAGACATAGGAGCCGTTCGGGAATGTCGTGTGGTTACCCTCAAAATCCAGCTCGGCCGTACAGCCATTGCCGGCGTCCATCGTTGCGGCAACCTCCGCAAGATCCACGGCGCGGTCGGTGCCCACGATGCGAAAGGCACCTTTCCCATAGGTGATGTCCGGTGCGGCCGCTTCGAGAAGATCCGCAGCGACGGGCTTGGCCGCATCAACCATCGCCATTGCTGTGCGGTGAACCGTGTTCGCCGCGACGGGCATGAGGTTTGATCCACCAGAGCCGCCGCCGACCTCGAGCCACTTGCTGTCGCCCTGTTCGACACGAATACGGCTGACGTCGATTTCCAGAGTTTCAGCCGTGACCAGCGCCAGAGCCGTACGATGGCCCTGCCCAGAGTCCTGCGATCCCGATCGAACAAGCACTGTGCCATCCGCCATAGCCTTGACAAAGCTGCGCTCGACCGTCGAGCCGCCCGTGGCATGCAGATGAAATCCGACGGCGGCGCCGCGCAAAAGACCGTTGGAGGTGCTGACTGCTTTGCGCTCCTTGACGCCCGGCCAATCGGCCGCCGCCGCAATGCTGCCTGCCAGCGCCGGGAAGTCACCTCCGTCATAGTGCTCGCCCATCGGAGTGGAATAGGGAAGCTGATCGGGCCGGATAAGGTTGCGCTGCCGTAGCTCCAGCCGGTCCATGTCAAGCTGGTGCGCGGCAATGTCGATCAACCTCTCGAGCGTTGCGGTGCTTTCCGGCTTGCCGGCGCCGCGATAGGCATCCGTGGGCGGCAGATTGGTGAACTTGGCCTCGACCAGATAGTGCTGTCCGTCAATGTCGTATTGCTGACTGAACGGGCGCACCGCACCCGTTGACACAATGAACGGCGCCGCCGTGTTCAAGAACGCGCCCATGTCCGCATACGCGCGGATGCGAAACGCGAGAAATCTGCCGTCTTCGTCCAGCGCCAGCTCACCTTCATCGACGCGTCCGCGCCCATGGACATCTCCGGTAAACGCCTCGGACCGCGTGCCAGTCCAACGCACTTGTCGCCGGGTCAAGCGCGCTGCAACCAGCGTCAGTGCGTGCTCCGGGAAAGGCCAGATCTTTGCGGCAAAGCTCCCACCGACATCACCGGTTCGCACGCGCAACTGACTGTTCTCGATACCAAGACACTCGCTTAGAGCGGCGCGCAGCGAGACGACGCCCTGGCTGGGGGCATCCAGTGTGTAGCTCTCTGTCTCCTCATCGAACGCCGCGAGGCAGCCACGCGGCTCGATGGGGGAGATCGCGATCCGGGGATGCACGACGGTTTGCCGGATCACATGGGCTGCCGAGGCGATCAGGGCATCGGTTTTGTCAGGGTTGCCGTTCTGCCAGCGAAACGCTCTGTTCTCCGGTGCTTCGGGCCAGATGGGTAAAGCTCCAGCCGAAGAGCGAGGATCGGTGACCGCGTCCAGCCGTTCGATCTCGACATCAATGCTCTCCGCTGCGTCCAGTGCCTCGTTCAACGAAGCCGCCACCACTGCCGCGATGGGCTGACCCGTGAAGACAACTTTGCCAGTGGCCAGAACCGGGTGGACGGGCTCGATCATCGGGCCGTCGAGACCTTCAAGCGCGGCACGGCACCGAAGCGGGCCAATCTGTTCCCGCTCGAGATCAGGGGCGGTGAGGATGAGGCGCACGCCCGGCATTTCACGGGCCGCACTCAGATCAATTCCGGTTATGTTTCCATGTGCAATCGGCGAGCGTAGGACGACCATCACTAAGGCACCCTCGGCGGGCAGGTCGTCGACGAACCGGCCCTGCCCGCGCAAAAGCGGCGCATCTTCGACCCGGCGCATCAGGTGGGTCCGTTTTCGGCCAGCTCCGCCTTCAGACGTTTGATCTCGGCGGTTGCGAGCCTATCTGCGCGTTCGTTCTGGTCATGCCCGGCATGACCCTTAACCCAATCCCACGTGACCGTGTGCCGTGTCTGCGCCTGATCCAGACGTTGCCAGAGATCGGCGTTCTTCACGGGTTTCTTTGCGGCGGTCTTCCACCCGTTTCGCTTCCAGCCATGGATCCAGCCGGTGATCCCATCACGCAGATAGGTCGAATCCGTCACGACCGTAATGGTGGAGGACCGCTCCAGCGCCTCAAGGGCAGCGATTGCTGCCATCAATTCCATGCGATTGTTGGTCGTCTCTTCTTCGCCGCCAGACAGCTCGCGTTCCTTGACCACTTCGCCATCAGAGATGGCTTGTAGAATCGCGCCCCAACCGCCTGGCCCGGGATTGCCCGAGCAGCCGCCATCTGTATAGGCGAAGAGCTCAGCCACGTTGGGCAAAGATGTGCATGGAGTTGACTGACGCGCCATCATATCCAGTGCTGGGTTCGGTCTGGACGTCGAAACCGGTGAATCCGGCAGCAGTCATCAGTCTGCGCATCTCTTCAACCGTGAAATATGTGTAGAGACGTCCGAGGCTGTCGCGGCTTTGGCCGACGCCTTCCTTCAGCCCGATATAGATCAGGCCTTCGGGGCGTAGCCCCCGGTGCAGCCGCGCCAGATGTCCGGGCATCGCCTCCCGGCTGTCATGAAGGAGGCAGAACGAGGCCCAGATGCCGTCATAGCGGTCGGTCTCAGAGAGATCTTCGAACCGGCCCACTGTAACCGGGATGTTGTATCTGGTACGGGCTTCGGCCGCGAGCCCTTCGGAGCCGTCAAATCCCTCCACGACAAACCCTTTTTCTCGGAACAGGCCGCCAGCCCAGCCGGAGCCGCATCCAAAATCGAGAACTGATCCGCCGGGCGGCAAGGCGGCTGCGAGCTTGTCCAACAGTGCAGAGCGCTTCTCCTGCGAGGCATAATCGGCATAGGCTGCCGCCTCGCGGGTATAAAACTCTAAGGTCTGTTGGTCTCCGCCCACGGAATCCGGTGTTCAGGACGCTTCGCGGAGTACCCGCGGCACCTTGAACGAGACGTTTTCTTCTGCAGTGACGATGCGCTCGATCACCACGTCATACCGCTCGCGGAAAGCATCGAGTACCCCGGAGACCAAAACTTCCGGCGCGCTGGCCCCTGCTGTCAGACCCACGGACTTTACACCTTCGAGAGATCGCCAGTCGATGTCTGCGGCGGTCTGAACGAGAATGGCGTAGGGACAACCCGCTGCGCGGCCCACTTCGACAAGGCGTTTCGAATTCGAAGAGTTCGGCGCGCCGACCACAAGCAGCGCCTCGATGTTCTGCGCCATCTCCTTGACCGCCGCCTGCCGGTTCGTGGTCGCATAGCAGATGTCTTCTTTGTGCGGTCCGACGATAGACGGGAAGCGGCTTTGCAGGGCCGCTACTATCTCAGCGGTGTCATCCACCGACAGGGTTGTCTGGGTGATGAAGGCCAACTGGTCGGTGTCGCGCGGCGTGATCTTGGCGACATCCGCTGGCGTTTCCACCAGGATGACCTCTCCATCGGGTAGTTGGCCCATTGTGCCTACGGTTTCCGGGTGTCCGGCATGGCCGATCATCACGATCTGAAAGCCTCGCTGAGAATGGCGTTCGGCTTCGATATGCACCTTTGAGACCAGCGGGCAGGTTGCATCCACATAAAGCATGTTCCGCCTTTCGGCCTCGGCTGGGACCGACTTTGGAACGCCATGGGCAGAGAAAACGACCGGGCGATCGTCCGGGCATTCTTCCAGCTCTTCGACAAATACCGCGCCCTTGGCTCGCAGATCGTCCACAACGTGTTTGTTGTGGACGATTTCGTGGCGGACATAGACGGGCGCGCCATAACGCTCGAG
>CAYYZH010000005.1:22511-53596 GCA_964475765.1 uncultured Limibaculum sp.
GACATAGACCGGAGAGCCCCACTTCTCGATGGCCTTCTCGACGATGTCGATTGCACGCACGACCCCGGCGCAGAACCCGCGCGGATCGGCCAAGTATACGGTCAGCCGCGATTTCTGCTCTGCCATGCCTGCCAAGTCTCCTGTACGCCGTTTCAGTTCGGTAACCGGGGTCTTGTGCCCCTCTGGACGGCCCAGACGTCATGCCCGTTACCACGCCGCTTTTCAAGATAGGGTCGCGGTAACGTTTCGCCAAACACTATGAATCGGTCTGGCTGAGCGAAGTGCAGCCGGAGCGCTCGCCATGTTTCTCTTCCCATTTTCGCAACCACTCCCGTTCGTCGTCTGTGTAGTCCTCTTCGTGCTCTTGCTCTTCAAACTCGTAGTCTTCGAGAAGGCGCAGCAGACGAACACGGGATGCGGGCAGGTCTTTCGTCTCGAACGCCGGACAGACCCAGTTTTTCAGAAAGAAACCGGTCAGACGCAGTGCCTGCCGAACGTCGGGCATGGCTGGCTCGCGTCCACCTTTCAGAAACGCGGGCAGAGGTAGCAGGCGATCGGCGAAGGGCGCTCCGGCTTCACGGGAGACCGACCGCCCAGAGCGCGGCGAGACGTAGACAAGATCGCTAGTCGAGCCCGTTGCCGCGCAGCGCGAGAAGTCCAGCCCGAAGCCCAATGCTCCCAGGAGGGCAAATTCCCACAGCGCGTAAGACACCGGCCAATATCGTTCGCTATTTCCAAGATCATCCATCAGTTTCAGGGTTTCGGCATAGATGGTCTCGTCGTGTTCGCGCTCAGGTAGAAAATCGACAATCAAGGCGCTGACGACGTTTGAAGCTGCGAGACGATCCCGATCTGTGATTAACTGAGCGGTTCGTGCTCGGATCAGATCGACTTTGAAGGTCCCGAGATGCTCGGCAAGTCTGCCGTTCCATTCCAGCATGAGCTGGGCGCCCGGCTGCAGGGTGGCCGACAGTTTCTTGCTGGCACCACCGCGGACAAGCCCGGAATGCCTGCCATGCTCGGCAGTGAGCGTTTCGATGATCGCATTGCTTTCGCCGTGACGACGTACCCTTAGCAGTATGCCCTCATCGCGCCACTGCATTTGGTGTCGGATCCTCCGTCGTCAAACAAATACCGCGCCTTTTGCGCGACAAACCGATTCTGACCGTAGCGGGTAAGATTGACAAGTTACCGGTGTTGTCGAACCCGATGGCCATAAGCGGGTCCCGATGCAGCCGGATAAACCCAACTTAAACCATACCTACAGATCATTGCTCGAAGATGAAGCAACTGTATCGGTTTGGGACAGAAGATTGAAGACTTGAGCTCACGCTGAAGTGGTCAGGCGCCTGGCAGTCATTATTGACACGAAGGAGGGGCTAACCCTTGGCGATGCCAGCATAGGCCACAGTCAGAGGTTTCAGGGTCAGCAGCCGTTTCATAACAGCCTTTTCGTCCTGCATCTCTTTGGCTGGGGGCGGGGTCCATGGGAGGTCCGTGATGTCATCGATGAGCTCCAAAACCCTATGTCGCGTTGGAGGCAACGCTGCCGCGGTATTCGCTTTGGACAGATGTGATTCCAACAGCTTGCCCGTCAGGGTGAGTGCCTGACGAACTTCCCCGATCATTGTGTTTCGTGTGCCCAGCAGGAAGGCCGGCAAAGGCAGCAATCGGTCCAGAAACGCACCAGCCTCTGATCGAGTGAAGATACGCCCGGATCGTAAAGAGTAGTACAGCGTCTCACCATCTACGATCACATGACGATAGCGCCGGATGCCAGTCAGTGCTCCTAGAGCTTGCAGCAGACACAGTTCCCATTTCGCGTAGGCTACGGACCAGCGCCGATCATCTTTGGTCAAGTACTCTAAGACGGCGATGGTCTGGGCATAGAGGTCCGGAAGCGGTTCTCCGGCCGGGATCAGCAACCCGCCCAAGTCGCGGACCGCAGTGATCACGTCGAGATCGATGGACCCTTCGGTGGTGTCCAGTTTCGCACCGTTTATCTTTGAAACCTGAATTTCACCTTCATCTGAATTGTGCAGGCCACTATGTGAAAAGTCGAACGCAGAGTTGTCTTTGACATCAATCTGCCCGGATTCGGAAACAACGCCGCGCAGGCGTCCGTGCGCCTTCGTTAGCACATCGACTTGCTGATTGCCGTTCTCGTCGACTTGTGTGTCAATCAGAAACCCGGAATCCTGCCATGCCATCCCAACCGCTCCCCCGCCACTCTCACCTCTTGGATTGCAGGGAGAACATTAAGGGATCTTGTGTAATCAACGGTAAATGCCCGTCGGTCAGATCCGGGGTTCTATTCAGGACAGTCCGTCCTGATCCAGCAGATGCCGCCCCTTTGGGTCCTCGACTTCAATGACCCAAAGATCGCGGTCGAAACCGCGCTGCTTGGCGATAATCTCGTCGACGTCGTGCTCGTCCGTGTCCTCGGCCATCGCGGTCCAGACGCGATTGCCGTCGCCGTCATAGCTGCGCATCATGAGGCTCGCAGCGCCTCGCATTGTCGCGATCTTCACGGCGACTGCTCCCGCGGTGGGGTCGCCCTTATGTGCGACATGGGCAAAGATACCCTCGCCGGAGAGCCGCGCCAGGTAGGCCGCAACCCAGAAATCGCTGGCCAGCCTAGCTGCCATCGCGGAAATCCAGACCCATATGGGTATAGCGTTCGGGCTCGTCCTGCCACTTCGGACGAGCTTTGACGTTGAGAAAGAGATGCGCGGGCCGGCCCAGAAGCTCGGCGATGTCCTTGCGGGCCTGCGCACCGATCTCTTTGATCGTCTCCCCGCGCTTGCCCAGCACGATGCCCTTGTGCCCGTCGCGTGCGACATAGATTATCTGTTCGATCCGGACTGAGCCGTCCTTGCGTTCTTCCCAGGTCTCGGTCTCCACGGTCATCTGGTAGGGCAGTTCCTGATGCAGCCGCAGCGTCAGCTTTTCCCGCGTAATCTCCGCGGCCAGCTGGCGTAGCGGGGCATCGGCGATCTGATCCTCGGGGTAGTGCCATGCCCCCTCCGGCAGGGTTTTGGCGAGCCAGGTACGCAGCGCATCCACACCGTCACCCGTCTCTGCTGAGATCAGGAAAGTCTCCGTAAATGTCCGGGCCTCGGAAGCCTTTTGCACCAGCGCCAGCAAGGTCTCGCGTTTCACCTTGTCGATCTTGTTGACGATCAGCGCGACGGGACGGTCGCCGACATGCTCGTCGAGGCCGTCCAGAATGGTCTGCACGCCATCGGTTACGCCGCGATGGGCTTCGATCAGCAGGAGCACGATGTCTGCATCCCCCGCTCCGGCCCAAGCCGAGGCGACCATTGCGCGATCAAGCCTTCGGCGAGGTTGAAAAAGGCCCGGGGTGTCGACAAAGACGATCTGAGCAGTGTCCTCGATCGCAATTCCGCGAATGCGCGTCCGCGTGGTCTGGACCTTGTGCGTCACGATAGAGATCTTCGAGCCGACCATCTGATTCAGCAGCGTCGATTTCCCGGCATTTGGCTCGCCGATCAGAGCCACAAATCCGCAGCGTGTTGCGGGGTCAGTCATGCGCTTTCAACTCCGTCAACAAGGCCGCAGCCGCTTCTTGTTCGGCCAGCTTTTTCGATTTCGCCCGACCTGTCCCCGCCTGTCCGGTTGCAAGATGCGCCTCGACCGTGAAAACTGGTGCGTGATCCGGGCCTTCGCGAGCGATCAGCCGGTACTCTGGGGGGGCGTACCCGCGGGCCTGCGCCCACTCCTGTGCCGCCGTCTTGGCATCCGTCAGCAATGTCTCTGCCGCATCCATGCGGGCCAGCCAATGGCGGTGAATGAACTTTCGCGCAACCTCTAAGCCGCCATCGAGATAGAGCGCCGCGATCACCGCCTCCATGGCATCAGCGAGAAGGGTTGCCTTGCGTCGCCCACCGGACAGGCTTTCTGAACGGCCAAGCCGCAGGTGCTGCCCGAGGTCTATATCTTCCGCCACCGCGGCCAGCGTCTCGCGCCGCACCAAAGCGTTGAACCGCGGTGCAAGCTGGCCCTCAGGGGCATTGGGGAACTTCTTCAACAACGCCTCGGAGATCACCAGCCCAAGCACCCGGTCTCCCAGAAACTCAAGTCGCTGATTGTCCGGCCTTGCGGGTGAACTTGCGGAAGGATGGGTCAGCGCCTCGTCCAGAGGTGCGCGGTCGCTGAACGCGTGTCCGAGGGTTTCTGCGAGATCCATCATGCGCGTTGGATCACCGACATCAATTGATCCTGTCAAGGAAGCGGTCATCGGGCATCTTCTTGCCACTAAGATCCAGATACCGGATCCAGGCCGTATGGGTCACGTTTTCCAGAGGAATCTGACCAACCTGCGCGAAACGGCTATCGACCGCGTTGTCGCGATTATCCCCCAGGACAAAAACCGCACCGTCGCCTACCTTGATCTCTGCAACATTGTCTGCCGGTGTCTCGGTGATGTTCAGAACCTCATAGCTGGGGCCGTTTGGGAGAGTCTCGCGAAACTGCTGATAGGTGCACTGCACAAGCCCGGCATCGGGGAGCGGAGAGCAATTTTCGCCAGAGAGCGGCCGATCGGCGTGGCGTTTGAATAGATAGTCGTCGGTCTCTTTCGCCTCCACAGGTGTATCGTTCAGGATCAGCCTGCCGTTGCGCATGGCGATCCTATCCCCAGGAAGTCCAACGATCCTGGCGATGTACTCTACGTCCCCTGTCCGATGGCGATAGACAACGACCGTGCCCCGCTCCAGCGCTTTTGCATCATCGACGGGCAGGGCAAGAACCGCATCGCCCACCCTGAGTGTCGGCTCCATGCTCGCGGACGGTATGGTGTAGTAACCGCCACCAATGAAGAACATTGCAATTCTTGGTAGCAACAGGGCCAATCCGACCGTGACCAGCAGTGCAAAAAAACCGATCAGCACCCGGTCCGACATGCCGCTCACTCGATCGATTTGAAGAACCGTGACCAGCGCCAGTTCCAGAATTGCCAGAATGCGCCCTCGGACGAGAGCGCAATGATGTCAGCACGCCCGATCAGGTTTTCGAGCGGGACCTGACCAACTTCGGGAAATCGGCCATCGACCGAGTTGTCACGGTTGTCGCCCATAAAGAGAATGTGTCCCTCTTTGACCTTGATGAGTTGTGTGTTGTCGACCGGCGTTTCCGTGAGGTTCAGGACCGAGTGCTTTCGCCCGCCCGGCAACTCCTCGATCCACTGCTCAATCTCGCAGGCGCCGTTCTGCGGGACCGGCTCGTTCAGGCATCCTTGAAGTCGTCGGTATTGGCCGTCCAGAGATTTGCGCTCTACGAAGTTATCCGTTGGCGTCATGCCGACCCGCTGGCCGTTGATGTGCAGCACGCCATCGATCATCTGCACCTGGTCCCCGGGCAATCCGATGACACGTTTGATGTAGTCCACGCAATCACCGGGATCGCGCTTGGCTGTTGCAAGTCCCGGGATGGATAGCAAAATTGTGCCGAGACGGGTGACGAACCCGACCGGGCCCTCCGAGCACTCGTCAAGTCTGGGGTGTTTGAAGACGACGACATCGCCCCGTTCCGGCAGCGAGCCCCAGATCCGTCCACCGAAAAGGTCCGGCGAGAAGGGCAGAGAATACCGGGAATATCCGTACGAGAATTTGGAGACGAAAAGATAATCCCCGACCAGCAATGTCGGCTTCATCGAGCCGGATGGGATAGAGAACGGCTGATAAAGCGCAGAGCGGAAGGCCATGGCGATGACCAGCGCCCAGAAGACCGTTTTCACAGTCTCCCAGAACCCATCCTTCTTCTTCGCGGTCGCGGCTCGTGCCATGCTGGAAATCTCGCTCGTCGACAGAAGTGCGGGCTATGTGACGACCCGACCGCATGAAGTCAAGCGCGTGCCCGCGCGCCCCAGCAACCACATGGTCCGTCAGGGATCAATGGACTGCACGTATGGCGTGTCTGCTGAGACCGCCTCAATCACGACAAAGGCTTGGGCATAAGGGTCATCATCGGTGATGGTGACATGAATGCGGGGCTGCATGCCAGGGGGGATCAAGCGGGCCAGACGCACCGCCGCACCGCCGGTCAGCTCCATCGTCGGTTGGCCAGACGGTAGGTTCACTACCCCCATTTCGCGCCAGGCCACGCCCATGCGCAGGCCCGTTCCCAGCGCCTTGGAACACGCTTCCTTGGCCGCCCAGCGTTTGGCGTAGGACGCGGCGCGGTGACGACGTTTGTCTGATTTAGCCTGCTCGGTTTCTGTGAAGACCCGCTGGACGAAGCGGTCTCCGAACCGTTCCAGCGTTCGGGTAATGCGTCGGATGTCTGCGAGATCCGAGCCGATACCAATGATCATTCTGTTGCCTCAAGCTCGACCGTACCAGCGGCCTGGCGTACGCGGACCGAGACGAGTTGACGGCTGTCAGTATCTGCTCCTCCGGTTGTTGGATCGAGCCGGTAGACTGGTACCGAAATCAGCAACCCGCTTTCTCCTGTGCGCCTGGCCTTTGCCTCGTCGATCCCAACTCTGGTCCAGCCGTTCGGGATCAAAGCGGTCTTGGCGACCAACGCACAGATCCGTCCGCCGTACATGTTCGCAGGCATCAACACGATGAAATGCTGGCTGCAACATGGGGGCTCGCCGAGGTCCACAGCGGCGACGCGGATCGAGCCGCGCGAGAAAGTCTGGCTGGTCTCGCTCCAGGGCTCGATCAGAAACTCGGACCCTCCCCATATGCCGCAATCGACGACGACAGCGGCCTGAACCGAGGGCACAGCGAAGCAAATCAGCCCCGCTGTCAGGCCCAATACAGCCCGGCGCACACGTGCAAGCCTAGAGTACATCGCCGTGGAGGCCGGGCCTCATGCGACGCCCTCTCCGAAGGCCTGATTGCGAGCCTGGTCCATCAGCGCGCGCATCCGCCGGATCGAGCTGTCGAGACCGGAGAAGATCGCCTCTCCAATCAGGAAATGACCAATGTTCAGTTCGACGACTTCGGGAACGGCCGCGACGGGCGCGACCGTATCGAATGTCAGACCGTGACCTGCATGGACTTCGAGGCCGAGACCATGCGCGAAGTGGGCCATTTCACTGAGACGCGCTAGCTCGGCATCTCTCTCATCCAGCCGGTTTTCGGCATGCGCGTCGCAATAGGCACCGGTGTGCAACTCGATCACCGGGGCACCGATGCGGGCTGCTGCCTCGATCTGGCGACGATCGGCGGCGATGAAGATCGAGACCCGGCACCCGGCATCACGCAGCGGCGCTATAAAGTGGGCGAGGCGGTTTTCCTCACGTGCCACTTCAAGCCCGCCTTCGGTCGTGCGTTCCTCGCGCCGCTCGGGCACAATACAGACCGCATGGGGTCTATGGCGGAGCGCAATGGCCTGCATTTCGTCCGTTGCGGCCATTTCGAAATTAAGGGGCAGGGTCAACTCGCGCATGAGCGCATCGATATCGCCGTCGGTGATGTGCCGCCGATCTTCACGGAGATGCGCCGTGATCCCGTCCGCACCGGCCTGCTCGGCCATCTTCGCCGCGCGGACCGGATCGGGTACAGAGCCACCCCGCGCATTCCGGATCGTTGCAACATGATCAATATTCACGCCAAGGCGCAGGCGCCCGATGGGAGCTGTCAGACTAGAAGGGCTCTTGCTCGGATCAGTCATTTCCCTTGGGCACCGCGTAGGCGGACAATTCCTTGTCCAGGTTCTGGCGACGCCGTTCCTGGATGGTGACCAGTTTGTTGCGCCGCCTCTCCTGATAGGCTGCCACGATCGGTCCCAAGACGAAATAGCAAACTACGGCAGTTATCAGGCCGGGCACCAATCCGCCGATCAGATATGGCAGGAAGAGATCGTTCAGGAACACCAGAAAGCCGTCGAGCATGCTCGGCCCATAGCCGAACCAGCTTTTGATCGTGCCCCAGATCGAACTGAACCCCTCGGCAAAAGCGTGAGTGATCGCTTCGAAATTCGAGCCATCGCCATGCTGGCCCATAATCCAACGCCCGAACCAGAGCGATACGCCGGAGATGAAGGGGAAGGTCAGCGGATTACCGATGATCGTGCCGAAGAGCGAGGCCAAGATGTTCCCGCGCAACAGCCAAGCCACGCCAGCGGCCAGGAAAAAGTGGAACCCGAAAAACGGCGAGAATGATACAAAGGCACCGCACGCGAACCCCAACGCGATCCGGTGCGGGCTGTCAGGCAGGCGCCTCATCCGCTTGCCGATGTAGTCCAGTCCGCGCCAGATGCCTTTACGAGGGGCAAAAAACTCTCGCAACCGATACCAGAACGGGGGCTTGTCACGCCTCTTGAAGATCATCTCAACTCTTTGTCCCGCTCCACCCGCGCACCCCGCAATCAGTGACGCATCTCCGACATGCTCCCCAAAGGGAGCCGACCTTGCCCGGCTTCACCCCGCTCCTGAAGCATCTGGGGCGCTCCCGTCGCCCGGGCAACCTGATTCACGTAACTTTGTGCCTGCAGTGCACTGAGGATATCACCCAAGTGTTTAGTGTCTCTAACTTCGAGGTCCACGGTCATAAGAAAGAAATCGGGCTTTCGTGTGGAGATCGCCAGATTGTCGATGTTCGCGCGCTGTTCGCCGACAAGGGTGCAGACATGACCCAATGCACCGGGCTGGTTGGCGAGGGTCAGCTCAATGCGTGCGAGGTTATGGGCGTGTTTGGCTGCATCTTCGTGCCAGGCCAGATCATGCCAACGGTCGAGTTCATCCTCGATCCCCTCAAGCAGCGGGCAAAAGATGGCGTGCACAATGACCCCATCACGGCGTGAAACTCCCATGATTCGATCGCCCGGAATGGGCCAGCAGCACGTACAGAAGCGGCTAGACTGATTGCGCCGGATGCCGCGGACGCGGACCGTTTCCGTAGGGTCAGGCTCCGCGGTCTCGGCTTCCGGTTGCGACGGATAAACAGCGTTTATCATCTGTGTCAGCGTGACCTGGCTGCGTGCCAGATCCATAAGCATGTCGTCGACGCTGTCATAGGAAAGGCGCTGTGCGGCCACCGCGAACGCCTTTTCGCTCACATCACGCCCGGCCCGGGCGAAGCCCTGTGTCGCGAGATCGCGGCCGAGCGCGACCTGTTCGAACCGCATGCGCCCGCGCAGCTCACGCCGGATCGCGGCCTTGGCCCGCCCGGTCTGGGCAATGTCCTCCCAGTGCGGAGATGGAGTCTGCCCGCGCGCCGTGATCACCTCGATCTGCTGGCCGTTGCGCAACCGGGTCCAGAGTGGTACGCGCCGCCCGTCGACCAGCGCGCCAGCACAATGGTTTCCGACTTTCGTGTGGATGGCATAGGCGAAATCAATGGGAGTTGCCCCGCGCGGCAGTCCAACTACTTCGCCCTTTGGCGTGAAGCAAAAGACCTGATCGTGGAACATGTCGAGTTTGACATGCTCGAGGAATTCCTGTGGCTCGTCCCCTTTCTCGAGCCGCGCCACAAGATCGCGAAGCCATGTGTACGGATCGACCGAAAATGGGTTCTCGGCTGGCTGTCCGTCCTTGTAGGCCCAGTGCGCAGCGACACCGGTTTCTGCGACGGCGTGCATCTTCTCCGTGCGGATCTGTATTTCGACTCGGGTCGCCGATGCGGAATAGACGGTTGTATGAAGCGAACGATACCCGTTCGCCTTTGGCCCCGAGATGTAGTCTTTGAACCGGCCCAGCACCGCACGCCAGTTCCGATGCACGGCCCCCAGCGCGCGATAGCAATCCTCTTCCGAGCCGCAGATGATCCGAAACCCATAGATGTCCGAAAGCTGACTGAACCCTGCCTGCTTTTCCTCCATCTTGCGCCAGATGGCGTAGGGCCGCTTTTCGCGCCCGTCGATGTGGACATCAATCCCAGCGGCGTCCGTGAATGTTCTGATCTGAGCAGAGATCTCCGGGATCAGATCGCCTGTGTCGCGTTTGAGCTTGATGAACCGGCGCATGATCGATGTCCGGGCCTCGGGGTTCAGCACCTCGAAGCAAAGGTCCTCCAATTCCTCGCGCATCGTCTGCATGCCCATCCGGCCGGCCAGAGGCGCATAGATATCCATGGTCTCGCGAGCGATTCGCTGTCGCTTTTCGTCCCGCAGATGAGCGATTGTGCGCATGTTGTGCAGACGATCGGCCAGCTTGACCAGAATAACGCGCACGTCCTTGGACATGGCGAGCAGCAGCTTGCGGAAGTTCTCGGCCTGCGCCGTCTCTTTCGACGTCAGCTCCAGCTGCGTAAGCTTAGTAACGCCGTCGACCAGATCGGCGATGTCGCGCCCGAAGAGATTGGTGATTTCCTCATGGGTCGCCTCGGTGTCCTCGATCGTATCATGCAACAGGGCAGTGATGATCGACGCATCATCAAGCCGAAGATCTGTCAGGATCGACGCGACCTCTAGAGGATGCCCGAAATATGGATCCCCGTTGGCGCGTTTTTGATGAGCATGCATCTTCGCGCCATAGACATAGGCGCGGTTCAGGGCGTTTTCATCGGACTTCGGATTGTAATCCCGGACCCGCTCGACCAATTCGAACTGACGGATCACCGGGCCTCTCCTTCGAACCCCGGCCTGGCAGGCCGTGGATTGCGGTGTCTACTTGCCTTGTTCGGCCATCAAGGCGCGTAACAGCTTTTCCTCGTCGAGATCGTCGACGACGGGCTGCACCGATGCTTCGGCACCGCCAGCCATCAGAAGCGCCATGTTGTCTTCTTCCGGCTCGTCCACTTCGATATGGCGCTGTTGGTTCTCGATCGCTTCTTCGGTCAGCTCCTCGGGCGTAAGCGTCTCTTCCTCGATCTCGCGCAGCGCGACGATCGGGTTTTTGTCATTGTCGCGCTCGAGTGTGATCGGCGCTCCGGACGAGATCATGCGGGCGCGGTGCGCTGCCAGCATTACCAGATCGAAGCGGTTCGGGACCTTGTCGATGCAGTCTTCAACGGTTACGCGGGCCATGCGAGGCGCTCCATTGGGTCATTCCGTGATGAGAACGCTGCTATCTAATGCCGAACGGCCGGATTCGCAAGGCCCGCATTGGCGATAGATGGTTATCCTGCGGTTACCTCGGCCTGTCATGTCAGCTTCACTACGCAATGAGCAGTTGTGCGGCTTCCGTGAGAGCCAAGTATTTCTTACGCTGAGGATGGCACGTCGGGGTCAGCCGCTTGTTCCCCGGTCGGCGAATGCAGTTTATGCTGGATATAGCTGACTGTGTTCTGGCATTACGTTGCGTCGGGGGTGTGAGTGTAGAGTAGAGTCCGGGGGTGGTCCATGGCCGAGGCCAAGCTAGCCATCGATGTAAGAAACGCCCTGGGCGATGGCCCGATCTGGCATGCGTTAAGACAACGGCTTATCTGGTTCGATGTATTGAATCACTGCATGTTTCTCGCCAAGGCGGACGGATCGGAGTTGGTCACTTACGGCTTTGGGGAACCGGTCTCCGCAGCCTTTCCCGAGAACGATGCGCATGTGCTTGTGGCGGCTGCCAGTGGGCTCTGGCGGGTCAATCTCGACACCAATCACCGAGAGTTGGTCGCCGGGCTCGATGCCCGTGGCGAGCCAGCTCGCGCAGGAAGCGACCTACATTCAGGAGGAAACCAGCTTTGGTTCGGAGCGGCGCCACGCACAGCGGTCAGCGAAGTCGGCGTTCTCTATCGCGTCCGCGATGGAGAAGACAGTCGCATGTTCGGCGGCATGGATGTCCCGAGCGCGATCTGCTTCTCGCCTGACGGCCGACGATCGTATTTCTGTGATCAAGACCGCAATCGGATCATGACCTGTATCTGTGACCCGGACACCGGTCTCCCATCCGGAAAGCCCGAGGTATTTGTGGATTTGTCGGCAGACGGGTTGACCCCGGATGGTGCGGTCGTCGATGCCGAAGGGTACCTCTGGAACGCGCAATGCGGCGCCGGACGGGTTGTTCGTTACTCACCCAGCGGAGTGATGAATGATGTTGTTCAGGTCGCTGCGCCGCTGACGACATGCCTGTGCTTTGGCGGGACGGATCTGAAGACGCTCTTCATAACGACCGCGTGCCAGTCTCTCTCGCCAGGCGTCCGAGCGGTGGCGCCCTTGTCTGGGGCAGTCTTCTCCATCGACGTGATGGTGCCTGGCAATCCGGAACCCATGATTAAGGCATGAGATGCATTTGCCTGAAAATCACACGCGTCGGACATCAAAGAATGGAGGTGGTCGGGGCGCCCAGATTCGAACTGGGGGCCTTCGGTTCCCAAAACCGACGCGCTACCAGGCTGCGCTACGCCCCGACGGCGGGGAGGTAACCCGATTGCGAGCCGAGGGCAAGGACTCTCACTCTACGACAGCGGTTTCCCAAAGCTTCAATTCTGCCACCATCAGACCGCGCGGTCCGCGGAAAGTGCGAACCGCCATCCCTTCGCCACTGGAGAGGTCCTGAAAACCGCATCGTCGCACGGTCTCCATATGAACGAAAACATCTTCAGTGTTCATGAAGATGTTCACGAAGCCGAAGCCTTTCTGCTTGTCGAACCACTTGACACGCGCAGGTTGTAGGTTGCTCAGCTCGACCTCTGAACCCAGAAACTCTGTTGGTCTGGCATCCTCGGCAAAGCCGGGCATGGCCATCGCCATGGGCATCTCTTCGGGCTCAGTGACTTCGATCAACTTTTGCGCTTGTAGTCCACGTGGACTTTCCACAGGAACCAGTTTGACTTCGGCGCCCTCCGCAAGGGCAACTCGCCCAAATGCGCGCACACAGGACGCGTGAACCATCACGTCCGAACCCCCGGTAGTCGGAACGACAAAGCCATACCCCTTGACAGCGTCGTACCACTTAACGTGACCGGAAATCACAGCCTCTTCAGTCTCTCCGGTTGACAACGTACTTGCCCCTGTTTTTCCTCACCATTTCTCATAACATTTTGTTTCCCACATGCTAATGCCCTAAATCAAGAGGTTGATATACCATCTCAGCTAGAACTGTCCCAATTTCGGACTTTCCACCATGCCGGGAGTGAACATGAGTTGCATTCTGCGCGGGATTGCTTTGCTGATGGTGCTTTGTATTGCAGTAATAAGTTGTTCGGACGCGAATCTGCGCGCCGGGTCTGAACGAGGCCGGACTCCGGAAGCAATCGGCGGTCAGAACATTCTGGTGATGGCGCGTCCGCCGGAGATCGGAGCCAAGGATGCGGCGGATGTGGAGATCGCCCGTAGGTTGATGCGTAACCTCGACCCGCAGGAGCTTTCCCGGCGGGACGGGGCGCGGATTGTCGATGCCAACGAGATCCCCTGGCTATCGGGTTCACCGGCGGGCCGCGATTTCCTTACGATGCAGCCTCAGCGTGTTTTGGTGCGGGGCAAGCCAGCTGCAATGTGCCCGGCTGTTCTCAGTGTGGCGGCCCCGCCCGCGCAGAAGCTGGAGGACGTGGTGGCCGGCGCGCTGACCTCCTGTCTTGGTCAGTCTACCGATGGGTGCGGTTGCCGTGTTGTGGCCGCAGGATCGGTCCTGCTGGTGCCGCGTGAGGATGCGACCTACGCGACTGGGATCTCTGCAAGGATCCGAGCGCGGTCCATCGGTCTCGACGGGTTCCTGATCGCGGAGGAAACACTGGATCAACGAACGTTGCTGCGTGATCTCTCTGGCGTCATCGGGGAGGTCAAACGCGGTGACGGCGATGAGGTGACGATCCGCCTGAATGGAGCCGAGACCAGCTTTGTCGGAACCGCTCGCAAGGTCGGTTTTCGTCGGGGGCGTTTTGCCGAAAGGATATATGCAACGTCGGACGCGGGGGACCGCATCAGCTTGCTGATCGGGTTCGACCCCGAGGAGTTGTCGGAGTTTGCAGGTGCCTGGCTTGCTTGGCCGCCGGACGCCTGACAACGGCCAGCCGCAGGGTTAGCAGCCGCCGCGATCTCCATCAACGCGGGTCCATATCTGGCTTTTGCCAAGGAGCGGCAAACCGAGATACCCGTGCACTTTCAATTCGTCAGTGCCAACGGCCGCAATTTCCACCGAATAGGTGTCGCCATCGCGCGGGTTATAAAGCCAACCATCTTCCCAGCCCGTCTGCGTGCGAGAGAGGTCTCCGAAAAGCTGGATGCCGCAAATCGGGCGTTCCCGCTTGGTTATGTCCTCGTTCTTCCGGTCCAGCTTGGGCGCACCGGTATCGTCGGTGGAGTCCTTGACCCAAACCATCTGGCCGCAGACCTTCCCACCGCACGCGTTCACTTGGATGATCGCCTTGCGATTCTCGGTTAGCCAATAGCCGAAAGTCGGATCGGCCCAGACAGGGGCCGCCGCCAAGATCCATGCGCCAAGCGCGGTTATCGTCAGTTTGACAGTCATCTCTTCCTCGCAACGGCCATATGCACAGCAACCGCCGCCGTTTCAAGACACGGGCACCACAAGGTGAGCCTCATCTGGAAAACCCTTGCGGCCTGCGTGTCACTCGGTCACCAATGCGCAAGCTTCCATCTTTGTACGCAGCAGACGCGGATATCGGTTCCCATGTTTCAAAGCTTCGATGCCCCCAGTTTTGGGGAGAGCGGCGCGGAGCGTCTGCCCATGGTTCGGGCAGAGCTAGAACGCGTCGGAGTGACGGGCTTTCTCGTACCCCGGGCAGACGCGCATCAGGGAGAGTATGTCGCACCCGGGGATGAACGGCTTGCCTGGTTGACCGGGTTCACCGGATCGGCGGGGATCGCCGTTGTCCTGCTGGACCGCGCGGCGCTGTTCGCCGATGGCCGTTATACGCTGCAGGCAAGCAAGCAGATCGATACCGATGCGTTCGAGATTGTGCCGGTCCACAAGACCGCACCCAGCGACTGGCTGCCGAGCGTTGTCGGAGCCGACGACCGGATCGGCTATGACCCCTGGCTGCACGGCAAGGCGGAGATCGACAAGCTGCGGGCGGCTCTTGCGAAGACCGGTGCGGAGCTGGTCAGCCTCGATCAGAACCCGCTCGACACGGTCTGGACCGATCAACCGCCGAAACCGGCGGGGGCCGTGCGCATCCATGATGCCGCCATTGCAGGCATCGACGGCAGCACCAAACGTCGGGAGATCGGCGCGGCGATCGCGGACAAGGGCGCCGCTGCTGCGGTGATTAGCCTGCCGGACAGCCTCTCGTGGCTACTGAACATCCGCGGGGGCGACATCGTACGCTCGCCCATTGTACAGGGCTTTGCCCTCGTCCAAGCGGACGGGCAGGTGCAGGTCTATATGGACACTGACAAGGTCGACGGCGATGTCCGCGCGCATCTGGGCAACGAGGTGAGTGTCCTGTCTCCGTCCGAGATGACCACTGGGATTACCGCAGCGGACGGACCGGTGCTTCTGGACGAGCGCACCTGTCCTCTTTGGTTTGTCGAGCAACTCGAAAAGGCTGGCACAAAGATCGTCTGGGGCCGCGACCCCTGTATCCTGCCAAATGCGACCAAGAACGGAGCCGAACTCGATGGCACTCGCGTGGACCATGTTCGCGATTTTGACGCCATGGTGCGTTTCCTGCACTGGTTCGACACAACGCTGGCGGCGGGAGAGACGCTGACGGAGATCGATGTTGCCAAACGGCTCGAGGCATTCCGGGCAGAGACCGGCGTGCTGGAAGATATCTCGTTTGACACCATCGCAGGTTCTGGCCCGAACGGCGCGATTGTGCACTACCGCGTCAACTCCCAGACCAATCGTACGCTGGTTCCAGGTGACCTGATGTTGGTCGACTCAGGCGGACAATACGCGGACGGGACGACCGACATCACGCGGACGATGGCCACCGGGCCGGTCTCGCAAGCACAGCGCCAGCACTTTACCCTAGTGCTCAAGGGTATGATCGCTATCAGTACGATCCGCTGGCCCGAAGGCGTGCGCGGGCGTGACATAGACGTTCTCGCCCGTGCTGCGCTTTGGCGTGCTGGATTCGACTACGACCACGGGACTGGGCATGGCGTCGGCGTCTTTCTGAACGTGCATGAAGGCCCGCAGAACCTGTCGCGCCGAGGCGATCAGGTGCTGCTACCCGGTATGATCCTCTCGAACGAGCCGGGCTATTATGAGGAGGGGGCGTACGGCATACGGATCGAGAACCTCGTGATTGTTGCCGAGCCTTCGGTACCCGAAGGAGGGAACCGCCCGATGCTCGGGTTCGAGACCCTGACGTGGTGTCCGATCGATCGCCGTCTTATCGACGCCGCGCTTTTGACTGTGGAAGAGCGCGACTGGCTAAACGCCTACCATGCAGAGGTCGAAACGAGGCTCTCCTCTCTTGTGCGGGAGAACGTGCGCGACTGGCTTTCCCAGGCCTGCGCTCCGATCTGAACTGAGAAATCGGACGCATTTTAATCAGAGTTTAGGGGAATGGGCGTAGACCCTTCGCCCTGAACGCGTTCAACAGGTGCCCGGCTTAACGATCCGCGGTGCCGCTTTACTCCTCCACATCGGGTGGCACCGGTGAGGAGGCTTGGGAAGATCGGCAGGCCTGCCGCCCTTGGCTTTCATCGCCGCAACTGGCGACAAAGCTCCTATCACAGACCGTACCGAACGGTAGACATCGGGCTCTGAAAGCCCGCTCCTCACATCGAGTTCTTCAAGCTTCCCTGGGTCCAAGATCGAACCCGTCGGAGGAGATCGCGTGTCCGGGGCTCAGAGCCGCGAGGCGTGCCAGCGGATGTGATCGTCGATGAACGTCGCCACAAAGTAATAGGAGTGATCATAGCCCGGCTGCATCCGGAAGATCGACGAGGTGCGCGTCTCCGCCAGCGCGTGCGCCAGCGATTCCGGCTTCAGGAGATCGAGAAACTGATCCGCGTCCCCCTGATCCACCAGAATGTCGCTGCCCCAACCGGCCTCGCGTAGCAGCAAGGTCGCATCATGGGCCTGCCATGTGCTTTCGTCCGTTCCGAGATAAGCGGTCAGCTGCTTGCGGCCCCAGTCACTCGCGGTCGGGTTGGCGATCGGCGCAAAGGCCGACACCGATCGGTACTGCTCCGGATTGCGCATCGCCAGCGTCAGCGCTCCGTGCCCACCCATCGAATGACCGGTGATACCCTGCCGTCCGCCATCTATCGGGAACTCAGCCGTAACCAGCTTGTTCAACTCGTCGCTGATATAGCTGTACATCTTGTAGTGCGGGGCCCACGGGTCCTCGGTCGCGTCGACATAGAACCCGGCCCCCATGCCCAGGTCATAGGCCTCATCATCCGCAACCCCCTCGCCGCGCGGTGATGTATCGGGTAAGACCAGGGCCACACCATGCTCGGCGGCAAAGCCCTGTGCGCCCGCTTTGGTCATTGCATTCTCATGGGTGCAGGTCAGGCCCGAGAGATACCAGAGGCATGGCACATCGCCCAGTTTGGCCTGCGGCGGCAGGTAGACCGCGAAGGTCATATCGCAGCCGGTGACAGCGGAGCTGTGCGTATAGACGCCCTGCACGCCGCCAAACGCGGCATTCTCGGAAACGGTTTGCATGGCTGGTTCCTTACGTATTTCGGGATCTTAGCCGTCTATAGGCGCTCCACACTGGCCTCGCAACCGACCTCAAAGTTCAATGACCGTGCAATGAAGCACATCTCGTGGGCCTTGTGGTGGAGGTGGTCCAGTTGCGATGGATCGCCCGCCGAGATGGTCACGGCAGGGCGCAGCGTGGCAGAGGCGAATTGCCCTGACCCGTCGGGGTTCATCTGCATCACAGCTTCGGCCCGGTCCTGATAGCTTTGCACCACCCATCCGGCCTCCGAGGCCAGGTGCAGGAACCAAAGCATATGGCAGGTCGAGATCGAACTCAGCAGCATGTCCTCGGGGTTCCAACAATCGGCGTCACCACGAAATGCAGTGTCCGCCGAGCCACGGATCACCGGCTTGCCGACGATCTCGATTTCATGCGTGCGGTCATAAGCGGTGTAGCCTGCGGTGCCCTCGCCGCGATTGCCTGTCCAACGGACATTGACGGTATAGCTATGGGTGCTGGCCATGGGGGCCTCTTTTGGGCGGATCATACGGGTCTTCCGAAGAAACACACATATCCATCCGGGTCGGCAATCTCGAATCCGTGCAGACCGTCATCACGCGTCTTGATGGGGCTCTTGAAGTTGGCACCTCGGGCGCTGAACTCTGACGCCAAGGCTTTGGGATCTTCGACATAGATGTAGGCATCCCAAAGCGCGTCTCTGTGCTGCGCAGGATTTGGCGTCGGAGGGCGCCCGACGTCTTTCAGCATGATCTGGGCCGTTCCACGTCTGACCATTGCGAAAAACGGCGGATCGGGTTCCATCTGGTGGATGCACGTGAACCCCAACCCGTCGCAATAGTGCGCTAGGGCTTCGCCCAAATCGGCGACGATGAAGAACGGTGTCACAGGACCGACGGCAAACCCGTTGCTCATGATCTGCTCCAGAGTTTCTGCGTGGGGCACGTGATGCCCTGTAATGGTATGCTCACTCGCGCGGTGTCTTCCCACCCAAAGGCGCATGGCTGTTCTTCAGCTTATGAGTGTGAGACACTTCACTCCGCATTGATCGCACTGGGGGCATTATGGACGAGAAATCCAAAACCCGGCTAGAGATCTGGAGTTTGCGCTTTGACATTCTGTTGCGGCTGCTGCTGATCGCGGCCGTGATTGCAGTTGTGCTCGTGCCCGGTGCAATCATCGAGCGTGTGAACACGTCGCTTGCCCGGCTTGGTGAAGCGGGTGTCGAGGAAATCTCGCTCTTTGGCGTGAAATTCAAAATCCCGAAGGACGAAGCCGAGACCGTGAACGCGGAGGTGACGAGACTGGCCGATCAGCTTGCCTTGCTCGATGGGCGCCGCCAGTCGCTTGAGCAGCTTTTGCAATGTCAGGCGGCACAAGACTGCACGTCAGAGCAACAGTCCGAACTCGCGAGCATAATCGAGACGGATCCGGTGGCCCGGAATAACCCGACGCGAGACCAGGCTCTTGTAGAAATCACGAGGCAAGTCCAGACGGCCTTGTCCGAAACCAATCGGGTGGCGGCAAAGGGCAGGCCCCTTCCGGTTCCAGCCGAGACTAATCCTAACGGCGCGGTGCCTGACACCTGGGTTGTGGTATTTGGCGCGGATAAGACGATCGAAAGCGCGCAATACGAGTTGGAAACCCTAACGCGGGCGGGCTTTCAGGGGTACATCGTCCGGCGAGGGTCGTGGTTCCGAACGCTAGCCACGTTCCCAAGTCAGGAGGCGGCCGACTCGAATGCACCGGCCATCTCACGCGCCGTCGGGCGTCAGGTCTTCGTGTTGAACCTCGAGCAGTGGTGCCCGGGCATCAGGGACAGAGCCGACGGCATCAAATCATGCTCCTGACCGCTCAGTAGCTGTACTCGCCGTAGACCCGGGTCAGATCGCCTGCCCATTCGCCATTATACTGGGCAAGCAGCTCATCGGCAGGAGTTTTGCCGTTCTCGACCAGATCGTGCAGCGCATTTAGGAAGTGCCGCTCGTCAGGGATCATACCTCCGGCCCCCGGCCGCGCCCGCGCCTTGAGACCGCTTTCTGCGATGGCGAGAACCTCACGGGCGAGATCGAGCATCGAACGCCCCCGGATCTGGGCACGGAACCCCTGAACCGAGGCGTCGATGCGCAGTTGCTCGCGTTCCTCGGCCGTCCAGTCGCTGCAAAGATCCCACGCGGCATCTAGTGCTGACTGGTCATAAAGCAGCCCGACCCAAAGCGCGGGCAGGGCGCAGAGCCGTCGCCACGGGCCACCATCGGCCCCACGCATTTCGATGAACTTCTTGATCCGCGCCTCAGGAAAGATCGTCGTGAGATGATCGGCCCAGTCGCTCAGCGTCGGGATCTCTCCGGGCAGAGCAGGCAGCTTGCCGTCCAGAAAGTCCCGGAAGGACATACCGAGCGCGTCGATATAGACCCCGTCACGGTAGACGAAATACATCGGCACGTCGAGCGCGTAGTCGACCCAGCGCTCAAACCCCATCCCGTCCTCGAAGACCCAGGGCAGCGTCCCGGTCCGGTCCGCATCCAGATCTCGCCAGATGCGGCTCCTCCAACTGACATGATCGTTTGGCTTGCCCTCGAAGAACGGCGAGTTCGCAAAGAGTGCAGTCGCTACCGGCTGCAGCGCCAGCGCCACGCGCAACTTTTGCACCATGTCTGCCTCGGAAGCATAATCCAGGTTCACCTGAACCGTGCACGTCCGGTACATCATCTGCGTGCCGTGCGTGCCGACCTCGCCCATATACCGGGTCATCAGTTTGTACCGGCCCTTCGGCATCATATCCATTTGCTCATGGGTCCAGATTGGGGCTGCACCGAGCCCGATGAACCCGACGCCAATCTCGTCGGCGATGGACTTGACCTCACGCAAATGAACATTCACCTCGTCGCAAGTCTCGTGAATGGTTTCGAGCGGCGCCCCGGACAGCTCCAACTGCCCACCCGGCTCGAGCGACACGTTGGCCCCTTCCTTGGTCAACCCGATGATGTGGTCGCCCTCGTTCAACGGATCCCAGCCGTAACGGTCGCGCAATCCCTCAAGAACTGCTCGCACAGAGCGTGCGCCGTCATAGGGTAGGGGGTTCAACGTGTCCTTGCAGTAGCCGAACTTCTCGTGCTCGGTCCCGATGCGCCAGTCGGCCTTGGGTTTGCACCCTGATGAGAGATAGGCTGCGAGGTCCTCCCGGCTCTCGATCGGGCCTCCGCCTTGTTGGGGAATGGACATTGAACACCTCCGCGCCGCTTTGTCGTGCAGCTAACCACGCTCTTCGCTTGGCGCAAGGCAAGAAACGGAGTTCGACGTATGATACGTTAGGTGTAGTTGGGGGCTGTCATAGCCATGATGCAGCGTAGAGTGCGGAGGTTGCGCAATGATATCCCCGAGACGGGTTTTGGTTTTCCCATTGATTGTTGGTCTGGGTGTTCTGGCGGCCTGTGCGCAGCCCGCACCTGACGCCCGCCCCGCCGGGCAAGTCGGACGGATACTCGAGACGATCCCGGGCACCGTGGTCAGCGCTTCGCAGGTGACCGTGGCTGGAGAGGTCCGTCGAAACTCCGGTGTCGGTCGGCAGGTCGGCTCCGTTGCGGGCGGCCTCGCAGGGGTCGGCGTCGGCGGTGTCGGCGGCATCCTGCTCTCCGCCGGAGGGCGCATCATTGGCGGTCTTCTCGGCGGTGCAGCCGAGAGCGAGGCGTCCAGCCCGTCACAGGTTGGCACGGAATACGTCATCCGGACCGACACGGGCGAGACCCTGACGATTGTCGAGATTGGCGATGCGGTCTTCGCGCCGGGCCAGCGCGTCGTCATCCAGCAGGACGACCGCGGCACCGCCCGTGTGCTCCCGGCCGGCTAACGAGCCTCAGGAAATCGCGAACCGCGCTCGCAACTGCACACCGACCCGCCGCGGGGCCTCTTCCCCCATGGCTGGGGCCGCAGCGTTTTCGACCTCCTCGGCACGGATCAGCCCGGCAAGCTTCAGCTTGGCTTCCTGTGCAATGGCCGACGCGGCCTGACCGGCAGCGTCCAGTGCGCGTTGACATGCCCGGGCCCGATCGGCGGCCTGCTCACCATAAACCGGCGCCAGATCGGCCAACCTTAGCTCGGCATCCCCGTGTTCCAGCTTGGTCGTCAGCCCATGGATATGCGCCAACTCCTCGGGGGTTGCACACTCGACGGTGGTTTCCGCGACAAGGCCCTCCTGCTCGGAGAGATACTGCATGGGATTGCCACCGGGTGGCTGCAACATGCGAACGGCTGGAATTCCGGCCTCGACGATCTCGCCCAGCAATGTATCCAGCGCCCGGCCCAGCTTCAGCCGTTCGATGTTCGAGGCCTGCTTGGCCGAGACCAGACGCAACTCAACAGGAAACGCAACAGCCTTGGTCTTGAACCAGGCGGACCCGACAGTTTCGATATAACGATCCATGCTGCCCCCAAAACGACAGCATTAAGTCTACCGCAACTCAGCCCCGTTGTGGAGCGGTCAAGCTTAGAGTGCTGTGCTCAGCTGCATTCGGATCGTGCCGCTGGCACATTGTTCACGGCATACGGCGCAACTTAGCTGCCGGGCGGCGCGTCGATCCGAAGCGTTGAAGACGCACCCCCGTGTTTGCCTCAATAGGTGACGACAGCGCGGATCGACTCGCCCGAGTGCATCAGATCGAAGCCCTTGTTGATGTCATCGAGACCCATCGTGTGGGTGATCATCGGGTCGATCTCAATCTTGCCGTCCATGTACCAGTCGACGATCTTGGGCACATCGGTCCGCCCGCTGGCGCCGCCGAAGGCTGTCCCTTTCCAGACCCGTCCGGTCACCAGCTGGAACGGACGGGTTGCAATCTCGGCACCCGCGGGAGCCACGCCGATGATGACGCTTTCGCCCCAGCCCTTGTGCGCACACTCCAGTGCCGCCCGCATGACCTGTACATTGCCGGTGGCATCGAAGGAGTAGTCCGCGCCGCCACCGGTCAGATCGACCAGGTAGGGGACGAGATCGCCTTCCACTTCGGTCGGGTTGACGAAGTCAGTCATGCCGAACTTCTCGGCCATCGGCTTCTTGCTCTCGTTCAAATCGACACCGACGATCTGGTCGCAGCCCGCCAGTCTAAGCCCCTGAATGACGTTGAGACCGATGCCGCCAAGCCCGAACACCACACAGCGCGATCCAATCTCGACCTTGGCCGTGTTGATCACCGCCCCAATGCCGGTGGTCACCCCGCACCCGATATAACAGATTTTGTCGAACGGCGCGTCCTCACGGACTTTGGCCAGCGCAATCTCGGGAAGCACGGTGTGATTGGCGAAGGTCGAGCAACCCATATAGTGCAGGATCTCCTCACCATCGAGGGTCGAGAACCGCGATGTACCATCGGGCATCTTGCCCGCGCCCTGCGTCACCCGGATCGCCTGACACAGATTCGTCTTCGGGTTCAGGCAGTAATCGCACTCCCGGCATTCCGGCGTGTAAAGCGGGATCACATGATCGCCCTTCTTCAGGCTGGTCACACCGGGGCCGACATCGACGACAACGCCCGCGCCCTCATGGCCGAGGATCGCGGGAAAAGCCCCCTCCGGATCCGCGCCCGAGCGGGTGAACTCGTCCGTGTGGCAGATCCCGGTCGCCTTGATCTCGACCAGAACCTCACCCGCTTTCGGCCCCTCGAGATTGACCTCGGTGACCTCCAGAGGCTTGCCCGCCTCGAACGCTACGGCTGCGCGTGTTCTCATCTGTCCCTCCCAATTGCTTTGCATTTTGCAATTTTCTGTCCGGAATACCCTACGCCCGAACGCCTGATCTGCCAAGGCGGCATTGGCGGGCCTGCGACGTAAGTCGGTGTGGCCCCGGGCACGCTTGCAGTCGCCCCGGAATTCCGCGACCTTTGCCCGGGCGATGCGCGAATGGCGAGGAGACGGCATGGGCGAGGTTCTGGAACGGGCACGGACGTTTGCGGCGGGGACGATACGGCCCAATGCCGAACAATGGGAAGCCGAGCGCCGCTTCCCCCGCGATGCGTTCGAGGCCGCGTCCCGTGCAGGGCTCTGCGGCCTGCTCGTGCCCTCGGATCAAGGTGGCGAGGCCCTGCCGCTTGGCCAGATGGCCGATGTGATGGCGGCCATGTCCGCGGCGGATCTCGGCTTTGCCTTCGCGCTCGTCTGTCACAACAATCTGGCGGGCGGGATCGGTCAGAACGGCTCGGACTGGCACCGTGAGACCTTTGTCGGCCCGATGATCTGCGGCGAGAAACTCGGCGCCTTTCTTCTTACCGAACCGGAGGCGGGCTCCGACGCGGCGGGCCTCCGGACACTCGCGACGAAAACCGACACGGGCTGGCTCCTGAACGGGGCCAAGGCGTGGATCACCAACGGGTCCTCAGCCGATGTGCTCTCGGTTTATGCCCAGACCGAAGACGGCGCAGGCGCCCGCGGGATCGCGGCCTTTCTGGTCGATGCCGACCAGCCCGGCGTGGTGCGCGAGGCGGCCTACCACATGCTCAGCTGTCATGCCTCAGGTACAGGCAGCATCCGGTTCGAGAACGTGGAGCTGAGCGAAGAACAACTCTTCTACCCGCCCGGCGAGGCGTTCCGCAAAGCCCTCTTCGCCATAGATATCGCCCGCATCGTGCTCTCGCGCATGTGCGCGGGCATGCTGGCTGACGGGCTCACCCATGCCGTCGATTACGTCTCCAACCGCAAAGCCTTCGGGGCGCCGCTCTCGGAGAAACAAGGCCTTCGCTGGATGCTAGCCGATGTTGCCACGGACCTGCGCGCCGCGACTGCGCTCATCGATCAGGCCATCGCTGCCTTCGAGGCGGACGATCCGGAGATGCCGGAGCTTGCCGCCCACGCTAAGAAATTCACGACCCGCGTGGTGCTCACAGGCCTCGGTCAGTGCATGCAGGCCATGGGCGCCAACGGGTTCCGGCAGGACGCCCCGCTTGCCCGGCATTTCGCAGCGGCCAAGATGACGCAATGGATGGATGGCGCGACCGAGATCCAGAACGAAGTGATCGCCCGTAAGCTTTTCGCCCCGCGCTAGGCACTGGCCCGGTCACGCGGCTGTGAACACGCGGGTCACACCCTATGCAGATGCGGGGCCCGGCCATATGTCTCGGCCACGCGCTCCGGCGTACCCCTGCACTCTATCACCGAGGTTCCGATGCCGCTTCCCACATCCCAAGCCCCCGCCCTGACCGTCCCGCTCCTCTCGGGAGGCACATGGTCGTTGGCCGACAGCAAACCAGAGGCGTTCACCATCGTGGTCTTCTATCGCGGCAAGCATTGCCCAATCTGCAAGACCTTCATGAAGGAAATCGAGGCGCATCTCGGTCAGGCCGCAGCCCAGGGCATCGAGGTCGTCACCATCTCCATGGACAGCGAAGAGCGCGCCCGCGACACCCATGCCGAGATCGCGACGGAGAAGCTGAAGATCGGCTACGGCATGGATGCGGCCACGGCACGGTCCTGGGATCTCTACATGTCTTCAGGCCGCCCGGACACGGCCGAGCCGGAGATCTTCTCCGAACCGGGCCTCTTCGTGATCGATCCTGAGGGCAAGATCTTCTTCGCCCAGACCCAGAGCGCACCGTTCACGCGGCCCGACTTTGGCAAACTGCTGGGCGGTCTGAAGTTCGTGGTCGAGAACAACTACCCAGCCCGCGGCGGGCTGAAGGCGGCCTGAACTCCGCCCCCGGTGCGTAGGGTGCTGTCCTCCTGCGATCCTCGATCGCGGGAAGACGCACCCTTATCTCACGAAACCTCAGCCGCCGTCGGCGGTTAAGCCCGCGGCCTCGATCCCGACGATCGCCGCGGCCTCATCATTGTCCGAAGTATCGCCGGAGATGCCGACGGCACCAAGGATCTCGCCCTTGCGTCCGCGCACAAGAACGCCGCCCGGCACCGGCACCAGCGACGTGTCGTCGAGACCGTTCACCGCCAGCACGAAATAGGCTTGCTGCTCCGCCCGGTTGAACAATGCGCGCGAGCCCATGCCCATGCCAATCGCCCCATGCGCCTTGCCGTGCGCGATCTGGAACCGATAGGCCGACGTGCCGTCCTCGCGCTCGAACGCTTTAACATGACCGCCCGCATCCAGAACAACGACCGCTAGCGGTTTCATCTCCGCTTCCCGCCCTTTGGCCAGGGCCGCTTTGATGATGCGCCGTGCCTTCGAAAGTGTGATTTCTGCCATCAGTGAGCCTCTCCCTTTTTCTCCAACCGCCGCCGGTGCAGGACCGGTTCGGTATATCCACTCGGTTGCGCCGTCCCCTCGAACACCAGATCACAGGCCGCCTTGAAGGCCACGCCGCCGAACCCCGGCGCCATGTTTTCGTAATCTGGATCGCCCGCGTTCTGGCGGTCGACCACATCGGCCATCTCGCGCATCGCATCCATCGCCTGCTCGCGGGTGATCACCCCATGATGCAGCCAGTTCGCCATGTGCTGCGACGAGATCCGACAGGTCGCGCGGTCCTCCATCAATCCGATGTCGTTGATGTCCGGCACCTTGGAGCAGCCAACGCCCGCATCGACCCAGCGCACGACATAGCCCAGGATCCCTTGCGCGTTGTTGCGGATCTCCGCCGAGACTTCGTCTTCCGACCAGTTCTGACCATCCGACAGCGGGATCGCCAGAATGTCGTCCAAGGTCGCCCGCGGTCCGCCTGCCACCAGACCCTTCTGCAAATCCAGCACATCGATCTCGTGGTAATGCGTTGCGTGCAGCGTCGCAGCGGTGGGCGAGGGCACCCAGGCGCAGTTTGCGCCCGCGCTGGGATGGTTGGTCTTCTGATCCAGCATCGCGTTCATCAGGTCCGGCATGGCCCACATGCCCTTGCCGATCTGCGCCCGGCCAGACAGGCCGCAGGCGAGCCCGGTATCGACGTTCCAATCCTCATAGGCCGCAATCCAGCGCTCGGTCTTCATGTCGGCTTTGCGGATCATCGGACCGGCTTCCATCGAAGTGTGGATCTCGTCGCCCGTCCGATCGAGGAAACCGGTATTGATAAAGCACACGCGGTGACGCGCTTCGCGGATGCACTCCTTGAGGTTCACCGTGGTGCGGCGCTCCTCGTCCATGATGCCAATTTTGACCGTGTGGCGCGGCAGGCCCAGCACGTCCTCGACCTTGTCGAAGATCTCGCAAGTGAAGGCGACCTCCTCCGGCCCGTGCATCTTGGGCTTGACCACATAGACCGAACCCATGACCGAATTGCCGCTCGGCTTGGAAAGGTCGTGCATCGCGCAGACTGTGCCAATCAGCGCGTCCATCAACCCCTCGAACGCCTCGTTGCCATCGCGGTCCAGAATGGCCGGGTTGGTCATCAGATGCCCGACATTGCGCAGCAAGAGCAGCGAACGGCCCTTGAGGCTCAGCGCACTCCCGTCCGGTGCGGTGTAATCCCGATCCGGGTTCAGCGCGCGTGTGACCGTGCGCCCGCCCTTCTCGAACGTGTCCTCCAGATCGCCCTTCATCAGGCCCAGCCAGTTGCCATAGGCCAGCGCTTTGTCCTCGGCATCGACTGCGGCAATGGAGTCCTCGAGGTCGATGATCGTGGTGATCGCCGATTCCATAACGATGTCGGCCACTCCTGCCGGATCCTTCCCGCCAATCGGGCTGCCCCGGTTGACCTGGATGGCGAGATGGAGCTGGTTGTTCCGCAGCAGAATTTCCGCCGGCGCCGCCGTATCGCCCGCATGCCCAGCAAACTGCGAGGGGTCCTTCAGCGCTGGCACAAGGGCGCCGCCCTCAACGGCATAGGACGTCACATCCCGATGGCTGCCGCTCGCCAGCGGGGCCACCTTGTCGAGAAAATCTTTGCCCCATGCGATCACATCCTGCCCACGCGGGCCGGTCGGGCTATCTGACGGCGTCGGCGCCGAGCCCATCGCATCGGTGCCGTAAAGCGCATCATAGAGCGAGCCCCACCGCGCATTCGCTGCGTTCAGCGCATAGCGCGCATTGGTGATCGGCACGACCAGTTGCGGTCCGGGGATCGATGCGATCTCGGCATCGACATTTTCGGTCTCGGCACTGAAATCCGGACCTTGGGCCACGAGATACCCGATCTCCTCCAGCATTGCGCGGTAAGGCGCCGGGTCCGGGCGACCGGGATTGGCCTTGTGCCAGGCGCTGATCTTCGCTTGCAGCTCTGCGCGCTTGTCCAGAAGCGACCGGTTCTTCGGGCCAAAATCATGGATCAGCGCGTCCAGCCCGGCCCAGAACGCGGCGGGATCGACCCCAGATCCAGGCAGCGCCTGCTCCTCGATAAATGTCGCAAGCTCCGTTGCGACCTGCATACTCTGTCGTGTTACACGATCCATGAAACGCTCCCCTCAGGCACTCGGCTCCGGCAGCCTCTTTTGCCCTTGAGTGTTGGCGAGAAAAGGCCGATGTGCGCAATTGAACGGAAATTCCGCAGAGTGGAATGACCAGTCTCTGGTCGTCTATTGGGCCAGTCCCCAGATCCGGGGTTCAGCGAATTCGATCGAATTGCCCGCGGGGTCGCGGAAATAGATCGACCGCCCACCTTGCGGCCACTCAAAATCGGCCTCAATCGCGACCTCGTGGGAGGACAGCCTCCCGGCCCAATCAGCGATTTCGTCCGCCGTCGCCGCGAAACAGAGATGTCCTTCCCCGCGCGTCCCATGGGGCGGCACCGGGAGCCTCGCGTCCGGCCCCGGAGGCTCAACCGTGACCGAGGGGCGAAAGAGCAACAGCACGCCGTCACCGGCCCGAAAGAACACGTGCCGTCCGGCGACCTCGACGATCTTCTCAAGGCCGAGCACGTCCGTGTAGAACGCCGCCGTCTCCTCGAGGTTCTCTGCATAAAGTGCGCTTTCCAGGATTTGCATGGTTCAGACCTCCGGTGCCTCAGCGCAGACGTGACAGGCGGCACCATACCTGACAGGCTGCGCCGCGCGACATTCAAGGGAGGCTGATCATGTCCTGTTACACCATCGTCCACATCACCGTCACGGACCCGGAGAAATTCGCCGAGTACGGCGCGCGTGTTCCTGCGACTATCGAAAAATGGGGCGGTGAGTATCTGATCCGAGGTGGGCATTGTACGGTTCACGAGGGGGAAATGCCGCACGAACGCCACGTCGTTGGAAAGTTTCCAGATCGCGCGACTGCTGAGGGCTGGTACAACTCGCCTGAGTATCAGGAGATCCTGAAGATCCGTCTCGCGGCCTCGACGGGCACGCTGATAATGGTCGACGGGATCGATGCATGAGCGAGAAGACGTCGCTTGAGGGCGCGTATGCACTGAAGACCCCGGAGGATTCGGTGCGGCTCTATCGCGATTGGGCCGAGACCTATGACAAGTCGTTCGCCAAAGATCACGGCTATATCGTGCCCCGGCAATTGGCGGAGGTCTTTCGGGCCGAAGGCGGGGCAGACCAACAGCCGGTGCTCGACATCGGTGCTGGCACCGGGCTAGTCGCCGCAGCACTGGGCGATCTGGAAATCGACGCGCTCGACCTCAGCCGCGACATGCTTGAGGTGGCCGGTGCTAAGGGCCTCTATCACAACCTGATCGCGGCTGATCTGACAGGCACGCTGCCTATTGATGATGCCAGCTATGGGGCGCTGGTCTGCGCCGGCACCTTCACTCACGGCCATGTCGGACCGGTTTGCCTGCCCGAGCTGATGCGGGTTGCCCGGCCCGGCGCGCTGGTCGTCCTATCGATCAACGCTGAGTTCTTCGATACGGCAGGCTTCGGGTCCGCCTTTGCGCGGCTGGTGGCGGATGGCAAGATCGAGCCGCTGCGCTTTCACCACATCCGTCTTTATACTGAGAACGCGGATCACGATCATGCCGAAGACACCGGGTTGCTCACGGTCTTCCGACGGCTGTAGCCAACGGATCACCGACAGCTCAGGAACGGCCCCATGTCGACATGGAAATGGTCGGCATGCAGCCGGTTATAGTCCGGGCTCAGCGTCACATTGAACCAGTCGCAGAGCCCGTTGCGTGCGGCCCGCAGAAACTTCGCTTCGGGCGTGTCACCGTCCCAATGCCTCAGAAGACTGATCTGGTTGCCATCCGCCAGCGTGAACCCCGCGATGTCGATTGCATTGGCGCTGGCATGTTCACTCATCCGCCCGGAGGTGCCGCGGCTGGTGCGCATGGCCCTACAGGCATAGCTATCAAAGTGATGAATCCGTGCGACACCGACGCGCAAATGTTCGCGGGCTGCCGGTTGCAGGACATTACGCTCCCAAAGGTACAGCCGCGCTGCGATCTCACAGCGGGTCTCGACCGGCGTGAGCTTAGCTACCGACACGGTCGAAAGCCGCACCCGGTGGCGGATGCGGCATTGCTCGGAGACCTCCTTATCCGGCAGAAGCACCGCTCCGGCAGAAGACGCACTCAACGCTGCCCGGCAAATGCCCCCATCGACGGCCATCGCGCGTACTTTCCAGCCCGTGACAAAGTTCGGCGCCGCATCGAGATCGAGCGGCGTCCACGGCAGATACGCGCGGGGAATGTCCTCAGGCCGAGCGATCATCAGCGCGCCCAGTATCAGTGCTAGTATAAATCGCATGGTTCTGCTCGTTGGATACGAGGAAGACATAAGAACCACGGTCAGCATTCCCAACGGCCTGCACCGAATCTGTGAAAATGTTGGGAAAGTCTGGATAAGTGATTGAATAGAAAGTGAAATATGGCGGCTTATTTGTCCCCAATGGCTCTGATGCTAGGGTACGCGCAGGAGGCCTGATATGCCTAGACACCGCTCTTCCCGAGATCCGCGTGAACGCTTACAGGCGGAAAAGCAGCCTAAGATCGTCATGTTGGACAAGGACTTTGCCGGTGTTCGTAAGGGCCAGATGCTCTTTGTTGCGACCCCGCAGATTGTGGCGGACTACATCCGCGCTATCCCTTTTGGCGAAACCCGCAGTATAGATTTCATGCGACGTGATCTGGCTCGGCGGCGCAAGTGCGATGCCAGTTGCCCCGTCTCAACCGCGATCTTCATTCGCCTCGCAGCCGAGGCCGCGTTGCGAGATTTGGCGGAGGGGATCTCCACCGCTGAAGTCATTCCATTTTGGCGGGTGCTGTCATCTAACGACAAAATCTCCAGGCGCCTTGATGTTAACGGAGCCTGGATCGATGAACAACGCAGCGCCGAAGCAGTATCAGGCGGTGCGGGTTAGCGTGCGCCATCTAGCGATTCCAAATCACCCGATGACGCACCCTCGGTTTCAGTAGCGGTAGTGTTCGGCCTTAAACGGGCCTTCCTGCGCTACACCGATATAGTCGGCCTGCTCTTTAGACATCTCGGTCAGTTTTGCGCCGACCTTAGCCAGATGCAGGCGGGCAACCTTTTCGTCGAGATGCTTGGGCAGCATGTAGACGTCATTCTTGTACTGATCGCCGTTCTGCCACAGCTCGATCTGTGCCAGTGTCTGGTTGGTGAACGATGCCGACATCACGAAGCTCGGGTGTCCTGTCGCGTTGCCGAGGTTCAGAAGACGCCCTTCCGAAAGAAGGATCATACGATTGCCCGAAGGCATCTCGATCATGTCGACCTGATCCTTGATGTTCGTCCACTTGTGGTTCTTCAGGGCAGCGACCTGGATCTCGTTGTCGAAGTGGCCAATATTGCCGACGATCGCCATGTCCTTCATCTCGCGCATATGCTCGATCC
>CAYYZH010000006.1:0-5096 GCA_964475765.1 uncultured Limibaculum sp.
GTTGTCATCGTTCGTGTCCATGAAGAAACGACCAGACAACGAACCAGGCTGGGGCTCGCCCGGCGTGTAGCAGAGATCATCGATCGCGCCGGAGCCGTTCAGGGTCAGGTCGATCTGCATCACACCATCGGTGTCGATGATGACCTGCTGAATGCCGCCGTCAGCTCCACGAGGGATCTCGATTTCCTGAATCAATTGGCCGTTGGAATCCAGCAGGCGGATCTTGCCACCCTCTTCCGCATCGAGAACCTTGATGTCATGGATGAATGCCGGACGGTCAAACTTGAACCAGATGGTGCCGCCGACGGCATCATCCGGATCGCTCGAGTCGTTGTCTTCCGAGACGATCAGGACATTGCCCTGGGTATCCGAGGCCAGATCGGTGTCGCCGCCGGTCGGGTTGGCCGAGTCGAAGATCATCGCATCGTTTGCGGGAGTGTTGTCGCGATCCCGCTGAGCGGAGATCATCACACCGTCAAACTGCGTATTCACAACCTCGCCGGTCACAAGACCTTCAAAGTCAATGTTCACAGCATTCGGATCGTCGCACTCCCGGAATTCAGGCTCCTTGACCTGCACGAAAGCAATCTTGTCGATCCGGACGAATTCGCCGCCGTCTTTCCAAGCACGCAACTCAACGTTGTCCCCTTCGTTGATCTGAATGTCGCCAAGGCTGAACTCGGAGAAGTAGCCGTTGTTCGAACCGCCACCATCGGTCTGATTGTCGAGGTTGATCGTGCCGACATGTTGGCCGTTCACAAAAACCTTGATCATCGACTTGCCGTCGGTTTCGTCCTGCGCGCTGATCTTGATGTTGTAGTTTCCGCTTTCGCCGCCGAAATCGGTCGAGGCACGGCCATCGTTCGCGGACAGCTTGATCAGTTCGCCGCCGGACGCGTTCGAACCGTCGACAACATCGTAGTTGTGCAGATCGAATTGCTCGGCTTCCACTGTGTAGGTGCAGTCTTCATCGAGCGTCCAGTCGATAGGCTCTGCCGGTTTGTCGCCAGCGCTGAGGCACTTGAAGTCGACCCAATTGCCACGGACATTGCCACCGCCGATTACCGTCAGCGAAATGCCGGCCGGAGGAACTTGACCGTAGAAGGTGAAATAGTCGTCACCGGCACCGGGCGCGTTACCACCCTCCTGCTCGATCTCGATCATGAAGTAGATCTTACCGTCCGAGCCTTTGAGCTTGTGGTACTTCTCTGCGTAGATCTGACCGCCATTGCCTACTTCGTTACCGTTGGCATCGGTGATGCTCGCGTGCTGGCCAGTCTTGTCATTTGCATTCTCGTTACGCCGGTTGTCACCGGACAGAAAGGCATCGTTGTCGGTAACGGAGATGCAGGTCGTCGCAGACCCAGGCATGGTGAAACAGTCACCTTTACCAATGCTGCCGCCATTCACACCTTGCAGCAGGTCGGCTTCGGTGAAAGCCGTGATTTCGTGTGTCTTGTAAGTCATACTTGTACCTTCCTCACTCGGAGCACTTTATTCGCAACTCGACGGTTTTAGGCAGGGCGTTAACCAGAAACGCGCCCTTCTCTCGCCTGTTTTGGAAAATAACACGGACTTGGCGCAAATGATCAGCAATATTTGGCCACGATCTGGTCATTTTGGGCAAATTTCAATCGCGAGTTGTTGATCGCTAATATTTGATATCACAAAGGTAGCCAGTCTCAGATTTTTGATGATCGCGTTATTACTTGATCACAACTACACGCACACGGTTGAAACTGCTCTTTCCCTCATTGATTGCAGATCTGTCGAATCAGTGCCTTGTTGACCAGCTCTAGGCGGTGGAGAGCTTTCAGAAACTGATGGAGCGTGGATCGAGAACACTCTCGAACTGAAGGGGATCATTGCATTAACCTTCCCCAGGCAGCGGATCGGCCTTACGTCCGATCAGTACCAGGATCTCTCGCAGCAGCTTCAGTTTCATCGCTTCTGCAAAGTCGTCGTACCCGTTGGCAGTGATCACGAAGCTGCCCGGACCGCGGATAACCTTGCGCTCGTAATAGCTGGTTAGTCCCGGATTGTCGGTCACGATGGCAAGGCCATTCACGGTTATCCCCCGGCGACGGGCGCGGCGCTTGGCCTCGGGAAGAGCCATCCCCTCACCATGGCGCAAAGGGGTTTCGTGACCATCGCCTGAGACATCGATCACCTTTCGTGTGCCTTCAAATTCGTTTAATCGGATCATCTTGACACCTCGGCCAACGGCAGACCCGATCCCGGTACCGCCCTTGCCCAGAAACGCTTTCCGGCGGGTGACCTGAGACAGAACCAGATCGGCAAAGGCTTCAGCAGAAGCACTACTGTCGACCAATACCCACCGACTGACCGCCTTCTTCGATGTGGCATCGGACCAGATCATGAGTGCAACGGCAATTCGCCCGAGTGGTCCTGAGGTGATTGCGGCCTGTACCTCTTCGTCGCGAAACCCCTGCGCGATGCCGCCCAGTTGTAGCAGAAACTCTTGCTGATCAACGCTACCAGATGCATCGACCGCCAACACCAGTTCCAAATCGACGGGCGTCTCGGCTTGGCTCGCGGCAGTTTCGAAAGCCAGCAGCGTAAGAACAGCCAGCAGCCAAAAACTGCTACTTCGCCAGAATGTGCGGCAAACACCGTTTCCGTGTCGATGCCGAGAAACTCCGCACATCTGTTTGTCTCGCTCCCAAACCAGGCTGATTAGAGTGATGGTAGCACAAAGTTCCTTAGCGTCGCCGTTCCAGCCTGTTGGAGAGTTAGGCGGCCAAGTACGCGTCTCGCACTTCCGGCTTTGCTTTAAGCTCGTCTAACGTGCCGTAGAAGACCAGAGCGCCGCCCTCGATGATCACTGCGAGATCTGCAACCGCCTGAGCGAAATGCAGGTTCTGCTCGGATAGGAGCACCGTCAATCCTTCTGACTTCAGCTGTTGAATCACACTGGCCATCTGCTCGACGATCACCGGGGCCACGCCCTCACTAGGCTCATCGAGTAGCACAAGAGATGGATTACCCATCAATGTGCGAGCAATCGTGAGCATCTGCTGTTCGCCCCCAGACAGCGCTTTACCACGGTTGCCTCTGCGTTCGGCCAGGTTAGGAAAGAGGTCGAACAGCATCTCCTCGGTCCACCTGACCGTGCCGTCGCGTGTGGGCTGTTTACCAACAATCAGGTTTTCAGTAACGGTCAGGTCGGTGAAGATGCGCCGGTCCTCGGGAACATAGCCGATGCCCATCTTGGCGACCTTGTGTGGTGGAAGACCGGTGATCGCGCGTCCCTGGAACGAGACAGTGCCCCGCGTTGGTTTAACCAACTGCATGATAGACTTCAGCGTGGTTGATTTGCCGGCCCCGTTCCGACCAAGCAACGCAACGACTTGTCCGTGAGGAACTGAGAAGCTGAGATCACGCAGCACATGTGCCTTGCCGTAGAAGCTGTTCACCGCATCGAGTTCAAGCATCTGCACTCTCTCCCGGCGCGAAAACGGTTCCGCCACCCAGATAGACTTCCTGCACTGTTTGGTTGTTGCGAATTTCGCTTGCCGAACCCTCGGCAATCAACTCCCCTCGGTTCAACACCAGGACCCGGTGGGCATGGGTGAAGACGACATCCATATCGTGCTCCGTAAAAAGCACGCTAACGCCGCTTTCATCAACGATATCTGCTGTCAGTTGCATCAGGGCGATGCGTTCTTTTGGCGCCATCCCTGCCGTGGGCTCGTCCATCAGCAGGAGCTTCGGCTCGTGAGCCAGAGCAATCGCCAACTCCATGCGTTTCAGGTCACCATAGGCGAGCACAGCACAATGCCGATCAGCCTGATCTGCCATGCCAACAAGCTCCAACATCTCCATGGCGCGGTCGCGATGGCGCCGGATGGCACGGGGGAACATATGAAAGATCTCGCAGTGATGGGACATCAACGCCACCTGAACATTCTCGATGACAGTCATCGACGAATAGGTCGCTGTGATCTGGAACGTCCGGCCCACGCCCATGCGCCAAACCTGCCTAGGCGCAAGCCCTGTGATCTCCTTCCCGTTCAGCAAGACCTGACCCGATGTGACAGGCAACTGACCCATCAGCATGTTGAAACAGGTGCTCTTGCCGGCCCCGTTCGGTCCGATCATTGCGAGCAGCTCGCCGCGCTGAAGCTGGAACGAGACATCGTTCACGGCGATTAGCCCGCCGAAGGTCTTGGTTAGACCACGGGATTCGAGAATGGCCGTCACGACTGATCTCTCGCGGTCATAAGACCGATGCGTTCAGCAGCATTTCGCAACGACCCGACGATGCCGTTCGGTGCAAGGATCACAACAAAGATGATCAGCAGCCCCATAACCAACCGCCAGTATTCGAACCGAGTCAGAACATCCTCGATCCCCTTGAACGAAGCCGCGCCGACCACACCGCCGGAGAGCGTTTTCACACCGCCCAGGAACACCACGATCAGGGCATCGAAGCTGCGGGCGATCTCCAGCTCGTTCGGGAAAACGCTGCCCTTGGAGAAGACGAAAAGCGCTCCGGCAAGGCCGCCCATAAATCCGGCAAAGCCGAAGGCCAGCAACTGGACGCGACCGGTGTTGATGCCCGTAGCTTCCGCTTGTCGGTTGCTGTCTCGGGCAGCGCGCAAGGCATAGCCGAACGGCGCGTGGGCGACATGGCGTAAAATCAGGATGCCGCCGACAGAAAACAACAGCGAAAAGTAGAAGAACGCTGTCGTGTCGTTCAGCCAATCAGCGGGCCAGATGTTCACCAGACCGTCATCGCCACCTGTCACCTCGCCCCATTGGAACACCAGGCTCCAGAGCAGTTGCGCAAAGGCTAGGGTCAGCATCGCGAAGTAAACGCCAGTCAGGCGCAGGCAGACCCAACCGATCGCCAACGCCGCGATCCCCGCACCGAACGGAGCCAACAGGAAGGCCAATTCCATTGGGCTTTCGGCATGAGTTACCAACAATGCGGCCACATAAGCTCCGCCGCCAAAATAGGCCGCGTGGCCGAAGCTGACCAACCCGCCAAGCCCCAACAAAAAGTGCAGCGAGGCGGCAAAGAGGGCGAAGATCAGGATGTCCGTCGCCAGGATCTGTGCGAAGGGAGAGCC
>CAYYZH010000006.1:5196-47329 GCA_964475765.1 uncultured Limibaculum sp.
CCGATGACCACTACGACAAATACAGGCGCGAGAATGTTGAAGTCCATCAGCAGATCCGCCCCGCCCTTTGGTAGTTGCAGCGCACCGCCGAGCCCGGCCAGCGCAGAACCAAGTGCGAAAACCCCGGTAAAGAGCCAGGCCTGGTTGACGCCGAGCGCACCGACCATCTCACGATCCTGGGTCGCAGCGCGGACCAAAACACCCATACGGGTGCGGGTCATGAGATACCAGAGGCCCATGGCGATCAGGGGCGTGATTGTCAGAAGGGCAAAGTCGTATTTCGGGATCGGCTCGCCCATCACCCGGAAAACCCCTCGCATCCCGGGGGCGCGCGGCCCGAGGAGGTCGTCAGGTCCCCAGATGATCAGCGCGAGATCTTGAATGACCAGAATGACGCCGAAGGTCGCGACAAGCTGGAACAGCTCCGGGGCCCGGTAGACCGGGCGCAGCACCAGCATTTCGATAAATACGCCGACAGCGCCAACAATGATGCCCGCCAGCAAGATTGAGCCCCAAAACCCTACAGATCCAGGCAGAACCTGCATCAGGGTATAGCCGATATAGGCACCCAGCATGTAAAGGCTGCCATGGGCGAAGTTGACAATCCGGGTCACACCGAAGATCAGCGAAAGGCCGCAGGCCACCAGAAACAGCGAGCTCGCGTTCGCCAGACCTGTTAGAATCTGCGCTACAAAGAGTTCCATCGGTTTTCCTGGGTATCAGATGTGCGGCCCCAAAGGCAGCGCTTAGGGGCCGCGGTCACTGATCAATCGGCAGGTCGGAGCGCCCTTACTTCTTCATCCGAGGGCAGATAGTCGGCGCCGTTCTTGAACTGCCAGTCCACGACCACACCCTTGCCTTCCTTAAGGGCTGTCGTTCCAACGTAGGAGCCTGCTGTTGACTGGTTGTCGATCGAACGGAAGGTGATCTGGCCCATCGGCGTGTCGACGTTCAGATCCTCGAACGCCGCGCGCAGCGCTTCGGTTTCAGTCGACCCCGCTTTAGTCAGTGCTGCCGCGATCGACTGGACAGTCATGTAGCCGACCAGCGAACCAAGACCCGGACGCTCGTCATAGCGTGCTTGATAGGCTGAAACGAACGCACCTGCCGGACCGTCCTTCAGATCGTACCAGGGATAGCCGGTCACGGTCCAACCCTCGGGTGCCTCATCACCTAGCGGATCAATGTATTCCGGCTCACCCGAAAGAAGCCCATAGACGTTGCGTCCATCGAAGACGCCGCGATCACCACCCTCGCGCACAAACTTTGCGAGATCAGGCCCGAAAGTCACATTGTAGATAGCATCAGGCTTGGCCCGTTCGATAGCTTGCACCTCGGCGGCTGCATCGATCTTGAACAGGGCTGGCCATTGCTCGGCAACGAACTCCACATCGGGCTTCAACGCCAGCAAGTTTTTCTTGAACGCAGCGACGGCGTCTTTGCCATAGGCATAGTTGGGCGCGATCGTCGCGTAGGTCTTGGCATCCGTCTTTGCCGCCTCCTCCGCCAGCATGGCCGCCTGCATGAAAGTCGATGCCCGGAGACGGAAAGTATAGGGATTACCCTTGGCCCAGACCAAGGCGTCAGCAAGCGGTTCCGCCGCCAGATAGACCTGCTTTTTCTCTGCCGCCCAGGACGAAATCGCCAGACCGACATGGCTGAAGATCGTGCCGGTGATCATCACGACACCCTCACGGATCACCAGTTCCTCGGCGATCTTGACGGCTTCGCCCGGCTCGCCTTGATCGTCTCGAAAGATGAACTCCAGTGGTTTGCCGAGAACCCCACCCGCGCCATTTACCTCTTCAACCGCGAGTTCGAGGCCCTGTTTGTAAGGGCCAGCGAAGGCAGCCATACGTTTGTAGTGATTGATCTCGCCGATTTTGATACTCTCGGCGCTGGCCGCCAAGGGCGCCACCAGCAAGGCCGCAGCGGCGGCCATGGATTTCAGGAATGCGTTTCTGTTCATGATGTCCCCTCTGGTGTCGATCTCACGTCAATCGTGCTGGATGAATACTGGACGGACAGCCTCGCCCAAATCCTCGGTTGCTTCGGCTGCAATCAGATCACGGATCCGCTTGCGATAGACATTTGGTCCCTTATCAATGGCAATGCGAATTGGACGCCGCTCGTGAGGGCGTTGCTCTTCCTCGTGAATGGCTTCCAGGATCACCTTGTCCTCGTCGAACGCTGTCTTGAACATTGCGTCCATCTGCTCGGAGGCAGCATCATCGTCCAAGGCTGTGTTCCGCACATGCATCCAGTGGTCGATGGTATTGCTGTCATTGACCGGGGTCACGAAATGAATTGCGAAAATTCTGACGCCACGATCGCGTTCTTCCTCGGGGCATTTCATAGACGTGTCCACACTGCCAAAGTCGATCACCGCCGTCGAAGGCAGGTGAAGATCATAGTAGTGCCAACGATCCACGTTGCCGGTGAAGCCGCCAAAATTCTGGAAGAACCCTATCGGGGCACCGTCGCGGATCCATCGCCAGGCCCGGATCACGTCCCCTGAAGTCGAGACATGTACCGGTACGTTCTCTGAGGCTGCGTTACCAAGGGTCGTGGGATGAACAAAGCTGACATGCGCGGGATCGACCAGATTCTCGGCAACGTTCAGATAGTGCGAACGAATGTGCAGGTGACCACCGTGATGGACATGCCAGTTGGAGTCCGAGAGCTCCGGCAAGTCAAAGATGCGGCTCGCGTTCGCCCGCTCCGGCTCTCCCATCCAAATCCAGACAATGCCGTGACGCTCTTCGACGGGGAAGGCATCGACATATGCGCTTTTCGGTATGTTCTCCTGGCCGGGGATACGGACACACTGCCCGAAGCCGTCGAACGTCATACCGTGATAGCCGCATTGGATGGTGTCGCCAATCCGCTTACCTTTGGAAAGCGGCAATTGTCGATGCGGGCAACGGTCTTCCAGTGCACGTACTTCACCCGCGCTGTCCCGAAACATCACAATCTGACGGCTGGTGATTTCCAACGACATAAGGGCGTCGCCAAAGTCCCGCGACCAGCCGGCGACATACCAAGCATTCCTCACGAAGCTCACGGTACGTCTGCCCTCCCCGGTGCAAATCTCGACACTGGTCGAATTGCGAGAATCTTAACCATCAAAATTTTGAACTTCAACGGCGTTCAAGATTCCGGCTTTGAACAAGTGACCTGCCCCCCGGTACTGCTCCTTTTTCGCAATCCATGGAGTTTGGTCACACATCGGGCGAACAAACCAATTTGTTGTCCCAACCGGATGTTTCCAGCGCGACAGCTCGGTCACGTATCGCTATTAACGTCGATCTCAGAAGCCAAATCTGAACTATGCATCAGTGTGAAAACGTCGATGCCAAATGATATTAAAAGTGTCCCGAGTGCGACCGTCAGAATCGTCGGCGCCCAGATCGAGTCCACCATCGGCGACAGACATGCCAAGAGGGCAAGGCTCTGCAATACTCCCACGAATTGTCGGCGCCAGCTTCGCTTGAGCGATACTGCGAGGCAGGTCAAACACCAACCCGCAGCAACGAAGACATAACGGATCAGACCGATAGCCAGAGCCCAGACCTCAACCTTGCCGGTCTGCCAAACCAGAACAGCAAGGAACAGAAGAAGTAACGCGTCGATCTCAATGTCAAAGCGGGCCCCAAACTTCGAAACCTCACCGTTGCGGCGAGCAAGATACCCGTCGACCGCATCGAGGATGAGGGCGATTGCGATCAGAAGACAAAGGGGCCACTCGATTTCTGCGGTAGTTCCTCCGGTCAAGAGCGGACCACCGATCAAGCTGACAATCCCAGACCGTAACAGCGTCACCTGATTGGCTTGGCCAAACCTCCGGCCTCCATGGTGGACCGCCCATAGACAACCAATGACAATTGCGAGCAGAAAGAAGCAAGTAACACTCAACGCCAAATGAATGGGTTGCCAGATCAAAAGTTGAACGAAGGACCATCCAATTGCCGATATGATTGCTGCAACGCCAAAGATACCCCATAGCGCACCACCCCGGTCGGGCGCCGCCAGATGACTTCGCCTAATGCTCTGAGTTTTAATGGGTTACTCCCATTGATCTAAGCTCCAGTGAGGTTGCCGACCGTAAAGCCTCCAATCAGGTGGAATGCGCTGATTCAACGTTATGGCAAATTTTAGCAATCAGGAACGCACTCTGAGAACTCTCCAAGTTGGTACCTTGCTCTTCGACAGGAAGGGGAACCTCAAAAGGATGGTATAGAGCGACTCGCCTCAGACTCTTGTCCCTGAGCACTCCCACTCTAACGATCAAGCGATCCGCCAAAACGGTCCAAGTTGACTTCGGGAGACAAGCCGGTCTGATCGAGTTCTCCGACGAACCTCAAACCGTCCATCCCACCGATGAACACCTCTGCCGCACCACTACGTACGGAACCGGACTGAGGGCGTTTGCCCATAGCGCCCGACACAAGATCGGCATAGCCGTCACCGTTGAAATCTGCCGACTTCAGCGAAACACCAATCAGCGCATCGTTCTGGGTCGGATGCGGTGCGCCAGCGCCAAGCATCATGTCCGCCACCAGCGAACCATTATCATTGGCAAACAAGAAGACACGCCCAGTTCGTTTCGGATCACGGTCGACAATTGGCTGGCGATTGTGTTCGGGGATCAGAAGATTGCAATCAAACCCACGGTTTGGAAGTGGACCGCCGGGGCGCGGCAAGAGACGGTTACTCGTTCTGCCTGCAGTGAGCGCATCAGCACGTCGTGCGGTGCCGGGCTCATTGCGGATCGGATCGGTCACAGGGCGAAGCTGAGGCTGGCGGATCGGCTGCGGATCAAAGCACTCGGCCAGAACGTCGCGGGGCAATAGTCCCTCGCGGCTGCGCATCACCTGTGCATCGCCGCGCCAACGGCGCATGTTGGCGATGATAAAGGTCGTAGGCACGCCGACAGCAATCAGATCGGTATCGCGCGGAGGTGTCATGTTGAACGGAGCGCCGACGCCAAGTTCCGGAAGACCGTCACCATCCATATCGCCAGCTGCCAACGCATAGCCGAACCCCTCTTCGTCGTTCTGATCGTCCATGCCCGTCTGGTCGAGCACGGCGTCGAGTACCAGTCCGTTTTCTGTGTTCTGCAGAATGTAGACCTTGCCAGTCACGGCCAAACCCGTCGGCGCAGTCGATACCGCAGGAGCACCAACGGCAATGTCAGGCCGTCCATCCGCATTGAAATCGGCGACCTCGATGGCTTGCCCAAATCGGCTGGGAGTGATGTCCTGATCAAACAGCGCCAGATTGATCCTTTGATATGGGACCATCGCCTGATCACCCTGTGAGCGGTAGATGCTGAGCTCACCGGCATCCGGGACATCGTTCACGGTACGACCGGGGACACCGACGATCAACTCATCGTCGCCATCGAGATCCAGATCGCCGACTGCCAGCGTCCACCCGACGTTGTCGAGATCTAATGAGCCGAACGGTACCAATTCGAGCCCCGTTGGAGGGACGAAACGGGCAGCACCTGGCTCGGTCGCGCCAGTGTTGAAGTACACAAATACCGCACCCGTTATCCCGGCGGCATTTGGATCGCCGGGCGAGCCAATAGCAAGGTCCGGCAGCCCATCGCCGTTAAAGTCGCCGCTGGCGATCGCTTGGCCAAACGCGCCGGGCAATCCGCCCTGGCGCAGTCCCTTGGTAATCAACTCGAGATAGGTGAACCCATCCGGACCACCTTTGAAATAGGCAGCGAGTCCCGGGCGCTCGTTCAGGTCATCGCGGCGCCCGCCAGCGATACCAATGACCAGGTCTTCGAAATCGTCAGCATCAAAGTCCTGCAGGACGGAGGCACTGCCAAAGAGATCCAGCGAGCTCTGATCCGCGACGGGGCGCATCAGCAGTTGATCGCGGACCAACGGCATCGGGTCGACGGAGTTACCACGCCGCCCCCGAAAGACGGCGACCGCTCCCGTTTGCGTTCCGCCTGCCTGAGCGTTGGTCGAGATCCCGACCGCTAGATCCGCCCGCGCCCGGATTGCGCGCTCGCTTATCAGATCTATAGGCTGCAACTCCACCGGCAGGCATTCGCCAGTTGGTCCCTCGATGCAAGCAGCGGACGTCGTGGATGGAACGGCTAAAAATGCTCCGACAATCGCCGTTCGAAGTAGGCTTTGCATGTTTGGCTCCCATCGTTTGCGAGCCATTGTACCAGACCTGCGCAATACTGGTTACATGACTTTGAAGAGACGACACGCGCGGAGGTCTCACCCGCCCAACTGAAGTCGCGAGCAAGTGGCTTCCCCAGAAACATCAAGACTGCAGATGTCTGAGTTTCGTGCTACAAGCCCCCATGTTCAGCTCTTCGGTATCGCTGCAACAAAGGGCGTGCCGCGTCGGCTGGATCGCTGCAGTTGCGATCTTTGTTTCATCCATTGCTGTAAAGCCCCAAGCTCAAACTGATGTGTCGCTGGAACTGGTGCTGCTTGCCGATGCTACGGGCTCGATTGACAACGATGAGATTCGCTTCCAGCGCGCAGGCTATGCCGCAGCGATCACGGATCCGGCCGTAGTCGATGCAATCGTCAACAGTGGTTACGGCAACATCGCGCTTACCTATGTCGAGTGGGCGGATTACTCATCGCAGGACGTCATTGTCCCTTGGACTCTGATCAGTTCCGCAGAGAGCGCTGAGGCCTTTGGCAACGCACTGCTTTTACCGCCTCGACGCGCTTTCGGGCGTAACGCGATTGGCGCGGCCCTCCTGGCTGGAAAGCGGCTGATCGAAACCAACAATTATCAGGGTCTCCGTGCGGTGATCGACCTCTCCGCCGACAGCGCGAACAACTGGAACGGTCCGAGCATCGCCGATGGCAGAACCGCGGTTCTCGACGGAGGCATCACTATCAACGGCCTTGCGGTGCTTTGCCGAAGCTGCAGTGGCCAGCCTATCAGTTATGACCTCGAACAGGCCTTTCGGGATCTCATCATCGGCGGACCCGGGTCGTTCGTGGTCACGGCGGAAAATTCCGAGACATTTGCCACAGCCGTCAGGCGCAAGTTGATCCTCGAGATCGCCGGAAATTGCCCTCCAAAGCGAACGGCTTCCAACAAGTAAGCCTAATCAGATTGATAAGCCGCACCCGATCAATCGCGAAGCCAACGCTTGACGGAGACCGGAGGCGCTCCCGCGACATAGCAAAACGGCTTTGTCATAGGCCACAGAACCTGTGATCATCGGCCAGGCACAAGTATGGAGCCTCGAAATGCGCGCAATGGTCTCTGCACCCCAACCGGAAGCTGTGGAAGCAGGACTTGATGTCCTCCAGAGCGGCGGAAACGTCGTCGATGCCGCCATAACGGCGGCGCTGGTTCAGACAGCAGTCGATCCGCTGATGTGCGGGATTGCTGGTTTCGGCTCTGCACAAGTCCGATTGGCGGATGGGACTCATACTTGCATTGACTTTCATGGACATGCGCCTTTGGCAACGCGCCCGCAAATGTGGGCAGACCGTATTGTACGCGAATGCGATGACGGGTTCGGGTTTGTCCTGCAGGGCGAGGTCAACGAGATCGGCTATCAGTGCATGACGACCCCGATGACCTTAAGGGCCTTTGGGGAGATCCTAGGACGCTGGGGCAGCCGCTCCATGGCCGATGCGCTCGCCCCCGCCATCAGGTGGTGCGAGGACGGCTTCGAGGTCAGGCCTCATGTCTGGGACTTCTGGAACGCGCCGTCGATCGCGGGACGCATCCCCGGCATCCGGCGGGTGACGGACGACCCATCGGTGGCAAAGATCTATGCCCCAAACGGCAAGTTGCCCAGTATTGGAGAAATCCTGAGAAACCCGGATCTTGGCAAAACCTATCAGCGGATTGCTGACCATGGCGTCGAGGATTTCTATGCCGGAGACATCGCCCGGAAAATCACCGAAGATATGGCAGCGCACGGCGGCCTGATCACTGCAGCAGATCTGACCGAGAGCAAGCCAATCGAGACGGAGCCGCTCTGGCTGACCTATCGCGATCACCGCGTTGCCACCAACCAGCCCCCCGGCGGGGGATTGGTCATAGCGGTAATGCTTCGCATCCTCGAACGATTTGATCTCGCCGCGATGGGTCACAACAGTCCTGCCTATATAGCAACCGTATCCGAAGCGATGAAGATCGCCACAGTGCAGAAGGACACTCGCATGGGCGATCCGGCCTTTGTCGACATTCCCGTGGACGACATGCTCTCAGACGCGTTTGCCGACCGGATGGCCGACCGGATTCGCAATGGCGAGAAGACGCCGGTTCCTCGGCTCAACTCAGGAGCCGATCCCAAGGAGACCACTCATATCTGCGTTGCTGACATCGCGGGAAACTGCGTGACCATGACCCACTCGCTGGGCTCGTCGGGTGGCGTGATTACCGAAGGGCTGGGCTTCATGTACAACAATTGCATGATGGTCTTCGATCCCCGCCCGGGCAGAGCCGGATCGCTAGCGCCGGGAAAGGCGCGGTTCTCAGCGCTGTCGCCAACGATCGTGTTCAAGGGCAACGATCCCTGTCTACTGCTTGGTGCGCCGGGAGGCACCACCATCACCATGGGCAATCTGCAGGCCATCCTGAACGTGATCGACTTCGGCATGGATGCGCAGCAGGCGGTCCATGCCCCGCGCTTCACAACCACCTCTGACACAATTGAGGTGACCAATCGTATCCTGCGCAAGACCGAGGCTGCATTGCAGGGCATGGGCTATACCACCAAACGCCACGGCCACAGCTACATGATGCCGACGGTACACACGATCCGCATTTCCGATGGCAAGCTGGACGGCGGTGCCGATCCCTCGGGGGACGGCATGGCCATGGGGATCTGAAACGCACCTGCTGCCGCGCTGCATGGCATCTGGGAGATTGACCTCAATGCGAACTCCCGGATCAATCGGAGCGCCTTGAACGGAGACCAGCATGGAAAAGTTCTCACTCCTCGATCTGTCCCCGATACCCGAGGGAAAGACCACTTCTGACGCACTTGCCAACACCACCGATCTGGCACGGGCGGCGGAGGCGGCGGGCTATCACAGATATTGGCTGGCCGAACACCACAACATGCCCGGGATCGCGAGTGCGGCGACATCGGTTGTCATCGGCCATGTCGCCGGTGCAACACGGACTATGCGCATCGGGGCGGGCGGGATCATGCTGCCCAACCACGCACCCCTCGTGATCGCAGAACAATTTGGCACGCTCGCTTCGCTTTATCCCGGACGGATCGATCTCGGTCTTGGGCGCGCACCGGGCACAGACTTCGCAACGGCGCGTGCTCTCCGGCGACATATGGTGCAAGAGGACAGCTTCCCACACGATGTTCAGGAACTGATTGGCTTTCTCGCAGAGCCAACGGAGGCCACAACCGTCCGCGCCATTCCGGGATCGGGCACGCAGGTGCCGATCTGGATCTTGGGATCAAGCCTCTACGGCGCGCAACTGGCTGCAGCGCTGGGATTGCCCTACGCCTTTGCTTCGCATTTTGCGCCCGCGATGCTGACCGAGGCACTGGCGATCTATCGCGCGCGGTTCCAGCCATCCGCGCAACTTTCCCGTCCTTACGTCATGGTAGCCGCAGGCGTCTGCGTGGCCGAAAGCGATGCAGAAGCCGATTATCACCGGTCATCGCAACTTCTGTCATTTGCGCGGCTCAGGACGGGCAGGCCGGGCAAGCTGCCGCATCCCGTTGAGGACATCACATCAGAACTCCCGCCAGACGTGTTGGCGCAGGTCAATCAGGCGCTTTCCTGCTCCGCTACAGGATCGCCGGAGAAGGTCGAAGCCGGACTGAAGGCGATCATTGCAGAACATCAGCCGGACGAATTGATAGTCACAGGGATGATCCACGATCACGCCGCCCGGGTCCGGTCGTTCGAGATGGCCGCTGGCATTCTTTCAACACTCTGCAAACAGCCTGAAGTTGTCTGAACGACTGCAAGTTCTCTGGCCTAGGTCGCCCCTAACACACCGCTTTCAGCCAGGTCGTTCCAAACGTCCTGCGTCTCGATCATTTCCGCGCGTACCGAAAAACGATCGACGAACCGCACATCCGAGAACGCCGAACCATCTGGGCGCTCGCCGTTTAGTGTCCCACTGATATAGACGGCGACGCACTCGCCCAACGGAGCCTCTTCGACACGGTCAATGGTCTTGGCAATCTTGCGGTACCTCGGCGCTGCCCAGTCAAGAAGCGCGCCAAACTCCGTGAACGTCTGCCCGCCGGGAAAGACCATGCGAAAATCCTGAGCGATCAATGCCTGCGCGCCGCTTAGATCCCGCGCCCCAAGACGGTCGAGAAAATCAAGGCAGAGTTCCGCCGGCGGCCGCGGTGCGGGACCAGGAGTTTTGGCCAATCGCCCGCGCATGTACCCCGCCGGCGCGACCTCGTTCACATAGACCGTCACCGCGTCGGCGGGTGTCGCAATCGTTGCCATGGCGGCATCGGTCAGCCGTGTGCAAAGGCGTTGACGTGTAGTCTTGTCATAACCTTCTATCAATGTGACCTGAATGACGGGCATAGACATCTCCTCTGCCTAGGCATCTGCAACCTGACTTCGTTCGCCCCGCCCGATGATAGCAGGTCATTTGACATCAAGATGAGCCCCGAATGCAGCTCTGACGACAATCCCAACCCTCGGTATGTGATGAAGTAGAACGCTCCTGTTTCTTTTGATTGATTGGAAGTTGAAGGAATCAATTTTTAGGTGAAAGCTTGATTGCAGTGAGACATAGGGGGTTTTGATATGTTCAGATACCTTTTCGCCTCTGCCATCGCAATCAGCGCATCGAGCGTCGCCCTGGCAGACACCACAGACCAGAAATGGCAAACCAAAGTTGTGATCGAGAAGCAGGGCGATCACTGCGCCGATGATCCAAACTGTTTTAACCGGTACCACCCGGCAATCCCACCTGCCGCGCGAGCCAATCCCGGCGATACGATCATCCTCCATTCTCGCGATGCGCTGGACAGCGATCTTACGCTGGATTCGGTAGCCGCAGATCTCGCAGCGGTTGACCTTAACCTTGTGCATCCGATGACCGGCCCAGTTCATATCGAAGGGGCCAAGCGCGGCGATGTTCTGGCCGTGACATTGGTGGACATCGCGCCGGATGAATACGGCTACACCGTCATTGCACCAGGCTTTGGGTTTCTGCGCGATATCTACACCGAACCTTATGTCGTGAACTGGCGGCTTTCTCGCACGCATGCGGTGTCCGATGGCATGCCCGGCGTGAAGGTCCCGTATGAAGCTTTCCTTGGCTCCGTGGGTGTTCTGCCCGGCGAAGAAGAAGTGCAGGCCTGGAAGGCACGTGAAGCCGCCCTTGCCGCCGCGGGCGGGATCGCTCTGCCACCTCAACCCGTCGGGGCTTTGCCCACTGCGGTTTGCGGTCCGGAAGGTAGCCACAAGGACGACTGTCTGCGAACTATTCCGCCGCGCGAGAATGGCGGTAACATGGACGTCCAGCAGATGCAGGTAGGCACGACGATGCTGTTCCCGTGCTTCATCGACGGATGTGGCCTGTTTGTGGGGGATGTCCACTATGCTCAAGGTGACGGCGAAGTTTCCGGCACAGCTATCGAAACCGGTGCGGTGGTTACGCTGACGACAGAGATACGGCCAGGTCAAGGTGCGGTGATAACAGCACCCGCTGTCGAGGGCGGACAGCAGATCAAGAACATCGAACCGTCAGAGTTCTACCAAACGGTTGGGCTGCCCCTGAAACCAGCTGGCGAAGTACCACCCTATCACACTTATCTTGATGCGGCCGAGATCGGCGATCTGACAAACCTCTCGGAAGATCTGACACTCGCAGCACGCCATGCTCTGTTGCAGATGATAGAGTACATTCAACGCGAATACGGATTGACCTCCGAACAGGCCTATATCCTTGCCTCGGTCGCAGTGGACTTGCGTGTCGGACAAGTCGTCGATGTACCGAACTATGTGGTGACTGCTGTGCTAAACAAAGATGTGTTCGCGCCTTGAACCGGCGGCATGTGATCCAGACCATACTTGCGGCAGGGGCACTTTCGCCTGCCGCTCACGGGCACACGCTCTACCCGCAATGGGTCGCATATCGACGCAAACATCTACTGGTTGGTTGTCATCGCAAAGATCCCGAGACCTTTCGACTCTCCCAGTCCCTCGTGGACGAACTCAACCATGCGCTTCCTGAAGCGCAAGCGAGACCCGCGCGTGCGCCGCATGCTCCGCGTTTGGCCAGTCTGATTGGAACGGATCAGATGGAAGTGGCGGTTCTGTCGGTCGCCGACACGCTGGCCATGGCAGACGGACGTGGGCGTTTTGCGCCCTATGGCAAGATCGATCTCACCCGGCTTCTGGATCTAGGTGATTATGTTCTGATCGCAGAAGCAAACTTCCCGGTCCGTCACGGCTGGATGATCATGTCCGCGCTGCACAAAAGTGACTTGATGAAGCCGCTGACCGCGCATCAAAAACCTGCAATACACGCTGGAGTGCAAGCTTTTCTGGACGGTGTCCGACTTGAAAAGTTGCCGCCGGGATAGGATCGGTACTCACAGCCCACGCCATCTAGACTTCAGCGGGCGCGTTGGGGGCGGTCACCGTCGCGACCGCCCCTTTCTCTTCATCCAGGGCGCAGGAATGTCACCCGCCATGATGCAGCCGTAGGGGTCGATATAGTCCTCGATCTCGGCCAGCCCGTAGGACCTGATCTGGCGCACCACCGCATCGGCTTTCTTGTAGCTCGACGGCAATTCCGATGCATCGATCCGGTCGGCAAAGAACCGGATGTCCAGCCCCTCTGTCTCAGCCTTCATCATCTGCTCGGGCGTCACGGACCCCATCCGGCGCCGGTGCTCTGAGCGCGAGAAGTTGCGCCCCGCCCCATGCGGCGAAAATCCAAGACCGTGTTTGGCGTCTTTTCCCTTCACCACCAGAATCGGCTCGGACATATTCAGCGGGATCAGCGTCCGCGCCGTCGCATCCGATGCCCATCCTTGCCAGGCAGGCGTAGCCCCCTTGCCGTGATAGAAGAGCCCGTCGCGCTCGAAGACGAAATTGTGCTCGTTCCACCACCGGTCGTGGTTCTCGCCGCGCACCGTCTCCACCGTTGCCTGATGGATGGCGCTATGGTTCGCCTTGGTCCACTTGCGGATCAACTGCAATGCTTCCCAGTATGCCCGGCCTTCCTCGGTATCCGCCGGGATCCAGGCGTTCTGCTTGGGCGTTTCCGGCGAGATCTGGCGGCGATACTTCTCCGCTACGATCATCCCCGCCTTGTAGAGCCGGGCCCCCGCCCCGCGCGAGCCGTGATGTGTGACCACCGCCGTCCGACCCGTCGCACGCGAGCGCCCTACGAAGAGGAAATGGTTCCCATCGCCCTGGGTTCCCATGTGCTCCTGCGCCATGCGCACGGTCTTTTGCTCGTTCAGGAACTGGTTCTCGCGAAACGCATCCATCATCTTGAGCGAGACAGAGAACCGCTTGCCCTGCGTACGCCCGCCCGGCCCGAAATGGGTCACGGACTGCGCGGCGTCCAACACCGCCTTAGGATCGGCCTGCCCGAGATCCGTGATCATGACAGAGCAACAGATGTCTGCCGAGTGCATGCCCGGATGGATCGCGTTGCGTGCCGCGGCGACACCCCCCACGGGGATGGTGCCCACCGGGCCTGCCGGACAGGCGTCGGGCATGATCGCCCCTGCCTCGACCGTCGGCGTACGCATCAACTCGGTCATCGTTTCGCGGACCTTGGCTACGTTGTCTTCCTCGTCCAGGCCATCTGCCTCGATATTCATGTGGAAGGGCACCTCGCCACGGGCGCGCAGCACCTGCTGCGGCGGTTCGGGCGGCGGCAGGTCGGGCGCCAGCATCTCCCGGATCTTCACCAGACCATAGCCCTCGGTCCGCGCCGCATTGGCACGCTCAAGTAGGACGCTGAAAGCCGGTCCAGGCCGGTGACCCCATTCGATCAGGTCTTTGCCAGTTACCAGCGTGCGCGGCTCGTCAATCATCTCGTCAGACATAACTTTACTCCATTCCAGATCCAGTCCCCTTAAAGGGAGCGGTGGACCGGTGCCGCTTGGCAGTCCTTTCGGTCACGAACGACACCGGCCTCTTTTCGGTGCGAGCACGGATTTGCTCGCTCTTTCTCTCTGTCCTCTTGTTGATGAAGAAGAATGTGCCGCCATTTCGCGTCGGCCTAAACGAAAACCGTGATCTAGGCTAAAGCCTTGATATTCTGCGATTTATTCAAACAAGATAATTCACACTTCCAATTTTCTTATTTCGAAAGCGTGTGTTTTATTCTAATGGATAAATTATGCAGAATGTCGTCATCGGATTTCTGGGAACGCAACTTGATGCTGGCCGCAAGCGCAAGTGGCGTCCTTCAATACAACTCTGCGCACACGAGGACTTTCCAGTAGACCGGCTGGAGTTGCTCTATGACGGACGCTGGTGGCGCCTCGCAGAGAACGTTGCGAAGGCAATCGCCGAGACCTCCCCCGACACTGAAGTGCTGTTACAGCGACTAGATTTGGAAGACCCTTGGGACTTCGAAGAAGTCTACGGAGCGCTCTTCGACTTCGCCCTGGACTATGGATTCGATGAGGATCGCGAGCGTTATCACGTCCACCTGACCACCGGCACGCATGTCGCGCAGATCTGCTGGTTCCTGTTGACCGAGAGCCGCCACGTCCCTGCCCGGCTGCTCCAGACCGGACCGCCACGCGGCGTCGATATGCCAAACGGGTCGCTGGATGTAATTGACCTGGACCTCAGCCGATACAACGCTTTGCAGCAGCGTTTCGATCTCGTCTCCGAGGACTACAACACCCTGCTAAAGGCGGGAATAGAAACACGCAATGTGGCCTTCAACGATCTGATAGCGCGAATGGAACGCGTAGCCTCTACCTCCGATGCGCCGATCCTACTGCAGGGGGCTACGGGGACTGGGAAGTCGGAACTTGCCGACCGGATCTACGAATTGAAACTACAACGTCGACGGGTCAAGGGACGTCTGGTGCGTGTCAACTGCGCGATCCTACGAGGCGAGCGCGGGTTGGCCACATTGTTTGGTCAGCGCCGCGGCATGGGATCGTCGCCAGAACGGCGGGGGCTATTACGCGAAGCAGATGGTGGGGTGCTGTTCCTTGATGAGATTGACACTCTGGGCCCGGATGAACAGGCCGCGATCCTTCACGCAATCGAGACCGGAACATTCTATCCGCTTGGCTCGGATTATGAGGTCTCCAGCCGATTTCAACTCATCGCTGGGGCCAACAGGGATTTGGCGTCACTGGTAGCTGAAGGGGCCTTTCGCAAGGATCTGTTCCACCGGCTGCACATCTGGACCTTTGTGCTCCCCGACCTAAGCGACCGCCGGGAAGATATCGAACCGAATCTCGACTACGAACTGACCCGCGCAGAAAAAGTGCTTGGCACGCGGGTCGGCTTCAATGTGGATGCGCGTCAGGTGTATCTGCGGTTCGCGCGCGACCCTGGAACGCCTTGGCCTGGAAATTTTCGTGATCTCGGCGCGTCAATACAGCGCTTGTGCACCTTGGCACCTCGCGGGCGGATCACAATCGCTATGGTCGAAGAAGAGATCTCACATCTTACCTACGATTGGGCACGGGCGGAAGATGATCCCAACGGCCGACTAGTCCGTGATCATCTTGGATCACGCGCTGAGTCACTTGACCAGTTTGACATTGTGCAGCTTGCCGCAGTTCTCGAGGTCTGTACCAGTTCAGCAAGCCTCAGCGACGCCGGACGCAAGCTCTTTGCTGCCTCGCGTAAAAAGCGCGCATCGCAAAACGATGCGGACAGGCTTCGGAAGTATCTTGATCGGTTTGGACTGAGTTGGGCTGACCTGAACGAGTGACGTGGTATCGGCCCGAAACTGGCGGCTTGAGAGCCTTTGGATCTCGCGAGATAGAGCACATGTACTGCGAAATCCGACCACTTCGGCGGGATCGTCTTTCTGATCAGGGGCAAGGCGAGTTCTCGATCACCTCCCTTTCATCGCATGCTTTAGTTAAGCGAGCCGGGTTTGACCGGTACGTTGGCATCTGCCGCCTTCACGGCGCCGCCTGTCGTAACGTAAACTTGAAGCTTGAAACCCTGCGGGTCTTCGCGGATAGAGACGTGATGGCCTCGCACCGCGCGGCAGCTTGTACCGGGATCTCATGTCCAACACATTCGTTCCCGATGCGCCGCCGCAGTGGGCTGGAGATCCGTTTGTGCTGCGGTTGGTCAAACGTTCGACCCTCATGCTCATCGGACTCCCGTACTTCTTCTTTATCGGGTTTGTCCCGCTACTCTGTGCCGGACGCCAAGGGTTTCGCGGCTGGTACTGGCGTCTGGTCAAACGGGCATGTTCCCGACTGTTATGGCTCCTCAGTGTCCGGGCCGAGATGACGAAAGCAGACCAAGATGCGCTGGCTGCCGATAGCGACAGCATCATCGTCATCAATCACCGGAGCCATCTTGACGGGTTCGCACTCATGCATGTTGTGCCGGACGCAAAATGGTTCACCTTTGCGGGCAAGAAGGAACTGTTCGATTCCGGTCTCCTAAAGACAGGTTTTCGCGCCGCAGGCCTTGTCGAGATCGACCGCAGCAATGGCAAAGTGGCGCTCGAAACGCTGGGACGTGCGGTGGATGCCATGCCGGCCCGACAGTCCGTTGTGTTGTTCCCCGAGGGCACACGGGCGCGGACTGACACTCTGGGCGAGTTCAAGGCGGGAGCTGTTCTGGTTGCGCGCGAGACCGGGCGGATGATCCGCCCTATTGTCATCCATGGCTCGGATCGCCTGCTGTCACGCAACACATTTTGGCCGCGCTCCGGCACGATCCGGGTCGAGGTGTTGGAGCCGTTCACCTGCGATGCCAAGGCTTCGGTGGACGCGGATGTGGCCCGCCTGCGCGGCGTGATGCTGGACGCGTTTGACACGGGCCGCGCCGCCCGCCCCTAGGCCCGCGCCGCCTCACGGAAGCTGACAAGCGCCGCGCGATCCTCATCCCAGAGCGCCAGCCGGACACAGCCCAGCGTATCGCCAAGGGTGAGCGCGGGCGCCTCTCCCAGTTCCGGAATGGCCTCCAGCGCCGCAGGCAGCCGATAGAACGGCACGCGGCTCGAGAGGTGATGCGCGTGGTGCGCGCCGATGTAGCCGGTCATCCACATCAGCGGTTCCGGCAGTTTGAGGTAGGAACTGCCCGACAGTGCCAGATGGCGTCTGTTCCAGTCGGGCTCGCGCTCCCAGTCGGTATCCTCGAACTGGTGCTGCACATAGAAAAGCCAGACCCCCAATGATGTCGCGATCAGGATAATGGGCGCCTGGATCAGAAAGACGTTCCACCAGCCGATCGCTGCGACCATGCCGAGTACCACACAAAGAATGCCGAAATTGGTGATGATCACGCTGCGGATCGGCGGCCATGTCTTCGAGGACGGCGCGGGCCAGCGCTGGCGCACCACGAATTGCCAGAGCGGGGCAAGGCCAAACAGGAACACCGGATGGCGGAACAGGCGATAGTTGATCCGGGCGAGCCACGAAGCCTCGCGGTATTCCTTGACCGTCCACGTCGTAATATCGCCATAGCCGCGGTGATCGAGATTACCGGACCAGGCGTGATGGAGCGCGTGATCGAGGCGCCAGTCCTCGTATGGCGTGATCGTGACAACCCCGAGCAGGTGCCCGAACCGGTCACAGGCGCGCCGGGTTTCGAAAAACGATCCATGCCCGCAGTCGTGCTGAATCACAAAAAGGCGCATCAGGAAGAGCGCCGTCGGCACCGCGAGCAGAAACGTCACGATGTAGGGCAGACTGAGAGAGAGATACATCAACCCGAAGAGCGCGAAGAATGGGATCGCCGTCAGCAGAACCTCTCGCCACGCAATCCGGTTGTCGGGACGCGCAAACGCCAGCAGGTCTTTGGTAATCTCATCGACGGAGCGCGGCGCGGGCGCTCCCCCGCATGGGAGGGTCTCAGTCATTAAGTCAACACCAGCCAGCCGACGCGGTTGATCGCGGCGCCGCACTTTCGCTGACCCGGGTGGGGAGTTCAAGCCCTTCCGGCCTGCATGGGACGCCATGTCCGGCTGCGCGGATCCGCGAGCGATCCCTTCGGCGCCGGGCGGACCACTCGCCAAGACCGTTGACCCGGCCTGACCTCACGCGTCAAGGTGGCGGGGGCCTGTCGTTGAGGGAACGGCACCGGCCAAAACAGGGAGAATGTGATGATGAGACGAGAGGCATTGCGTCTGGCGCTTGCCGCTGTGGCAGCGTTGGGGATCGGTGCGGGCAGCCTTCCGGCGGCAGCGGCGGATCTGACCATGAATGTCGGTTTCGGAGCGCCGGAGGAATCGCTCTATGGCCGCTTCGGCAAGATCTTCCAGGAAAAGGTCGCCGAGCACAGCGGCGGCAAGATCGAGGTCAAGCTGCGTTGCTGCAACCAGATCTCGAGCGAGGACGAAGCCTTCAAGGCGATGCAGCTCGGCACGGTCGATGGTTTTTTCATCACCGCCAATAACGTCTCGCCGCATTGGCCGCTGATGGACGTCACCGTGCTGCCCTACATCTTCCAGAACGCCGCGCATCTGGATCGGGTGTTGAACGGTCCGGTGGGACAGAAGATGAAGGATCAGCTTCAGGCGGACACCAGCGTCCACCTTCTGGCGTTCGGTCCGGCGCTCTACCGCGATTTTTATAACTCCGTCCGTCCTGTCAACACCATGGCGGACATGAAAGGGCTGAAGATCCGCGTGCCCAAGAACGAGGTTATGATCGCGACCTTCGAGGCATTTGGCGCCAACCCCGTACCGCTCGCGTGGTCCGAGACGCCGACGGCGCTTCAGACCGGCACCGTCGATGGCGGGGACAACGGAACGTCGTTCATCCGTGACATGAAGTTCTTCGAGTTCGAACCGCATCTGGTAATCCTCGAGCACTTCGTGGCGTTTGCGCCCCTCTTTGCATCGGACAACTTCATGAAGAAGCTGAATGATGAGCAGCGCGCACAGATCCTTGCCGCCGCTGCGGATGCGGGCAAGGAGATGGCCGCTCAGGTTGCCAACGAGACCGAGGAGGTGCGCGACTGGCTGGTCAAGGAAGGCGGCATGGCCAGGACTGATCCGGACAAGACAGACTTTGTCGAGGCCGCCAAGGGCGTCCAACAACAGTTCGCAGAGAAACGCGGTGCGGAGTTTGTTGAGTTGGTCGGCGCGATCCAGGCTGCCGCCGAGTAATTTAAGGATCCAAACACCGGAAGGGCGCCCGCGCGGTGCCCTTTCTGGATGCAGTCGGCGCGCGGCCTGCGCACCTGAGGGGGAGTGGCCATGTCGGCACTCAGATGGCTTGAGCGGCATTTCGAAGAGCTGATCTGCTGCACCTGCCTCACGATCATCGCGGTCGCTGTGTTCTCGCAAGTCGTCGCTCGCTATGTCTTTCAGATTGCGCTTCACTGGACCGAAGAGACCGCCGCCATTTGCATGGTCTGGGCGGTCTACATGGGCGCGGCGCTCTGTGTGCGCGAACGTTTCCACATCCGCATCACGGTCGCTGTGCAAGCACTTCCCGAGCGCTTCGGGCGTTACGTTATCTTTGCCGCGGACATCTGCTGGGCGTTTTTCTGCCTCTTCATGGTGCGGGTGAGCTGGGATTACTTGACCGTGTTCTGGCGCTTCACCGAGACGAGCCCAAGCCTCGGCATTGACCAGTTCTATCCTCAGACCGTTTTGGTGATCGGCTATGGACTGATGCTGATCCGACTGGCCCAGACCTATGTGATCTGGTGGCGCGAAGGTGCGCACGGTATGCCCGGCATGCTGGAGGAAGACCGCGATGCGGTTCCTCTCGAACAGGATCGTCCCGGTCAGGAGCGCTCTTCGTGAACGAGCTTCTGCTTCTGGCCGTTGTCTTCGTGGTGCTGACCCTGATGGGCGTGCCACTCTTTGTGTCGGTCGGGCTGACCACGGCGTTCGCGCTCTTCCTGATCGACATCCCCTACACGCTGTTGGCGCAGACCGGATATGGCAGCCTGACGCCGTTCCCGCTTCTGACCATTCCGCTTTTCGTGCTGGCGGGCCGATTGATGGAGGTCGGCGGCATGGCCAGCCGCATGATTTCGATCGCGACCAATCTGGTGGGCGCCTATCGCGGCTCGATGGGGCTGGTGACGGTCTTTGCCTGCATGCTGTTCGCGGCGCTCTCAGGATCGGGTCCTGCGACCACGGCGGCCATCGGGTCGGTCACAGTGCCTGCGATGAAGCGGGAGGGCTATGACGTCCCCTTCGCTGCCGCGATCACCGCCAGCGCCGGTGCGCTTGGCAGTCTGATCCCGCCCTCGAACCTTCTGATCATCTACGGGCTGGTCTCCGAGACCTCGATCCCACGCCTGTTCCTTGCGGGCCTGATCCCCGGTGTGATCGTCACGGTCCTGTTGATGATCACCACCTACATCATCGCGCGCAAACGGGGATATGGCGGCGATGGCGAACCCTTCACATGGGGCCCGTTCCTGAACGCGGCGTGGGAAGGCAAGTGGTCCATCGGCGCGCCCATCCTGATCCTCGGCGGCATTTATGGCGGCGCCTTCACCCCGACCGAGGCCGCAGGGGTGGCCGTCTTCTACGCGCTTTTCGTCGGGCTCTTCATCTATCGCGAACTGACCCTGAAGAAGGTGATCGAGGCGCTCCGCTTTACCGCCCTACTCACCGGCATCCTGATCCTCCTGACGCCGACGCTCGCGTTCGGGCAACTCACCGCATTCTACGACGTGCCGACCGCCGTGCAGGCGGGCATCACCTCCATCACCGAGAACAAGGTTCTGGTGCTCCTGCTGATCGGTATCTTCTACATTTTCATTGGCACGTTCATGGAGTCGCTGGCGCAGATCGTGCTTTTCACCGCAGTTTTTTTGCCACTGGCGGTCTCGTTGGGCGTCGATCCCGTGATGTTCGGCATCTTCACCGTCATCACCTGCGAAATCGGGTTCCTCACCCCGCCGCTTGGGGCGAACCTGACTGTGGCGGCACGGATCTCCGGTATCTCGATCGAGCGGATTTCTGTGGCCGTCCTGCCCTTCATACTTGCCTATATCATCGGATTGCTGATCCTGATCCTGATCCCGGAGCTTACGACCTTCCTGCCGGATGCGCTCTACGGCGAGGCTAAATAGGAGACGATCCATGTTCGATCTGGTCCTGACAGGCGGCACGATTTTCGACGGCACAGGCGCGGAGGGGTTTGCAGGCGACATCGCGGTCACGCGCGAGGAGATCGTGGGCATCGGGCCTGCGGGCGAGGTGGACCTTTCCAACGCCGCGGAGGTCATTGATGTGTCGGGCCTTGTCGTCGCGCCCGGGTTCATCGACATGCACACCCATTCCGATTTCACCCTGATCGCGGACGGGCGCGCCGAGAGCCAGGTGCATCAAGGCGTCACGACGGAGGTGATCGGCCAGTGCGGGATAAGCTGCGCCCCAGTGAACGCCCATGGCGACATTCGCCGGGTCGCGCCGTGGTACACGGCCGCGGCGAAACACGAGCAATGGCTGGGCTTTGGCGATTATCTTGACGTGCTGGATCGCACGGAACTGGGCGTCAACGTCATGGCCTTTGTCGGGCACGGCACGGTGCACCGCGCGGTGCTGGGCGATGAGTTGCACCCCGGCGAGCCCGAGGACGTGGCCGAGATGGCGCGTCTTGTCGACCGGTGCATGGACGAGGGCGCGGGCGGGTTCTCCTCCGGGCTTGAGTACTTTCCCGGCTCGCTCGCAGCCCCCGAACATCTTGTGCCGATGTGCGAGGTCGCTGCCCGGCGCAAACGCCTCTACGCGACCCATGTGCGCAACCGCGACACGCACTACGATCTTGGGTTTGCCGAGGCGATTGCCACCGCGCGGCAATCCGGCGCGAAGCTCCAGATCAGCCATATCCAGCCCAAGTTCGGTGCGCCGGATTATGCGATGGAGCATACGCTGGAAATGATCGACGTGGCCCGCCGCCATGACGTGGACATCGCCTTCGACGTGATCCCGCACGACTGGAACCACACGCTGATGGCCGCGATTCTGCCGAAATGGGCGCAAGCGGGCTCCATCGACGATGTGCTGAAGCGCCTCGCCGATCCCGAGTGCCGCGAGCGGATCAAGGCGAACCCGCAGCCGATGTGGTTGATCGTGAAGGCCGAGAAATGGTCAGACATCGTCCTGCTCAACGCGACCCACAACAAGGACATCGTGGGCGCCGATTTCGCCGAGATCGGTCGCATGCGCAATTGCCATCCCTATGATGCGGTGCTCGATATCCTGCTGGAGGAGGGGGAGGATCTGATGTCCTGCATGTGGTCCTCCAAGTCCTTCCGCAATTCGGATGTCGAGATGTGTCTGGATCAGCCGGAGTGCGCGGTGATCTCCGACACGGTGGCCATCGCCAATGAGGGCATCCTGAAAGACCATATTGGCTCGCTGTCGGGCTATGGCTGGGCCGCGCGGTTCCTGCAATACTACGTGCGGGACCGCGCGATCCTCAGCCTCGCCGAGGGGATTGCCAAGCTGACCTCAATCCCGGCGGAGCGTCTGGGTCTGAAGACCCGCGGGCGGCTGGCGCCGGGCTATCAGGCGGATATCTGCGTCTTCGATCAGGCCAATATCGCCTCCAACGTGACCGCCAAGAACCCGCGCCGCTATGCGTCGGGCATCGCGCATGTGTTGGTGAACGGCCAGCTCTCGATGCGCAACGGCGCACGCACACCAGTCAATGCAGGCCGCGTGGTGCGGGATTTCGCGTCGTAGAGTGGCCTGAAAGGAGCTATCCCGAGAACACCTGCGCGCCATAGATCCCGCCGCAGAGCGAGGTCGAGCGGTTGGGCGCGATGGCGAACCCGTGCCGGCGCATGTCCGGGTCGAGCAGATTGCGCTGGTGGCCGGTGCTGTCCATCCAGCGCGTGACGACCTCGCGGGCCAGCGTCTGGTAAGTGTGGCGCTCCAGCGGACGGCCATCTGCATAGGCAAACCGGCAGCGCGCGGCGTCGATCACCTGGAACCGCGCGCCCGAGCGATAATCCATATAGCGCGCCTCGATGATGTTCTCGGCGGCCCGCCTGTAGGGTGCCCGGATCTCGTCCAGCCGGTCGCCAAGCGTCCGGCGCGCTCTGACCGGTGAGACATGGTCGAAGAACCCTACCCGCGCCATGTCGTTAGCATGATTGCGCGCGGCCATCGAGACCCCGCCGCCCCGTGCAAGGGGCACCAGCCCGCGCTGGCAACGCTCGACATTGGTGTGGTGGAGCACCGCGCGCTCCAGCAGCCCGGCATCGTGTTGCCCGCGGGTCGGGACCTCTGCCGTGAACGCCCGTCCCAGAAGACCAGAGGGACATTCGGCTTTGGTAGTCCGCGTCTCGGCGGGGGCCTGAGCGGTCGGCTGCGCCGGAGGCGGCGATCCACACCCCGCAACGAAAAGCGCCGTGGCCAGAGCAACAAGCCCGGCCGCAGCGCGTGGTGTTCTGGGCAATCTGAGGGTCAGGATCCGCCCGGTGCGTAGTGCTCGCGCAGCTCGTCATAGACGGGGTCGTCGCCGACGCGCTCCTTCATCCGCGCCCAGGCGGCGTCCTCGGCCTTTTTGACGTAGGCCTTGCCGGCTTCTTCCGAGTGGGCGACGAACTTCATACCGCGCTTCTCCAACTCCGCAGCATCAGCCACGCGGTCGGCCTGACGGGCCTCATAGCTCTTCTGCTCCCATTCCACCACGACATCCTGGATCAGCTTTTTCGATTCGTCCGACAGACCGTTCCAGCTATCCAGATTCACGATTACGCCGATATCGGTGTTGTAGAACTGCGGATCGACCCGGTACTTGAGGAACTTGTCCCATTTGAGCTGCATCAGCCCGATGGACGTCCAGGCCGCGCTATCCACAACGCCTTTCTCCAGTGCCGCATAAACCTCAGTCGCGGGCATCGACGACGTGGTGGCATTCAGCGCCTCAAAAAACGCGTGGTAGATCGGGTTGTCGCGCAGCTTGACCCCGGTGAGGTCGAGAATGCCGTCATCGCCGAATTTCGGCTCATCGTCCATGTAGATGTGGAACTGGATGCCGCCATCGATCCAGCCCAAGTGCTTGACGTTGAAGCGCTTCTGGTGGGCCGCGTCCATGATTGCGGCCCCGCCGTTGGCGCGCGCCTCCATGGGCGTGACGCGGGAGGCGACCATCGCGTCGATCTCCGGCACGTTCTTGCCGTAGAAGCTGCCCGGCGTGTGGACGATATCGACCACACCGTCACGAACCGCAGCCGGCTGCTGGCACATGCCGATGGCCTCGGGCCCGCCCCGGACCTCGATCTCGACAATGCCCTTGCCGCGCTCGTTGATATCCTCGACCATGGCGAGGAAGGTCTGGGTGTAGACTAGGAACGGCGGGAAGGCGTGGACGGCGGTGAGCTTATCCGCAGCGAAGGCAGACCCCGTCAGGGCCACCAGCCCCACTGCGGTTCCCGCCGCCAGTTTCACCAGTTTGCGAAAGGCGTTCATGTGTTTGTTCTCCCTGTATGCGGGAGATGCCGACAGCGCTCCTGGCCACCTGCTCTCCCCACTGCACGAAAATAGACCCGGATTTCGGTCCGGGATCAATGGCAGAGTGGGATTGGCCTGGCGTGGACACGCGTCAGTAGGTTGCGCGTCCTCCGGACAGATCGAAGACGCCGCCCGTGGTAAAGCTGTTTTCCTCGGACGCAAGCCACGTCACCATGTTGGCGATCTCTTCGACGGTGACAAACCGGCCACGCGGGATTTTCGAGAGCATGTAGTCGATGTGGAACTGCTCGACCTGATCGAAGATCGCGGTTTTGGCAGCGGCCGGTGTAATGCAGTTGACCGCGATATCATGCGTGGACAGCTCCTTGCCCAGCGATTTGGTCAGCGCGATGACGCCCGCCTTGGCCGCGGAATAATGGGCGGCGTTCGGGTTGCCTTCCTTGCCCGCGATCGAGGCCGTGTTGACTATGCGGCCATACCCGCCCTCGACCATGTGCGGCGCAATGGCCTTGCAGCAGTAGAAGACCCCGTTGAGATCGATATCGACCACCCGGCGCCACTCGGCGGGGTCGGTATCTATGACGGTTGCGTTGGCACCTGCGATCCCTGCATTTGCGCATAGGATATCGACACCACCCATCTCCGCCACGGTCCGGGCTGTGGCAGACGTCACCCGGTCCCAGTCTGCAACATCCACATCGATGGCCGAAACCTGTCCCCGGCCTTCCAGCGCAGCGACTGTCTGCTCGGCCAGTCCGCGGTCCGCATCCCAGATCGTAACTTGCGCACCCGAGTCCAGAAACCGCTCGACAATCGCAAGGCCAATACCTTGTGCGCCGCCGGTTACGACTGCACGGCGGCCCTTGAGATCGTAGGTGTTCATGACGTGTCTCCCCTGTTTCCCGGTTTCGTCAGGGTTTAGGGGCAGATGCGCCAGCATTCCAGTGCCTTGTCGAGGTCAGGATAAAGTCGGCGCCCGCAGCGAGAGATTGCGGGCGCCTGGTCGGGATCAAAACCCGAGATCGATGGTGTCGTAGTCGAAGTCGAACCGGCCGGCGTCGTTGTCTTCGGCCTCCATACGGCCGCTGTCACGGTCACTGAGCTGGTTAGCCTTAGCCTGCGCCTGTGCTGCCAGGATCTGCATCGGGATTGCGTCTTCAGCCATTGTTCATTCCTTTCAAGGTTTGCATCTATGTGAGCCGCTGGTTCAACCGGCGACAGGGGAACAATGGCGCGGGCATGTTTCAGTCAGATGCCGCGTTTAGTTTCAATTGTATCAATTTGAATATTAGGAGCCCCAAGCGGCTGGGATAGCGTCTCCGAACCGATCGTGGCAGTAGGCGTATTGCGTGGCAAGCAGCCGTCGAAGAGCCTCCCGAATGTCATCGGGAAGCGCGATTGTCACAGTAGTCTCGTTCTGCCGCTCCAACGGAAGGTTTGAAGGTTGGGGCAGTCCGGCAAAGGCGCAGAGCTGTCCAAGCGACGGGCTATCAAAGAGGTCCTCATAGAAGAGATACAGCACACCCTCCGGCCCGAAGACCTGATCCAGCGCGTCCACCGTGAATCGATAGTTTGAGCGCCCAATCACCGAGCTTGTACGCACCATGTCTTGCCAGTCACGCAGGGCATCCACTTCCGGCTTGCGCTGCTCATCATAGCGCAGATGCGACCAAAGCCGATCGACCGGGTCACGCATGATGAAGAGCGTTTTCAGATCCGCGCCGCGCTCATGGATATAGTCGCGCATTCGCTTGTATCCCTCGACCCCGAGCATCGCGTAGGCGGGAGAGATCTCGCAAAATACCTTGGTTTCGGGGGTCACTAGCCTGGCGAAGTGCTCGGCGTAGGCTTCCTCCGAATAAGTCATCCGCAACCGGTCGACCAAGGATTGCAGGTGCGGGTTGATCCGCAGTTCCTCTTCCGGATCCGGGCTTTGACCGAGATAATCACGCACCTGCTCGGCAAAGGGGACCAGCACCGGTTCGACCACATCCCGAGGCAGATCAGCATCGAAGAATCGCAGTTCTTTCAGGGGCGAAACTGCAACCCCCGGCATATCCTCCAAGCTGCGGAAAACCCAGCTCGTGGCGCATTTCATGGCCCCGACCCCGATCAGAAACGTCCTGTCGGCAAATTCCGGATAGGTCTTTGGCTTGAGCATGAAATCCCAGCTAACCGGGCGATACGTGGTCCAATCCGGCGAACTTTGCCGCTTCACAACGCTACGCGCAACCCATCCAATAAGCCCACCAGCTCCGCTACGCAGTCCACCTGTGCGTAGCGGTTAACTCTGGCTTAACCAACATGAACCACCGTAACACAGATGAGGGCCAGCAGCACCGCCTGTGGGGGCGTGCGTGTCGTGGAGCCGAATATGACGATCCAGTCTCGAGAAGCCGAAAGGCTTCATGACGTTCTGCAGGATTCTGCGGTCGCGTTCTCCTATTTCGATGGGGACGATAGGCTACTTTTCTGGAACGACGCCTATCTCGCTTTGAACTTCAAGATACGGCATCTGATTGAGGTCGGAGCTTATTTCCCGGATCTCCTGACCGAGCTGGTCATGGCCGGTCAGATCGAGATGCCGGCGCATAAGGTCGAAGGTTGGTTGGCGAACCGGTTGACCCTCCGGCGGGAGGGTACATGTGCACTGCGCCGCCTTTCCGACGATCGGATCTTTCTGGTACAGGAGCGTCGGGATTCTGTGCGCGGAACACTGGGCTTCTGGGTGGAAGTCACCAAGCTGGTCCAGGACGGCACGCTCATGCCGACGGACGAGTTGCCGCCTGGGGTATCGGACCCGCTCGTCGAACCGGACTGCCAGCACCTCTTGCGAACAAAGCTGCACACAGTGCTGCTGACGCTCGAGACACTGAAGCAGACTGGGATGTCGTCGGACGCTGAAGATGCGATTGACAACGCGCTTTCTGCAGTCGACTTCATGCGCGGCATCCTGGACGTCGAGCGTCATTTCCAGCCCTGAGCCACCAGGCTGATCCGGCGCCACGTTGTCGCCATCGGGCGCTCACCAATTGTACTGAGGCGCTGTTTGCGCTCTAAACGTCCCTAAGCTTGAAGAGAATTAGAGACGGGGAGAGACTGCATGACTTCCAAATACAAGGGCCGGTTCCGGTCGCGCCAATGGTTCGACAATCCTGACAACCCGTCGATGACGGCCTTGTATCTGGAACGCTATCAGAATCAGGCGTTCACACTGGAGGAGTTGCAATCAGGCCGTCCGATCATCGGAATCGCACAGACAGGCTCGGACCTGTCTCCGTGCAACAAAATCCATGTGTTCCTGATCGACCGGGTCAAGGCGGGCATCCGCGATGCTGGCGGGATCCCGCTGGAGTTCCCCGTGCATCCAATCCAGGAGACTGGCAAACGCCCGACGGCAGCGCTCGACCGGAACCTTGCCTATCTGAGTCTTGTTGAGGTGTTGCAAGGCTATCCCCTAGATGCGGTCGTACTGACCACAGGTTGCGACAAGACCACGCCCGCTATGCTGATGGGGGCGGCCACGGTCGATATTCCGGCGATTGCCCTGAATGGTGGCCCGATGCTGGACGGCTGGTGGAAGGGTCAACGCGCGGGCTCCGGCATGATCGTCTGGGAGAGCCGCCGCCTGCTCGCTGCGGGCGAGATCGACTATGACGAATTCCTCAGCCGAATCTGTTCCTCGGCGCCCTCGCTTGGCCACTGCAACACGATGGGCACGGCCAGCACCATGAACGCACTGACCGAAGCGTTGGGGATGATGCTTCCGGGCACGGGCAACATTCCCGCGCCGTGGCGTGCGCGGATGGAAGCAGCCTACGAGACCGGCAAGCGTATCGTCGAAATGGCGCATGAGGATCTTTGTCCCAGCCAGATTATTACCAAGGCAGCGCTACGCAACGTCATCCGCGTAAACACGGCCATTGGCGGCTCGACAAACGCGCCGATCCACTTCGCTGCCATTGCCCGCCATGCCGGGGTCGATCTGGATGTGAAGGAGTGGCAGGAGATCGGATTTGATTTGCCGCTTTTGGTGAACATGCAGCCCGCCGGGGCCTATCTCGGTGAGGACTACCAGCGCGCTGGAGCAACGGCGGCCGTGATGGGTGAGTTGCTAATGGCAGGGATGCTGGACGGCACCCCAATGCGTGTGTCGGGCAAGACGGTCGCCGAGGACTATGCCGATGCCCGGTCCGAGAATCATGACGTGATCTATCTTCCAAGCGCGCCGATGCGTGAGAACGCAGGTTTCCTTGTGATCTCCGGAAATCTCTTCGACTCGGCACTGATGAAGACCTCTGTAATCTCAGCGCAGTTTCAGGAGAAGTTCCTTTCGCGGCCCGGGTCCGAAGGCGTGTGCGAAGCGCGCGCGATTGTGTTCGAGGGACCGGAGGACTATCACGACAACATCAACAATCCAGACCTGAACATCGACGAGAACTGCATGTTGTTCATCCGCGGTGTGGGCCCGGTGGGCTATCCCGGCGGGGCGGAAGTCGTGAACATGCAGCCGCCCGATCAGTTGATCGCCAGTGGGATCCAGCATCTGCCGACCATAGGCGACGGGCGGCAATCCGGGACGTCCGAAAGTCCGTCGATTTTGAACGCCTCACCCGAGGCGGCCGTTGGCGGTGGGCTGGCGTTTCTGCAAACGGGCGACATGGTGCGGCTGGACATTCCGAAAGCACGTCTGGATGCTCTGGTACCAGATGCTGAGTGGCAGACCCGCAAAGAGGCGTGGACCGCACCAGAGCTTGAACACCATACGCCCTGGCAGGAAATCCAGCGCGCCCATGTCGGACACTTCAGTGATGGAGGCTGTCTGGAGTTTGCGACCCGCTATCGGCGCACCTCGGAAGTGATGGAACGCGATAACCACTGAGCCCTCAAAGCGCCGGGTCAACATCGCGCACGGGGAAACGCTCCACGCCCGGCGAACTGGATCGTAGCGCGGGCGGCGACATCTGTCCCCGGCAACGTTGCCTCAAATGCCAACGTTGCACCTCGCCGCGAGCGCTGATGGGAAAACCAGCGCGACGTTGACGCGGCGCCCTGAAAGAACTGAACGGAGAACACTTATGAAAGTCGCAATAATCGGAGGAGGAGGCTTTCTTGGACAAAAGCTCGCGCAGGCCCTAGCAGCACGAGGCGAGCTTAAGGGCTCTGAGATCTCCGGTTTGGTGCTGGCCGATGTAGTTACGCCTGGCAGGGTTGAGGCAGGCTTCAACATAGAGTTGCAAGAAATGGACATCACCGATCGTACAGCCGTCGACCAAAGTGTGGCCGGTGCGGATGTGATCTATCACCTTGCAGCCATCGTCTCGGCCCAAGCAGAAGCCGAGTTCGATCTTGGTCTCGACATCAATCTTATGGGGTCCCTCAATGTCTTTCAGGCTGCCCGCGAGTTGGGTACGGCGCCGACACTGGTTTTCAGTTCCTCTGTCGCGGCCTATGGTGGCGAGGTGCCTGACATGATTGAGGACTGGACTGCACTGAACCCGCAGACGTCCTATGGCGCTCAGAAGGCGGCCGCCGAGTTGCTTTTGACCGACATGTCCCGAAAGGAGTTCATTGACGGGCGCGGTTTGCGCCTTCCGACCATCACGGTGCGGCCGGGCAAACCGAACAAGGCCTCGACAGGCTTCATGTCCTCGATTTTTCGCGAACCCTTGCAGGGCCAGCCGTCGAATTGTCCCGTCAGTCGGGACTTTCCGATCTGGCATTGCTCACCGCGCATCATCATCCAGAACCTTATCCATGCGGCAGAGGTACCAGCGGCAAATCTCGGACAGAACCGATGCATGGCACTCCCCGGCAGGACCGACACCATCGGCGAGATGATCGAAGCGATGACCCGCGTCGCCGGGCCGGGGTCAGAGCAGTTGATCACCTGGGACGCAGATCCCTGGATCGAGGGGATCGTCAGCCAGTTCCGGGCGCATGTGAACCCGCAGAAAGCACTCAGCCTTGGGTTCTCGAAGGACGACAGCTTCGAGGATAACATCCGGTACTTTCTCGAGGATGACATCGAGCGGCCGGGCACCTGACATGGGTGGAGGTGTTTCGCCCGCTACGCGTCGCGGCTTTTGCGCGGGTTTCGTCCCAAACGACCATTCCTCACCTCCACCCCATCCGATTGTTAGGCCCTGAGGCATGTCCGCCTGGCGTAACCCGGCTGTCCATGCCACCGCTTCAAAGCCGCAAGAGGACCGGCGCACTCGCGCAATCCTGATGATGATGCTGGCGTTTGCCTGCTTCACCGCACTGGACAGTTCGGCCAAGCTTCTGATCACGACCGGCATGTCACCCTGGGCCGCGGTCTTTGCGCGCTACGCCGTGCACCTATTGATCGTTGCGGCACTTATCCTGCCCACACAAGGGCTCTACAGCTTGTCGAGCCGCTCTCCAGGCTCGGAAATCGCGCGCGCCGCGTTTCTTCTCGGCTCGACCATCTGCAATTTCGTGGCGGTCCAATACTTACCGCTGACTCTGACGGCGACGATCTTCTTCACCATCCCCATTTTTGTGACCATGCTTTCGATCCCGCTTCTTGGCGAGAAGGTCGGATGGCGCCGATGGGCCGCCATAGCATTCGGCTTTGTCGGCATCCTCATCGTCACCCGCCCGTGGACTGGCACGTTTCACTGGGCGATGATCCTGTCGCTCTCGGCGGCGCTTGGTGCATCGTTCTACCAGATCCTCACACGCAAACTCGCGGGGGTCGACAGCACCAACACCCAGCAGCTCTATGCCGGTCTGGTGGCAACCCTTGGCATCGCACCAATAGCGTTCCTGAACTGGACCTCGCCCGAAGGTCTTCTGTCTTGGGGTCTCTTTCTGACCATGGGTCTTTTCGGCTGGTTGGGCCATCAGATGCTGACGGTCGCACATCGGTACGCCCCGGCTTCATTCCTAGCACCGTTCATCTATGTCCAATTGATCTTCATGACGGCATCAAGCTGGCTTGTATTCAGCCAGCCACCGACCGTATGGATACTCGCAGGCGCGCCTCTGGTCATGGCCAGCGGGTTCTACATCTGGTGGCGCGAACGCAAACTCAAAGGCAAGGCAGAGGAGAGCTGACCGATGGCCGAGGATATTTTGGTGATTTGCCCCCTGCTGCAAAGCTGCATGGACGCGCTGAGCGTGGATTACACCGTACACCGGTATTGGAAGACCGAGGACAAAGCGGAGTTGCTGGCAAAGGTCGGGCCGTCATTGCGCGCCGTTGCCACCGATGGCCATCATGGCTGTCCAGCCGAAGTGATGGCGGCAGCACCGAACCTTGGCATTATTTCGAGCCTTGGCGTGGGCTATGACGGCATCGATGTTGAGACGTGCCGGGCAAAGGGCATTCAGGTTGGCTATACACCGGATGTGCTGAACGACGCTGTGGCCGAGTTAACGCTGGGCATGATGCTGGCGCTGAGCCGTCAGATCGTGGCCACCGACCGATATGTGCGTGATGGGCGCTGGGCGCGCGAAGGCGCGTTTTCCTTTGCCAACGAGTTAACGGGCCGGACCGCCGGGATCGTCGGGCTCGGCCGGATCGGCAAGGAAATCGCGCAACGCTGTCAGGCCATGAAAATGCAGGTCGTCTATCACGGACGGCGCGAGCAAGCGCATCAACCTTTTCGGTTCTATGGTGATCTAACGGAGATGGCGGGGGCGTGCGACTGGTTGATCCTGATCGCCCCGGGCGGAGCAGAAACGCGCCATATCGTGAACCGTGAGGTACTCGAGGCCCTCGGGCCAGATGGACGGCTCGTCAACATCGCACGCGGCTCGTTGATCGATGAGCCCGTCATGGTCGAGATGCTGCAATCGGGCGGGATCGCGGGGGCAGCGCTCGATGTGTTCGAGGACGAACCGAACGTGCCCGAAGCCCTGTTCGCACTGGAGAACGTCGTGCTTTCGCCGCATCAGGGTTCGGCCACGGACAAGACCCGGTTCGACATGGGCGATCTGGTCGTGCGCAACCTCGCAGCTTACTTTGCTGGCCGCCCGCTCGTCACACCGGTACCTTGAGTGCCTTCTCCGGCGCCGCTCACTTGATGCGCCTGGGCTTGATCGAGAGCTCGCGAAGTCCCACCCGCTCCGCGACGCAGAACAGTGGCGTTACATGGGCGGGTAAGGATCAGGATTTAACAAAGAGCTGCCGCGGATAGTCGGCAAGGCACTCGGCTGAGCCTTTCGCACGAACCAGCAAGGGCTCGGTGATCTCGAGGCCCCAATCCTCCATCCAGAGACCGGGCATGAAATGGAAGGTCATGTCTGCCTGCAGCACCGTTTCGTCTTCGGCCCGGATTGAGAATGTTCGCTCACCCCAGTCGGGAGGATAGCTGAGCCCGATCGGATATCCCGCCCGCCCCTCGCGATGGATGCCATGACGTTCGAGCGCCGCGCCGAAGGCTCGAGCCACATCGCCGGCCGTGTTTCCAGCACGAGCAGTTTCGATACCATCTGCGATCCCTTCCAACAGCGCCTCTTCAGCGCGGAGCATGTCGGCAGGCGGCTTACCCAGAAAGATGGTCCGACAGAGTGGCGCGTGATAGCGCCGATAGCACCCCGCCATCTCGAAGAACGTCCCGGCGCCAGTCTCGAATGGCTTGTCGTTCCAGGTTAGATGGGCAGCCGTGGCGTCCTTGCCCGTGGGAACCAGAGGTACGATAGCAGCATAATCCCCGCCGAAGACACCGTGCTCGTCCTCGCCACCGAGGATCGATACCCGCTGGATCTCGGCAATGACTTCGTTCTTCGGCCGCCCCGGTACGATCAAGTCCAAAGCCGTGGCGTGCATCCGCTCAACGATCCGAGCAGCCCGGCGGATGAAACCGATCTCGGCGGGCGACTTGATCACCCTTTGCCAGTTCACCAGGGCCGTGGCGTCAACCAGATCGGCCCCAGGCAGCGCCGCGCCAAGCACCTGATGGGCGCGGGCGGAGTAGTAGTAGTTCTCCATCTCCACCCCGATGCGGCCCGTGGCCCATCCTCGCTCGGCAAGTAGGCCCGCGAGATGGTCCATGGCGTGCCGTTCGGTCGACATCACATAGTGGTCGGGATAGGCGACGATGTCGTCCTCGTCCATATAACAGGTGCGCAGCGCACCCATCGCATCCATCTTCCGGCCCCAAAACACGGGATCGCCCGAAGATCCGATAATCACCGCTTGATGAACGTAGAAGCTCCAGCCGTCATAACCCGTCAGCCAGGCCATGTTGGACGGATCCACCGAGACAACCGCGTCCAGCCCGGCATCGGCCATCGCCGCACGCACGCGCACCAGACGATCTGCATATTCGGCTCTGCTGAATGACAGTTCTACATCCGGCATGCTGTCCCCCTGAAAGAGCCCCCGTGCGCCACATCGGAGCACCTCAACAGGATGGGACAGGCGGCGCCCCCGTTCAAGCCGGAGTTCAAGGGGCAGCGGGTGACAGGCTCGATCAACACAAGATTTAGAATCATTCTTGATTTTCCCGTTCGATCTGCCATTTAAGGAACAACCACGGAGGTCACCATGTTCATCCAGACCGAAGCGACACCAAACCCTGCGACGCTGAAATTTCTGCCTGGCCAGACGGTCATGCAGACGGGATCGGCAGATTTTCCGAGCGCGGATGCGGCGGCGGCCTCACCATTGGCTCGACGGATTTTTGGTGTCGACGGCATCGTTGGCGTTTTCCTCGGCGCCGATTTCGTTTCGGTGTCGAAGAACGACACGGTCGATTGGCCGCATATCAAACCGGCGATCCTTGGCGCGATCATGGAGCATTTCCAGTCCGGCGAAGCCGTGATCGAGGGCGAGGGCGATGCGGGCGGCCATGCCGATCATGACGGTCCGGACAAGGAGATCGTCGGCCAGATCAAAGAGCTTTTGGATACGCGGGTCCGCCCGGCAGTGGCTCAGGATGGCGGCGACATCACTTTCCACGGCTTTGACCGGGGCGTGGTGTACCTGACGATGAAAGGCGCCTGCGCAGGTTGCCCGTCGTCGACCATGACACTGAAGCACGGGATCGAGAACCTACTGCGCCACTATATCCCCGAGGTCACCGAAGTGCGTCCGGTCGGGGTGGAGCTTGGCTACTAGTTCTACTCGCCGCTGATCGCGTGATCCTGGGGCTGGACACCTCCGCCGCGCAGTGTGCCGTTGCGCTGGTCCATGGCGATCAGGAATGGATCTACCGCGAACCGATGGAACGCGGCCATGCGGAACGGCTTTTCCCGATGATCGGCGAAGTTCTGATTGAGGCCAAAGCCACCCATTCCGACATCATCCGCGTCGGCGTTTGTACCGGTCCGGGGTCATTCACCGGCATTCGGGTGGGCGTTGCCGCCGCGCGGGGCCTGGCCCTTGGGCTTGGCGTGCCCGCCATCGGAGTGACCCGGTTCGAAGCGCTCTGGGCCGGGCAAGAGCTGCGCCAATCGGCGCTGATCGCGATCCCGGGCCGGCAGGGCAAGAGCTATCGCCAGACACTTGCAGCCAACGGTACCGAAATGGAAAAGCCGTTCGAATATGACGGAGCTTCCATCGGGATTGGGGCCGATCTGATCGGATCGGACAGCGATGATCTGCAGGCTTTGGCCGATCCGGCGGTCATTGCGCGCGTCGCGGCAAAACGCAAGCCGGATGAAAGACCCGCTCCGCTTTACATCCGCGGCGCCGATGCCGCGCCGTCGCGCGAAGGCCCGCCACCTCTGCTCAACGGTTGATCATGGTCCGCTTCGTCGTCCCAAATCACGACACGGCCCCCAAACTGTGCGCCATCGAACGGGCAGCGTTTCCAAGCCGCACCGTTCACTGGACCGAGCAGGCCTATCTGCTGCTCGGCGGCCCGCCAAAAGCCGTGGTCCTGACCGATGATACACTCAGCGAAGGGTTCCTCGTCTTGCGTTTCGCAGCGGGCGAGGGCGAAATCGTCAATCTTGGGGTGATCCCGGCGGCCCGGCGCAAGGGGATCGGGCGCGACTTGATGGAGGCGGGGGAAATCCTGTCCTCCGAACTTGGCTGCGAACGCCTCTGTCTTGAGGTGGCCGTGAACAATAGTGCAGCACAGGCGCTCTACGCCAAACTCGGCTATCTCGAGGCCGGCCAGAGGCCGGGATACTATCTTCAACCCGACGGCACTCGGGTGGACGCGCTCGTTCTTGCCAAGGATCTTGTGGCACCGGAGTAGCAGGCAGCGGCACGATCCGTTAGTCTGAGCCGGCCGCCCCGCACGGTGCATCGCACTCTGCCGGGTCCAAACACAGGAGAGCCCGATGCCGATCACCACCGAAGCCGGTCTGCGCGCACTCTATGGCGAGACCAATGTCCGAGCCGCCGAGAAGGTGCTGGACCATATCGACATCCATGCACGAAATTTTATCGCCAACTCGCCCTTCATGCTGCTGGCAACGTCGAACGGCACCGATATCGATGTCTCACCCAAGGGCGATCCTGCGGGCGGTGTCATAGTCGAGGAGGATGGCAAGCACATCCTCTTGGCCGACCGACCCGGCAACAACCGCCTCGATGGGCTGGTGAACATTCTGGGCCATCCCAAGGTCGCGACGATCTTCCTGATCCCAGGCGTACGCGAGACGCTGAGGGTCAATGGCCATGCCGCGATCCATGCAGAGGACGAATGGCTCGACCGCTGCCTGATCAATGGGCGCCGTCCGATTTCAGTGACCCGCATCCGGGTCGAGGAGGCCTATCTGCACTGCGCCAAGGCGCTTATCCGCTCGAAACTCTGGCAGCCGGAGACCTGGCCTGAGGCACGGCCCGTGCCGACAATGGGCGAGATACTGCGCGATCATACCGGGCAGGAGATTGCTTACGAGTCTGAAGCTGACATGGTGAAGCGCTACGCCAAGCAGCTTTATTAGGCTCGGGTGCCGCGGCCCTTCCGATCCGCTGAAACAATCGAAACTCCAGCAGACATCGTGCTGAAACCTGATGGCTCAAAGATGGTGCTGCAACCGTCGCTACGGGCGCAGTCTCCGGACATGCCAAGGCGGCAGGTTCGATTTCACGCGTTTCATTGGAGAACGATTATGACCAAGGCAAAATACCGCGGACGCCTGCCGCAAATGGGCGAGACCCGTATGCTGACTGATGGCGGGCTGGAGACGACCCTGATCTTTCATGAAGGCCTCGACCTGCCTCATTTCGCAGCGTTCGATCTCATGCGCACCGCGGAAGGCAGGGCACATCTCGAGGCGTATTACACGCGCTACGCCCGGATCGCAAACGAGAGCGATACCGGTTTCATCCTCGACAGTCCAACCTGGCGGGCCAGTCAGGATTGGGGCAACCTGATGGGCTATGACGCCGAGACCATGGCCGGCTTCAACAGCGCCGCCATCGAGATGCTCTGGTCGCTGCGCGAGAGGTTCGAGACCAAACACCCCTTTGTCATCAGCGGCAATATCGGGCCGCGCGGTGATGGCTACAGCCCCGATACGCTGATGACCCCGGACGACGCCGAGGCGTATCACACCGCGCAGATCGTGACCTTCGAGAAGGCCGGGGTGGACATGCTGAGCGCCATCACGATGACCCATACCGGCGAGGCAATAGGAATTTCCCGAGCCGCTGCGGTGCGTGGGGTTCCACTCGCCCTGTCGTTCACGGTCGAGACCGACGGTCATCTGCCGACCGGCCAATCGATAAGCGATGCGATCAGGGAAGTCGATGCGGATACACCGCCCACTTACTACATGATCAACTGTGCCCACCCCGATCACTTCCGTGGAGTCGTTTCAAGCGGTGAGAGTTGGACCGACCGAATTCGCGGCGTGCGCGCCAATGCCTCGCGCATGAGCCATGCTGAACTGGACGCCGCAGAGGTGCTCGATGATGGCAACCCTGTCGAATTCGGGCGGGATCATGCCGAGCTTTCGATCATCCTGCCAAACCTGCGCGTCCTTGGTGGGTGTTGCGGGACCGACCACCGTCATGTGTCGTCTATTGCCAAGGCTTGCCTGACCGACGGCATTGTGGCCTAGCCCAAAACGGGGCGGGTCACGCGGCCCGTCCTGAGACACCTGTATTCGCAAAGACCGGTATAACATTGAGGCAGTAACCCCCGCATTAGCGTGCACGCAGGTGAATGCAAACGATACGGGTGCGGCAAGAGCCACCTAGGACGATGTTCTTGCCAATCTGGGTCTCTTTGACCGGATCTTGAAGGCGTGGAGAATTTTGGACCGAACCTTGCAACTCAGTCTGGTCCATTTCTCGATCTGCAACTCGGACAGTTACCTCGTCAGCTGAAACAAGTTTCGCGACTCCAAACATCATATGACGCTATCTCACGGCACGCATTGGTAGCGATAAACTAGTCCTTACTCTCGCAGACTTTCTTGCCCAGCCTGCCTTGCCGGTCGCTGACTTCTCTCCACTAATCAAGCAAGAGTTTGGGCGTATTTGGGCTATGCGGAAAAGAGGCCTAACACGGCTCCGATGGCGGTCGTGGCCAGCACTGCATGCCCTGCGTCGATCCACCAGAGCGGGCGGGGCCGTCCGGCAAAGGCGTAGTTGGTCAGGATCCACGGTGCTGCAAGGAAAAGGCCAACGCCAAGACCACCGACCAAACCGTCGCCAAACCCGGACACATCCGAAGTTGCGAAAACATGGCGCATCATTCCAGCGACCAGGATGTTGCCGACAATGGCGACTATGAAAGGCAGGGGGTTTTTATCAGACTTGATCTCGTCTTCTGTCTTGCCGACTGCTGCCATCCAGATTTTGCCGAGGGTCATGTACCAGACAGCGCCCACCGCAAACCCAGCGGCGGCGGCCAGAAGAACTGCTAAGATGCCCATACATCGGATCTCCAACTGGTCTTCGATAGATTGGACTGTGAGACAGAGATGCCCGGTTGTCCACCAAAGGGTCCGTCTTCAGCGCCTTCGGATCCAGCCACAAGCAACGCGGTTAGCTGTTTCGCCTGGTCCGCGACGCTGTCGAGACCGGATGGATGCAAAAGGCGATGATAACAGCACCTCACGTGGTACCTCCGCTCAACGCCCAATGTCTCAGAGCATCTCTTCGAGCCGGTCCGTTGCCGGGGCCGGAGCTGGGCCAAGCGCGCTGATCTTGTCACGGTGCTCTGCAGACATCTCGTAGTCGAGCGCTGCCAGTGATGGCGCAAGCTGTTCAACCGAGCGCGCGCCGATGATCGGCCCGGTGACATCCGGGTTGGCCATGACCCAAGACACGGCCAACGTGACCGGGTGGACCCCTTCGGCGTCGGCATGGTCGGCGAAGCTTGTGGCCGTGGCGATGGCCTGCTGGTCGGAATAGCGTTTGGCGTACATCGGATTGTCGACGATGCGTCCCGCATTGGCACCGCCGGAGCGGTACTTACCGGACAACAGTCCCCCGCCAACCGGCGAGTAGCTGATTACACCCAAGCTCTCGGCATGGGCATGCGGAAGGATCTCGACTTCGGCCTGCCGCTTGACCAGATTGTACATCGGTTGGAGCACGTCGATCGGCACCCATCCGTTCAATGCGGCCAGACCCAATCCGCGGGCCACTTGCCAGGCAGCCCAGTTTGAGACCCCGACATGGCAGACCTTACCAGCGCGTACCATGTCCTCAACCGCACGAAGCTGGACATCCATCGGCGGCTCATCTTCCCACTTATGGATAAACAACACTTCAACCCGGTCTGTCCGGAGACGACGGAGCGAGGCCTCGACCGCAGCGGTGATGTGCCGCCGCGACAGGCCGCCGTCGTTACGCCCGGGTCCCATCGAACCGTGGCATTTGGTGGTGACGATAAGTTCGTCGCGCTCGTGAGCCATCAAGTGGCCGAGGATTTCTTCGGAACGCCCACCGTTATAGACATCGGCGCAGTCGAAGAAGTTGAGGCCGCGATCGCGCGCCGCTTTGTAGAGATCAGCCGACGTGGCCTCGTCGGCATCGCCGCCAAAGGACATTGTGCCAAAACAGACCGGCGAGACCCAGAGACCGGTCCGGCCCAGAAGTTTCATATCCATGCGTCAGTTCTCCCGTTCACGCATCAGCGTCTTGAAGCGCGTTAGATAGGCCTTTTGCACCTTGGCAGTGGCTTGCGGATCGAGGCGTATCTCCGCCGCCCCTTTGAAGCGGGGTCGGGGAAAGTGCTTTGACGCCTCCGCCTCGGTAAAGCCTGCGAGTTGCACCGCCTCGAACCATGCGCTGGCTCGGTCGGCACGCTTGATCAGTTTCTTCACCCTCTCGTTGGGTACCGGTGTCAGACCGAAGCGGATGTGTACAGCGGCCTCAAGTCGGGCCTCGAAGGCTTTGTAGTCGAGTCCGATGGCAGCCTTGAAGGGTGAGATCATGTCACCGATCACGTACTCCGGGGCATCGTGTAACAGGCAGGTCAGGCGATCCTCGATCGAGGCGGCGGGCTTGTAGATGCCAAAGATTTCCTCAACCAGCAGTGAGTGTTCGGCCACCGAATAGGGATGGCGCCCAAGTGTCTGACCGTTCCAGCGTGCCACCCGGGCAAGGCCATGGGCAATGTCCTCGATCTCGATATCCAGCGGAGACGGGTCCAGCAGATCCAGCCGCCGACCCGAAAGCATCCGTTGCCATGCGCGTGGCATGTCCATTCACCTCACCTGCCAAGGCCTGCGCGAAGAGGGACGGACCATTGCAGCGATCAAGCGATTTGCCAACCAGCATGATGACGACAGGCAAGTGGTGAGGAGTACCGAGCCCTCAAGCCCTTCGGCGGCTGACCCAGCCAAATCCGACAAGAGCCGCAAATAGCAGTGGCAAGGTGGCGGGAATCGGCACAACTGCAGGCGCGAGCGTTGTCGCCGACAGCGAAACTCCGGAGAAACTGCCGCCCTGGAGGAACACCGCTGAATCGGTGAGCGTGTCCGGCACATCCTGGATGATCAGCGAAATCGTATGCTCGGCCGCCACGTCCAGCCCTGTGGCCTCGGCACTGAAGACTTCGGTGAAACCGTCATACTCGATGTCGAAAAACGGCCCACCATCGCTGCGGTCATTGTTGATGAAATGACCGGGATTCGAGACAGCAGTGCCTAACGGGTTTCCGCCATTTACGGTGTTCACTGAGACAGGTTCAGTTGTGCCTGGAACGAGAGCAATGTTGTCAGCCAGCGTCAGGCCATTCAGGAGCGCCAGAAAACCGTCATTGAACTGGGAATTTGCGAACTCGTTGAATTCCTCGGACGCAAACACGTAGTTGAAGTAGAGGGCCCCTGTGGTCGTTGTGAAGCTGATGTCCAATATCGCAGCATCACCGCCCGGGTTTGGCCCGGCGCCAGGACGCGCAAACGTAGACGTTGTGCTGTCTGAACCGTTCGGCCCCTCAGCATCCAATGCTCGCCCGGTCGAAAGGATCACACCGCTGCTGAACCCAATGCCTGACGACGGGCCTCCAGAAAAAGTCCCGAACTGCGCTGGGTCTCCCGATACGGAAGAGCCCGTGACCGTTACACCGTGTCCGCCATTCAGCGCGCTTGAGAGAGCCGATGGATTATTATTTGGCGTAACGCTGACAGCATGTGCTTGCGCCGCGAACACCAAGCCTGCAAGCGTGCAGACACCACAATTTACCAGTTTCACTGTCTCACCCTGTACTTATCACCCCGTTTACTCTTTGAGTAATGTTGCTCGACCAGACGGGGAAAGAAAGCACCTTTGATCAATTCGCTACTTTAGGTTGTTTCAAATCTGCTGTTCTAGACTAATGCTTGCCACTGACCGATCCAAACTGTGCCAGTTGATCGTCATCCTCGCCATCGACACCATATTCGACTTAGGCTTTTATTGCGCCAATGCATCATTGCGGCATCGGTTCCAGCCCCAAAATGAGGCGTGCGGAAACGCGCGTTGTCGTAGGTAACGGGTGCTGATATAGGGCGCGCCTGTTTTATCGCGGGGCCGCCGGGCCGGAGCTGGAGCACTGACATGACCGACTATGCCGTAAAGGACATTTCCCTCGCCGATTTCGGGCGCAAGGAACTTGATATTGCCGAGACTGAAATGCCAGGCCTGATGGCAACGCGCGAGGAATACGGGTCCAGTCAGCCTCTGAAAGGCGCACGGATTGTCGGCTCACTGCATATGACCATCCAGACCGGTGTTCTGATCGAGACGCTGACGGCTCTGGGCGCCGATGTGCGTTGGGCCTCGTGCAACATCTTCTCGACTCAGGATCATGCGGCGGCAGCCATTGCCGCGGCTGGCGTGCCGGTCTTCGCCGTCAAGGGCCAGTCGCTGGAGGAGCATTGGGATTACCTTGACAAGTCATTCATGTTCCCGGATGGGCCGAATCTGATCCTCGACGACGGTGGCGATGCGACGCTTTATGTTCTGCTAGGCGCGCGGGCCGAAGCCGGTGAGGACATCCTCGCGGTTCCGTCCTCGGAAGAGGAAGAGGTCATCAAGGCCCAGATCAAGAAGCGCATGGCAGAAAGCCCGGGATGGTTCACCAAGACGCGCGATCAGATCAAGGGTGTCTCGGAGGAGACCACTACCGGTGTGCATCGGCTTTACGAGCTGAGCCGAGACGGCCATCTGCCGATCCCCGCGATCAACGTGAACGACAGCGTGACCAAGTCGAAATTC
>CAYYZH010000007.1:0-32991 GCA_964475765.1 uncultured Limibaculum sp.
CCACGGGGTCTCAGGCGGTGATGAACCAGCCTTCTCAGACACCGCTGCGGCCTGAAGGTTTGATCGATCTCGGCGCCCGGCTCTCACCGGGTCCGGCATGCGGGGCGGGGTATACACGCCCCCGCGCCGGTGTTGCCGATTCTTGCCCCGGAGCGCACGCTCCGAAGCAGACGTTCTATTTGGCGGAAGCGCCGTCGCCCTTGTTGAGGGGCTTGTAGTTCGTCTTCTCGACGATCCGGGCCGATTTACCGCGACGCGAGCGCAGGTAGTAGAGTTTGGCCCGGCGGACCTTACCGCGGCGGACCACGGTGATGGCGTCGATGTTCGGCGAGTGGAGGGGGAACACACGCTCGACCCCTTCACCGAAACTGATTTTGCGGATCGTAAAGCTGCCGCCCAGCGTGCCGCCGCCCTTGCGGCCGATGCAGACGCCTTCGTAGTTCTGCACACGGGTGCGTGTGCCCTCGGTGACCTTGAAGCCGACCCGCACGGTATCGCCCGGTGCGAAGTCGGGAATGTCTTTGCCAAGCTCGTTGATGTGCTCGGCTTCGAGCTGTTCCAAAAGGTTCATCGTCCTAATCCTTTTCTTTCCCGCCTTTGCCGGCGGTGGTGTGCGCGTCCGATTGCTCTGGGCTTGCCTTCGGGTCCTTGTCCGTCTCCGCGTGCGCGGTATCGGCATAGGCCCGCCAGAGGTCGGGACGACGTTCCCGTGTCAGCCGTTCGCTCTGGTCGCGCCGCCAGGCGGCGATGTTCGCATGATGGCCGGAGAGCAGCACTTCCGGTATCGCGCGCCCCTCCCAGAGCTGGGGCTTGGTATAGTGCGGATGCTCGAGGAGCCCCCGCGAAAAACTCTCTTCCTCGGTGCTCTCGGCATTGCCCAGCACGCCGGGTCTCAGCCGAATGACCGCGTCGAGCAGAACCTGTGCGGCCAGCTCTCCGCCCGTCAGCACGTAGTCTCCGATCGAGATCTCCTCGATCTGGCGCGCGTCCAGTATCCGTTGGTCCACGCCCTCGTACCTGCCGCAGAGCAGCGTGACACCGTCGGCCTTGGCCAGTTCGGTCACTCGGGTCTGCGTCAGGGGCCGCCCGCGCGGCGAGAGATAGATCACCGGCCAACGCGCGCGATCCGATACACCATCTCGGGTGGCAAAGTCTATAGCCTTTGCAAGGACATCCGGCTTGAGAACCATGCCCGGCCCACCGCCTGCCGCGGTGTCATCGACGGTACGATGGCGGTCGGTGGCGAAGCGGCGGATATCGATGGGATCGCAGGTCCAGAGCCCATCCTTCAGTGCCTTGCCGGTGAGCCCTTCGTTGAGCGTCCCCGGGAAGGCACCGGGGAAGAGTGTGAGGACCTTAGCACGGTAACATCCCGGCGCGGTACGGTCCTTCATCAGCGGACGCGGCTGAGCGGAGACCTGCGGCTGGAACATGCCGGCGGAACGGGGTTTCTTCGCCGCCGTCATGGCAAGACCGTGCCTTTCGGGACAGGCAAGCCGCGCAGGAAATCGGCGGCGTCGCCGGGTTTCTTGCCGGCCCGTTGCAGGCGTGTGAGGCGGACAGCACCCGAGCCGCAGGCGATCAGCAATCCGTTATCGAGGGCGGCGCCGGGCGTACCGTCCTCGGGCTCGGATTTGCTGAGCAGAATCTTCACGCGCTCGCCACCAATTTCGCACCACGCACCGGGGAACGGCGAGAGCCCGCGGATGTGGCAATCGACCTCCGGGCCCGGGCGGGTCCAGTCGATCCTTGCCTCGGCCTTGTCGATCTTGTGGGCATAGGTCACATCGTCTTCGCTTTGGGGCCGGGGTGAGACCACGCCAGCGTCCAGCGCGGCGAGGGTTTCGACCATCAGCGGCGCACCGATCTCGGCTAGCCGGTCATGCAATGTGGCAGCGGTGTCCTCCGGTCCGATGGGGGTGCGTGCCTCAGCGAGCACTGGGCCGGTATCGAGCCCGGCCTCCATCTGCATCACCCCAACGCCGGTCTCGACATCGCCTGCCATGATCGCGCGCTGTATCGGAGCCGCCCCGCGCCAGCGCGGCAGCAACGAGGCATGGAGGTTCAAACAGCCGAGGCGCGGCGCATCCAACGCCTGTTGCGGCAGAATCTGACCGTATGCAACCACCACAGCAGCAGCGAGGTCGAGCGCGGCAAACTCTGCCAGGACTTCGGGATCGCGAAACTTCTCTGGCGTTTCCACGGTGATCCCCGCCTCCTCGGCTAGCTTGTGAACCGGTGAAGGGCGCAACGCCTTACCCCGCCCGGCAGGTCGAGGCGGTTGGGTATAAACGCGAACCACGTCATGCCCGGCATCGAGCAATGCCCGCAGTACCACCACCGCGAATTCCGGCGTTCCCATGAAAGCCAGCCGCATGGCTCAGCCTTTCGCAGGCTTGCGCCCGCGGGTCTGTTTGCGGTGTTTCTCGAGAAGGCGTCGCCGCCGGAACGCCGGCAGGCGATCGATGAACAGCTTGCCGTTGAGATGGTCGATCTGATGCTGAACGCTGGCCGACCACATCGCGCGGAAGGTCTGGACCTCTTCCTTGCCCCACTGGTTCAGGAAACGCACCTCGGCGCTGATCGGACGTTCGACCTGCTCGTAAAAGCCGGGCAGATTGGGCGAGCCTTCCTCGCGCGCAATAGACGTCTCGGCAAGGCTGACGATTTCCGGATTGGCCAGCCGCACCGGTTGATCGCGCGTGTCCGAGCAATCCAGCACCGCGAGACGCAAGCCGATCCCAAGCTGCGGCGCGGCCAGCCCGACGCCCGGCATCGTGTACATTGCCAGAAGCATCTCGTCCCAGATCGCGCGGGTCTCGTCCGTCACGGCCTCGACCGGGTCCGCTACCGCACGCAGGCGCGGATCGGGAAACATCACATAAGGCCGGTGCGTGTCGGGAAGGCGTTTTTCGCCCGGAGCGGACATGGCTCAGGCGCGCGCCTTGTCGCGCTTGAGCTTCTTCATCTTGGCCGTAATCATCTGGCGCCGAGTCGCGCTGAGATAGTCGATAAAGAGCTTGCCATTTAGGTGGTCGATCTCGTGCTGGACGCAGGTCGCCCAGATGCCATCGAAGGTTCCCTCCTTGGCCGCGCCCTCCTGATCCAGAAACCGCACCTTCACCGCAAGGGGTCGGGTAACATTGGCGAAGACGTCCGGGATCGAAAGACAGCCTTCCTCGTACTCGCCTGTCTCCTCCGAAGACCAGATGATCTCGGGATTGATCAGACACATCGGTTTGGCCTCCTCGCCATCGTCGGGCTTGGCACAGTCCATAACCAGCATGCGCGCGTTGACACCGATTTGCGGCGCAGCCAGACCAATACCGGGCGCATCATACATCGTGTGCAACATGATCCGTGCCAGCGCTTGGACGTCGCTGGTGATCTCAGGCACGGGATCGCACACCTTCTTCAGGCGCGGATCGGGGTGTATGAGGATGGGCCGGACCATGAATGTGGCGTACGACAAGCCCCGATAGTGGTCAAGCCGAGCGCATATGAGCCTGCACCAAATTCCTCATGGCGGGTCTGCGGACCGGTCGCATTGACCGATGCTGCGCTGCACACTATACGGGCGCGCAATATTATTTCGCGCTGGAGAATCGCCCATGAGCTTCACCGTCCAGCCCGCACCCCCGGGCCGCCCCAACCGTTGTCAGTTGTTCGGACCGGGCTCGCGCCCCGCCCTGTTCGAGAAGATGATCGCCTCGGACGCCGACGTGCTCAATCTGGATCTCGAGGATGCGGTGGCTCCCGACGACAAGATCCAGGCGCGCGCGAACATCGTCGAGGCCCTGAATACACTGGATTTCGGAGCCAAGACCGTGTCGGTGCGGATCAACGGGCTCGACACCGAGTTCTGGTACGACGACGTGATCGAACTGGTGGAAAAGACTGGCGATCGGCTCGATCTGATCATGATCCCCAAGGCAGGAAACGCCAAGGACATCTATGCCGTGGATTGTCTGGTCTCGGCCGCTGAGCAGAAGGTGGGCAAGACCAAACGGATCGGGTTCGAGTGTATCATCGAGACGGCAGCGGGCCTTGCCCACGTCGAGGAGATCGCTGCAGCCAGCCCGCGAATGGAGGCGATGAGCCTCGGCCCCGCTGACTATGCGGCGTTTATGGGCATGGCGACGACTGCGATCGGGGGGACGCAGGAAAATTACGCCATGGTCGGTGCACCGGGCGAGGAGCGCGCGCGCCATTTCGCCGACCCGTGGCACTATCCGACAGTGGCGATCGTCGCCGCCTGCCGGACGCACGGGCTGTTGCCTGTGGATGGCCCGTTTGGCGATTTCTCGGACCCGGAAGGGTTCAAGCAACAGGCGCTGAACTCGGCAACCCTGGGCATGGTCGGAAAATGGGCAATCCATCCGAACCAGATCGCACTGGCGAATGAGGTGTTCACGCCCTCAGACGCCGCGGTTGAGAAGGCCAAGCGCGTGCTGGCCGCGATGGAAGAGGCCAAGAAGGCAGGCCAGGGCGCGGTGACGCTGGACGGCAAGCTGATCGATCTTGCGTCGATCCGGCAGGCCGAGGTGATCGTCAGTCAGGCCGAACTGATCGCATCCTCAGCAAGCTGATCCCGCGCACGGGTGCCGAATTGGCACTGGTCTGAGACGCCCGGACGGCCTACCAAGGCCCCATGTTCGAACCCGTGCGCGAAAGCGTCGATTTCTCCGATGACCAACAGACGGCCTGGGATGCGATCTCGGGCGCGCTGGAACAGTATGGCGTCGACCTCGACACCGGCGAGACGACCCCCCGTGGCAACACCTCAACCCGCGCCGATGTGCTTGCGGTCATGGGTAAAGCAGGCTCGGGCAAGACTGTGCTTTTGGCGGAGTTGGCGCACCAGTTGGAACAGATGGGACTGGCCGCGATCCGGCCTGATTGGGAGCCATCGCGAAAACAGAACCGGCGATCCTATGCCGTGCTCGCACCGACCAACAAGGCCGCGAGCGTCCTGCGCAACAAGGGCGTTCCGGCAACCACCATCCACCGGATCATCTACACGCCGGTCTACGACCCGGAATACGAGAAGCTGGCTGAGTGGCTGGAAGGGGAGCGCAAGACGCGTCCCGAGATTGAGGGGCTGGCGGACGAAGCGCTGAACCGGGCACATGCGTTCTATGAACAGCAGAACTCGATCCCCGGCGCATTCGCGGCGGCGGGTCTGCGCGGCTCGGATTTCATCACAGGCTGGAAGAGGCGGGACGAGCCACTGGATATCGCGCTGGTTGACGAAGGCTCGATGCTGGACGAGCAGGGGCTGGAGGATCTGCGTGAGATCTTCGGGCTGATTGTCCTTTTCGGCGACCCGGCGCAGTTGGCCCCGGTCGGCACGCGCGGTCGGATGATCTTCGAAACTCTACCGGAAAGCCGTCTGCACGCGCTGGCGCGGATTCACCGACAGGCCGCCGACAACCCGATCCTCGATCTTGCACATATGCTGGGCCAGGACGCACTGGCCTTTGAAGACTTTGAGGAGGCCGTTCAAGACGCGGCCCGCAATGATGACCGGGTGCAGATTGCCCAGCGCGCCGACGCTGAACTGATGTGCGAGAGCCCACTTCTGGTCTGGCGCAACAAGACGCGGATGCGGCTGATCAAGGCGTTTCGGCTGGCCCATCAGGTGCCGGAGCGAATGCTGGTGCCGGGCGAGCCGCTCATCTGCGACGGGCTCGAATTGCCGTTGAAACAACGCAAACAACGCATGGACCTCGAGGCGCGCGGGCTGATCAAAGGCGCACAGGCGACGTATCTGGGGCCCGGGCGCAAACCGGGGTTTGCCCGGGTAAATATTCTCGGCACCGAAGAGTCCGGTATTTCGGTCGCATCGATCATTCAGATCGAAAGCCCGGACGAGGAAGAGCCGATCATCATCTCGGCGGCGCGGTCGGGTGCGCTCTTTCTGCATGGCTCGACCTGCACGATCCACAAGGGGCAGGGTTCGCAATGGCCGACGGTGCAGGTCTTTGCCCCGGATCTTTTCGCGGCCGCCCGTGCGGGCCAGGACGAAGCGGGCATCCAGCTTTGGAAACGCCTTGCCTATGTCGCGATCACAAGAGCGGAAGAACGCTTGATCTGGGTGACACGCTACATGATCTCCAAACCTGAAAACCCGCTGGGCGCAGATGCGGCGGGTTTGCTGCCCTGAGACTGGTTGCCGGGACGAGGAAAAGGACAAGACCAGATGAAGAAACTCCTGCTGATTGGAGGCGGCATCCTGGCCGTCGGAGCCATCGGATGGTCCGCCCTTTGGTATATGGGCAAGGGCGAAGTCGAACAGCGTGTGGATTTCGAGTTGGCCCAGCTTGAGGCGCGTGGCTGGACTGTCACCTATGGCAATCAGAGCATCAGCGGCTTTCCCGCGGGCTATCAGATGGACCTGACGGATGTCGCGGCGACGCGCACGATCAATGGGTTGCTGGTCCAGTTTCCCCAACTGACGGTGGCCGCCGATGCGAGCGCGCCGACGCGGCTGGTCTTCACTCTACCGGACACGTTCACCGCAGCCCTTCCCATCCCCGACGAGCGGCGCGCGGTGAATCCCAGTCTACCACGGGTTCTGACAATTGAAGGGAAAGCCAAGAATCTGGTGGTCGTAGCCGAAGGCCTTTCCCCCGCCGACCGGTCCGTTGCAGCAACTGCGGCCAGCCTGGACTTGATTGTCGATCAGAAGGACTATCCCTCGCGTGTGCTTTTGGCGTTCTCAGGGCTGGATACCGGTTTCATGCCGCGGGGCGACAAACTGGTGAGCCGTATGATCGCGGGTACCATTGGGGTCGATGTCGCGACGACGCCGGAAGACGGTCAACCGTCTGCATCCCAGTTAAGCTATTCGTCGGTTTCACTAACCGGTAGCGGCGGCATCGATGCATGGTCGTCTCTCTATGAGGTTGTTTATGGCGGTGCGCCCGGCGGCATTGATGGCGCGTTCCAGACAGGCCAAATCAACGGCACCGTGACGGTGGGCACGCCCGATGATCCCGAGGGCGGGTCGTTAACTTTTGCCGCTGCGACGGCCACCGGGATCTACGAACTGACCAGCGGCGGTATCGATGTGCAAAGCGAAAGCCGCGACAACAGGTGGACACTGAGCACGAGCGTCGCGGCTGATCCCTTCGATGGCACAATCACGGTCAGCGGTCTCCAGGCGCGCTATCGCATGCCAATGGCCCCCACCGAGGCGCCATCAGACATTGCGCTAAAACTCAGCATCGATGACCTGAACGCCGATAAAGCGACGTGGGATCAGTTCGACCCGGAGGGCGCGCTGCCCCGCGGGCCGGCCAATCTGGCGATCAACATTGGCGGGACGGCAAAGGTGACAAAGCGGTTCGATGAACTCAGACCCGGCGAAGCACCCCCGTTCGAGGTGGGCAACGTCATCGTTGACGAGATTGCCATGAGCGCGCTTGGCGCATCGGTCCGTGCGGCGGGTGATATCGAGATGCTTCAGCCGATCGGACTGCCGCTTGGCACACTGAAGGTCGACCTGAAGGGGCCAAAAGCCCTGATCGATGCGCTTGGCAAGTCGGGGCTCGTCCCCGCTGAACTGCTCAGCATGGGAGATGCGATCCTGCAGGTCTATGCCAAACCCACCGACGGTGAAGATGAATGGGAGACCGATGTGACGTTCGGCGAAGAGGGCATAACGATAAATGGCCTGAAGGTGCAGTAGAGCCGGTTGTTCAGCGGTAACGGCGGAGGACAGAGGCCGCCGTGCGGAGTGAAACCGCTGCTTCGGACATCTTGCGTGCCGCGGCATCGCAATCGGATTTGCTTTCGACATAACCATCGGCACAGCGCACCGACATCCTGAGAGAGCTGCGCTCGGCTTCAACTTCGGTCTTGTAGTCATTGAACCGGTTGTCGCGCTGGGCCTTCGCAAGGCTTTCCAGAACTTCCTCACAGGCAATGCCCTGCCCGCGCAGCGCATCGGCCAGCGCCCGATCTGATCCTGGCGCAAGGCACAGCTTCCAGATTACGTCGAGCTGAACCGCCGGAAACAGCTTGAGAAGCCTGCGGAACCGGTCGGGCAAGCCGAGATAACCGTTGCGCACACCCACCGGATCCCAGAACTGATAGCTCGCGAGGAACGCATTGCCCGCAATCCGTTGGCCAGGTTCACGCGGGGCCGCAACGAAGTCGGCGGGTTGATCCGGCAGATCTATACCTTCGCGCACGAAGTTCAGGACCAGACCGCCGCCGGGCACAAGCTGACCCTGTGCATTGAAGGGAATGATCGCCACTTCCGCGCCAAAGGGCAGCGGAGCCATGCGCATCAGAACGGTTTGCCCGTCCATGTCCAGAACGGCCTGCGCGGTGTCGCCATCGCGATCGGCTTCGAACCGCTGGCTTGCGCCTTGTGGATCATAAAACGTCCCGGTGTATCCTCCGGGGTCGGGTGCAATACGGATCGACGCGCCACTGGCTTCGTCAATGCCGTAGTAACTGCCCGACAGCTCCTCGGCTCCCGCCAGAACTGGCGCGGCAACGGCCATGGCAATCACCGTTAGCCAACCCCATATGCGCGTCATGGTATCCTCATTCTTCATCACTGAGACGAGTCGCCTCTAGGCATTTCGCCCAGGTCCTTGATAACAGATGTCCGCTGGTTGGGCAGACACATTCCGCGGAGGCCATTGAAACCAATGGATTGGGACAAGCTCAGGGTGTTTCATGCCGTCGCCGATGCTGGGTCGCTGACCCATGCGGGCGATCAGCTTCACCTCAGCCAATCTGCGATCAGCCGCCAGATCCGCGGGCTTGAAGAGCAGTTGGGGGCAACGCTGTTCCACCGCCATGCACGTGGCCTGCTGCTTACGGAACAAGGCGAGATCCTCTACGAGGCGACATGGGCGATGTCAAAACGCCTGACCCAGGCGGCTGCCGAGATCAAGGACTCCAAGGACGAAGTGTTCGGCGATCTTCGGGTGACTACCACGGCGGGGTTCGGCACGTCCTGGCTAGCGCCGCGCTTGCCGACGTTGTTCGAGGCGCATCCCGACATTTCCGTCAACATGATCCTGACCGAAGACACGCTGGATCTGGCGATGCGCGAGGCCGATGTCGCAATACGCTTTGGCGAGCCGAAACAATCAGAGCTGATCCGGCGCCCGATGATGCAGGTGCGCATGCGTCTTTATGCGTCCAGGGGCTATATCGACGAGTTTGGCGCGCCCGAGAGTGAAAAGGACCTGCTGGAGCGCCGGTTCATCAGCTTCAGCCCGACCGCACCGCAGCCAGAAGCCTCGCGGGTATGGGTCAGCTCGAAGTTTTCGTCCGAGCGCAGTTCGCACCTGACGATGAACAGCTATTTCGGTATTTTGAACGCGGCGATTTCGGGCCTCGGCATTGCGGCCCTACCCGATTACGTGACACGGGACTATCCCGAATTGATGAATGTGATGGCCGAGGACACGTCGCCCGAGTTCACGGCTTATTTCTGTTACCCACAAGAGCTGCGCCGTTCACAGCGCGTGCAGGCGTTCCGGGATTTCCTGTTCGCCCAGGTTACGCAATTCAGTCAAAACGCTGGCACACCTAAGGTTGCTTGAGAATTGGTTCAGAAGCGGTTCACATTTCAAACTGTGACAATGCCCCGCAACAGTGTTGCATAAAACGCATATCGGCTATGCCCCAGAGAGCAGCCATCCAATCTTGTAAGTCAGCAATGTCCGGCTTACCTCTTTCAACGAAGCGCTTATGGCGTTTCAGGTTGTGATACCTCCCTGTTGAACTGGCCGGGCCTAGTGCCCGGCTCTTTTTTTGCCTGTAATAAGTATTCCTGGTTGAGATCCGGCCACAGCTTCTACCAGGAGCCGAAAATGGCGCATTTTTACAACTCTACGGACGTTTCGATTTACGCTACGTCAGCCTGTGATTCTTTCATGCAACATTAACTTTGCTCTTCAATTGCCTGTAAACAAACAGACTTTATTTTGCCATCTTTGGAACCTAGCAGAGTTTGTGGGGTGAATTGGAGAGTGCGGAGTGTTCAAAAGTGGTGTAGGCCGCTTTTGGAAATCCGAGCGCCCTCCGGTGTCGAAGACGGTCGGCTTCCGACCGCATAAATGTGGGAACGCAGATGTCGAAAAACTTCATTTGGAGCGTGTTGTTTTCTGGCGCGATTGCGGTGCTGATGCTGGCGATTTTGTTGGTGCGCACCGATCCGGTTCCTGGCTGGGTTCTCGTCGTCTACCCGTTGGTTGGTGCTGCGCTCGCTCAGATCGCGAGCCGGACAAGTCCGACGATCGAAGATCTTGCCTGGATTGAAACCGGTACAATTGCCGCGGCTGCCATCGTTATTCTGGCGGCGATCATCAACCTTCTTCTGATCGAGCTGCTGCTTCGCGAATTCATCTCGGGTGAATTCTTGAACGGCGGTGCCTTCCGCAAAATCGTATTCTTTGCGCTCCCGACGGTGTCGGTGCTGCTCTGGTGGGCGCTGGAGCGTCGCCTCAGCCGCCTGAGGATTACGATGAAGGACGGCAGACGGATGGCGCAAGCCGACCGTTCCGAAGGCAGCGACTATGACCCGATCGGAGACGAGGCCACCGCCTCCTGACCTGATCGAGAAGGACCACAGAAAAGGCGGCGCCCGGGCCGCCTTTTTCGTATTCAGGGTTTTGGTTTTGTCGCACGCGTACCCGCGCACCGGTCAACGCCAGAGCGCATCCCCGACATCAAGATCGGTATACAAGCCCGCAACCTCATCACCATAGCCGTTGAAAAGGAGCGTCGGGATCTTCTCATCTGTTCCGAGGACACGCTCGCTCGCCTGGCTCCAGCGCGGATGTGACACTTCAGGGTTCACATTCGCCCAGAAGCCATACTCCTTGTCTTGCAATTCTTCCCAGAAGCTGACCGGGCGTTCCTCGGTAAAGGTGATCCGATCAATGCTCTTGATGTGCTTGAAGCCATACTTCCACGGCGTATGCAGACGGATCGGCGCGCCGAACGGCTTGTGCAACACCTTGCCATAAGCGCCGACAACCATCAGCGCGAGGTCGTTCGTCGCCTCAGCCATGGTCAGCCCTTCGGTATAGGGCCAAGGATACCAGTGCTGGCGTTGCCCGCGCGCGATCTCCGGATCCTGGAAGGTCTGGAACTGTACAAACTTGGCCGAGCCCTGCGGGTTGGCCATCTCGACTAACGCCTTCAGCGGGAAACCGATCCATGGCACGACCATCGACCATGCCTCCACACAGCGGTGGCGATATACACGCTGTTCGATCGGCATCTTGGCAATCAGATCTTCGATCCCGATCTCGAACGGCTTGTCTACCAAACCATCCACAGTGATCGTCCACGGGTCAGTCTGAAGCGCCTCCGCAGCATTATAGATCTGCTTGTGCGAGCCGAACTCGTAGAAATTGTTGTACGTCGTGTTGACGTCTTCGGGCGTGATCGGCCTCCCGGGATCAACATAGGCCGGGTTCTGCGGCGCCTCAGGAACCCATGGATCCTTCGGCGCAGCGCCCAGCGCGTGCTGCGTTAGCCCACTGGCAAGCAGACCTGCTCCGCCCAGTCCGGCTGTCATCAGCCATTGCCGACGGTTCAGGAAAACGTCTTCCGGGGTTGCAGCAGCCTCGGACATCGCCCAACGGGGCGGCGTGATATTGTGCATGGAGTACTCCCATCCTTTGGAGGGAAAGTAGGTACGCAGGCCTCACCAACCAACTCACAATGGGTTCAGCCATGTTTCAGGCCATCGCAGGGTCAACCCGTTACGAAGTCTTCTGCCTTGAAACCCTGAAGATATAGCAAAGCTGTGAGATCGCCATGGCTGAGTGAAGCATCGGCTTCAGCGGCAACAATAGGTTTCGCGTGATAGGCGACGCCGAGGCCCGCGGCTCCGATCATGGCAAGATCGTTTGCCCCATCCCCGACGGCCAATGCGTCGTCCATGCCGATGCCAAGGCGTGTGGTGATCTCGCCCAGCGCATCCAGCTTGGCCGCCCGGCCCAGTACGGGGAGCCCCGTCTTGCCGGTGAGAGAACCGTTTTCGGCCAGGAGCGAATTGGCGCGGTTCTCGTCAAACCCTGCAGCCGCCGCGACCCGCTCGGTAAAGAAGGTGAAACCGCCCGAAACCAGCGCAGCGTACGCGCCGTGAGCCTTCATCGTCTGGACCACCACCCGAGCGCCGGGGTTCAGGCTGACCCGGGCGTCGTAGACGTCCTGCAATTTCGCCTCGGGCAGACCTTTCAGCAGGGCGACACGCGCGTGCAGTGCGTCTTCGAAACTAATCTCTCCGCGCATTGCGGGCTCGGTGATGGCCACGACCTGATCACGCACGCCTGCGAAGTCGGCGACTTCGTCGATGCACTCGACCGGGATCATGGTCGAATCCATATCCGCGATCAGCAGGCGTTTGCGCCGGTTGGCTAGCGGGACGCAGTTCGCATCCACCCCTGAGAGCTCGAGGGTCTGGCGTCTGTTGACCGGTATCTCGGCGGCGCTGTCAGACAGACGCCGCGCCGGACCCGCCTCGGTCAGTTGTGACCGCGCATCGGCGATCTCGACATCGGAAAGGCCCGCATTCGGCGCGGCCGTCAGCACAAGGGCAAAGTCCAAGACCGCCTCCCCTGAGCCCTCCCCGCAAGGAGGGTCGTTGATTGGATGGAGTTCGGCCGGGTCTAGCTCGCGACCGCAGTCTCCGAGACGCCCCCGGTTTCTTCCAGCGCTTCGGCCAAAAGGAACGCCAGTTCCAGTGCCTGGGACGCATTCAGACGCGGATCGCAGGCCGTGTGATAACGGTTGCGCAAATCCTCAGACGTGACCTCGTGCATGCCGCCCATGCACTCCGTGACATCCTGACCGGTCATCTCGAAATGCACACCGCCAGCATAGGTGCCTTCTGCGGAATGGACCTCAAAGAACTCCCGAACCTCTTGCAAGACCTTGTCGAATGGCCGGGTCTTGTAGCCCGAATCCGACTTGATCGTGTTCCCGTGCATCGGATCGCAAGACCAGACCACCGATTTGCCTTCATGCTGGACCGCACGGATCCAGCCCGGCAGGTGGTCAGCCACCTTGCCCGCTCCGGTCCGGCAGATCAGCGTTAGACGGCCGGCCTCATTCGCGGGGTTCAGAAGGTCGATCAGACGGATCAGTTCCGCAGGCTCGAGCGACGGGCCGCATTTGAGGCCAATCGGGTTGATCACCCCGCGGCAGAACTCGACATGTGCGCCATCGGGCTGACGGGTCCGGTCACCGATCCAGATCATGTGTCCGGACCCTGCAACGGTCTCGCCCGTGGTCGAATCGACCCGCACCAACTGCTCCTCGTACGGCAGGAGGAGTGCCTCGTGGCTGGTATAATACGAAACCCCGCGCAAGGGATGTGCGTTCTCCGACGTGACACCGGTGGCCGACATGAAGTCGACCGCGTCCTGCACACGGCTTGCCATCGCCATGTACCGCTCGGACTGGGGACCACCCTTGGCAAAGCCGAGGTTCCAGGCCGCGACCCGCTGAAGATCGGCAAAGCCGCCTTGAGCAAAAGCCCTGAGCAGGTTCAGCGTCGCCGCCGATTGCAGATAGGCCTGTAGCATACGATCAGGATCCGGGATGCGGGCCTCCTCGGTGAAGTCGAACCCGTTGATGATGTCCCCGCGATAGGATGGCAGCGTCTGATCGCCCACGGTTTCCATGTCAGAGGACCGCGGCTTGGCGAACTGCCCGGCCATGCGCCCAACCTTGACCACCGGCTTGCGCGCCCCGAACGTCAGAACAACAGCCATCTGCAGAAGCACCTGGAAGGTGTCGCGGATGTTGTCGGCGGTGAACTCGGCAAAGCTCTCGGCGCAGTCGCCACCCTGGAGCAAAAATGCTTCGCCGCGCGATACGGCACCCAAACGGGCCTTGAGATCGCGCGCTTCTCCCGCAAAGACGAGCGGCGGATAGGAAGCCAGTTTTGCCTCCACGTCCCTCAGCTTCGCCTCGTCCGGATAGACCGGCATCTGCAACCCTGTCAGAGTGCGCCAGCTATCACGTGTCCAGTTGCGGGTCATTGCCCTGTCTCCTCCAAATAACGGAGCGCTCGTATATCCGAGTCCCCTTGCGGTTGCCAACCTCATTACCGCCATGATTCGCCGCAATGCATTTCCAGCTTGACCGGCCAAAAAACTGTGCGAAAGGTCGCGTGTAAGGTGCGCTTCGGCGCGGTTGGGATCTTGCTGTTAAAGCATGAGTAGGGTCTTGCTGCATGACAACGCCTGATTTTGATGATGCGAAGACACGCGAGTACGTGTTCTTGCTGACGCCGCAGTTCTCGATGATCGCATTTGCCGCAGCGATAGAGCCGCTGCGTCTGGCGAACCGTATTTCCCGCCGCCCGCTCTATGCATGGAAAGTGGCCTCCGAAGACGGCGCCACCGTTATCTGCTCGAACGGGTGCGCGATCACTGGCGATATGGGTCTGGAAGATCTGTCGCGCGACACTGCAATTGTCGTCTGCGCCGGTCTTGAATTGCGCGAAGCTGCGTCGCGCCCGATCCTGACTTGGCTGCGCAAGCAATCCCGCCGCGGAGTTGGTCTTGGGGCCGTATGCACCGGGTCACATATCCTCGCCAAAGCGGGACTGCTGGACGACAAGCGCTGTACGATCCACTGGGAGAATCAGGCGGCCTTCGCCGAAGAGTTTCCGGAGACCGAGCTTTCAAACCTGCTCTTCTGTGTCGAGGACGGCATCTTCACCTGTGCGGGCGGCACTGCGGCGACCGACATGATGCTCCAATTAATCTCGGAACACCACGGCCCCGATCTGGCGTCGTTGGTGGCCGACTCGCTGATCCACGCGCCGGTGCGGGGCGATCAAGACGAGCAGCGCCTGTCGATCCCCGCGCGCATCGGGGTGCGCCATCCCAAACTGGTCTCGATCATCCAAACCATGGAGCGCAACACCGAGGAGCCGATCAGCCCTTCGGAGCTGGCCAAAGGCGTCAGCATGTCGACCCGCCAGCTTGAGCGCCTGTTCCGCCGGTACCTCAACCGCTCGCCCAAGCGGTACTACATGGAACTCAGGCTGGAGAAGGCGCGCAACCTGCTCCTGCAAACCGACATGAGCGTGATTAATGTCGCGTTGGCCTGCGGCTTCACCTCCCCGTCGCATTTCTCGAAATGCTACCGAGGGCACTTCAACCGCACGCCATATCGCGAACGCGGTGCCCCCAGCGAACAGCGCCAACGCGCATGAGGCAGGAACCGCCCGCCCGCGACGCTTATCGCATCTTCCGCCCGATCACGACGCGGTGGATGGACAATGACGTCTATGGCCATGTGAACAACGTGAACTACTACTCGTTCTTCGACACGGCGGTGAGCGGCTACCTGATGGAGCGTGGCCTGATCGACTATCACGATGGCGATGTGATCGGTCTCGTGGTGGAGACGACGTGCAGCTACTTCGCACCAATCTCGTTTCCCGAAGCGGTGACGGGCGGGGTGCGGGTCGACCGAATCGGCACGTCCTCGGTGCAGTACGGTGTCGGGATCTTTCGCGAGGATGACCGGGCCGCCGCAGCGGCCGGGCATTTCGTCCATGTCTACGTCGAGAAGGAGAGTCGAAGGCCCGTCCCCCTGCCCGACGATCTGCGCAAGGCGCTGGAAGAAATCAGCGCTTAGGCGATTGCAGCGTCGGTTTCGATGCCGCCCTTCGGCTCTGCCGTGGGATCACGCCCGTTCAGGCCCTTGTCATAGGCGGACCAGTCAGTGATCTCCGGATAAAAAGCCGCGCGCCAGCGGTCGACCCTAGGGTTCATCACCTTGAACCAGACCGGCGGACACACCGCGAGAGCAATCATCACGGGATAGCCGAATGGTAGTTGCGGAGCATCCTTCCACGAGTAGTGCTGGAGGAGCGGATAGCGCCGGTCCGGACGATAGTGGTGGTCGGAGTGGCGCTGAAGGTTGATGAGCATCCAGTTCGAGAAGGTCTGCGCGGCGTTCCATGAATGGCGCGGTTGGACCCGTTCGAACTTGCCTTCGCCCAGATACTTGCGAGTAAGACCATAGTGTTCGGTGTAGTTGACCGCTTCGAGTTGGTAGACCGCCATATAGGCCTGAAGAGCAAACAGCACGACGCCCCACCAGCCACCGGCCCAAATGACGAACGCCAGGAACGCGCCGGTCCCAAGCCCGTAACGCCAGAACGGATTGGTGTGATGCCAGATCGGCAGGCCGCGCTTTGCAAGACGGGCGCGGTCAATCTCCCAGGCCGAGCGGAAAGTGCCGATCACGGCGCGCGGAAAGAAGACAAAGAAGCTGTCGCCCTTGCGGGCCGTCACCGGATCCTTAGGGGTCGCGACGGTGACGTGATGGCCATAGACATGCTCGGTCGCGAACGGTCCATAGGCGACGGAGTGGAGCAGCAGCTCTCCCAGACGCCGCTCCCATTTCGCTGGCCGGTGCACGAGTTCATGTGCAAAGTTAATTCCAATCGCACCGGTCGCAACGCCGATACTCAGCGCCACGCCTACCTGCTCTCCGGTGCTGAGATGCCCGCCGGTCAGAGCGATGTAAAAACAACCCAGCATCATGGCCATCTGGACCGGGACCCAGATCCACGTGATCAGCGCGTGCCAGAACAGCAGGCTGTCAGCCGTAGCCGGATCCATGTTCGAGGTATCCTTGCCCAGTGCCAGATCCATCAGCGAAATGCAGATCCAGCCCCAGACGAACGGCAGGGCGATCCACCACCCGCCATAGAGGGCACCCAGCACCACCATAGGTGCGAGCGTAAACGAGACGGCAAACGGTAAAGCTTTGAGAAACATGTTGCATCCCTGGATACGTGCCAGACCATAGGGCACGCCCAATTTCCCGGCAACGGTTGAAGCTCGAGATTAGGACACGCGCAGCCTTAGGCGCGATAGGTTAACGAAACCTTTAAGGCGCTGGCATGGCCGGTCGCCCAGCTGTTGGCCCAGCTCTTGGCACTGCCCTAAGCGATGTGCGCGCGGGCAAGACGGCAGATCTTGGCAAAAACGGTCGGCATGGCCGCCTCGGCGACTTCCAACGCCATGAACTCGGCGGCCATTCCCTTTGGTGCCCTCGCCAGCAGAACATCGAGGCGGAGGTGAAAGTGGGTGAAGGTGTGCCGGACTTCACCGATACTTTGCCAATCCGCGTCAGCCAGCGGTGGCTCACGGTCGCCACCCGCGTCCCAGCCAGCAGTCGGCAATGCCAGCATCCCGCCGAGAAGCCCGGTTTCAGGCCTGCGCTCGACTACGATCTGTCCTTCGGCGTTGGTCACAATCCAGGCGATGCCCTCACGTATCGGCTTGGCTTGTTTTGCCGCCTTGCGAGGGAGGCTCGCCGCAATGCCCTCGGCGCGACCAGCACACGCGTCCCGCCACGGGCAGATCAGGCAGTTCGGCGACTTCGGCGTGCAGATCGTCGCGCCTAGATCCATGACAGCCTGAGCATAGTCACCGGGTCGTGTGTCAGGCGTAAGCTCCTCCGCCCTGCCGCGCAGACGCGGCTTCACCCCCGGCATCTCGTCCGCTTCGGCATGTATGCGCGCCATCACCCGCTCGACATTGCCATCCACAACGGTTGCCCGCCGATCAAAGGCAATCGCGGCGATTGCGGCGGCCGTGTAGGGCCCGATGCCGGGCAGCTTGAGCAGTCCTTCCTCGGCATCGGGGAACACGCCACCCAGATCTCTGCTGACCATCACAGCGCATTTGTGCAGGTTGCGCGCGCGGGCGTAGTAGCCAAGCCCCGCCCAAGCCGCGAGCACATCGTCCAACGGACTAGCCGCCAGGGCATGCACATCCGGCCATCTCTTGGTGAACTTCATGAAATAGTCCGTGACTGCTGCAACAGTCGTCTGCTGCAGCATGATCTCACTCAGCCATATTCGGTAAGGATCGGGAGCAACGCCAGCCTTTCGGTCGGACGGGCTGACACGCCAGGGCAGGACGCGATGTGTACGATCGTACCAGTCCAGCAGGAGATCAGGGTCTGCTCGCGCATTTGTTATCCGGTTTTGCACCGCCTATCCTCGAAAGCGCCTGTAAAGCTGCAAAGACCTGCTATGGTGCCAAAATAGATGCAACCCCGACTTTAACAAGCGGTCTGATCCCTTGGCGCATGCGCGATCTGATTCACGTCAACGATCCCCCGGCGAACGGTTCGGGCGCGGGTTTCGTTCAGCTGGCCAGACAGCGCGACGGACACTCGACAAAGTCGCAGGAAAGCAAGGCTTTGCCGAGCCAGACATCCTGCTGCGCTGGGCTGAAATCGCAGGGGACGCGTATGCCGGGCTCTGCCGTCCGGTGAAGGTCAACTATGGGGCACGCAGGGCAGGGGGTGGCACTTTGGTGGTCCAGACCGACAGCGGACGGGCGCCAGAAGTCGAGCATCTCGCCCCAAAGATCCTCGAGCGGGTGAACCAGTTCTATGGCTATCGGGCAGTCGGGCGACTGAAGATCACGCAGGTCTCTTATCCCGCCGCATCCGCGCCGACGCAGCAGGCGGCTGGATTTTCCGAACCCGCTGCCCCATTTTATCACCAGAACGACGAGACCGATGCACGGCTTGAAAGCGAGTCCGCCGGGTTAGTCGCAGATATACAGTCCGACGGGCTGCGGGCGGCGTTGACGCTTATGGGAGCACATGTTCTGGCGCAAAACCGGAAACGCGGCGCGACGGATAACAACAACGAATGACGTGCCAAGGAAAAGGGCACAGCGAAGGAAAGGGAACGCCATGACCACCGTAACCGGGCTGAATGCGAACCGGCGAACTGTTTTGTCCGGTATGGGTGCTGCCCTTCTGCTGTCCGGCCCGGCGATGGCCGAAGAGCAGACCTATTTCACGGGTGATGCAATCATCGGCAACGAGGACGCGCCTGTCACCGTTTACGAGTATGCCTCCTTCACCTGCCCGCACTGTGCATCCTTCCATATCAACACGTGGCCCAAGCTGAAGGCCGAGTACATCGACACCGGCAAGGTCAAGTTTATCCTCCGTGAGGTGTATTTTGACCAGTACGGCCTCTGGGCATCCATGACGGCCCGGTGCGGCGGGGAAAAAGGGTACTACCCGCTGGTTGACGAGTTCCTGAATAAGCAATCGGTGTGGACACGGTCAGACGACATTGGTGCTGCCATCCAGAAAATCGGTCGCGCGGCAGGTCTGTCGAGCAAACAGTTGACGAGTTGTCTATCGGATCGGGACTATGCCCGGGAGTTGTTGGCCAACTACCAAGATAACGCTGGCAAGGATCAGGTTCAGTCCACGCCGACCTTCATCATCAATGGCGAACACCACTCCGGAAACATGAACTTCGACGATTTCGCCAAACTGCTGGATGAGGCTTTGGGCGCTTAGGCGCTCAACCCAAGGGCTACAACATGTAGTCTGAAAGCTGTGGATAAACACCAGATCAGGGTGGCTTTTGATTGACAGGCCTCCCAGCCGCCCGGCAAACTCGCGAAAACAGAGCAGACTGGGCAGGATCTTCAGGTGCAGTTCACCCGCCTCAAACTCAATGGGTTCAAATCGTTTGTCGATCCGACGGATCTGGTGATCTCGACGGGTCTGACCGGTGTGGTCGGCCCTAACGGATGCGGGAAATCCAATCTACTTGAGGCCTTGCGCTGGATCATGGGCGAGAACCGCCCGACCCAAATGCGTGGCGAGGGGATGGACGACGTCATCTTTGCCGGGACCGACAGCAGACCGACGCGCAGTTCCGCATCGGTCGAACTGGTGGTCGACAATTCAGACCGACTGGCGCCTGCGCAGTTCAATGCCGATGATCGGATCGAGATCAGCCGCCGGATCACACGCGAGGTTGGCTCGGCCTACAAGATCAACGGTAAGGACGTGCGGGCGCGCGATGTGCAGATGTTGTTCGCGGACGCGTCGACCGGATCGCACTCGCCTGCGCTTGTTCGACAGGGCCAGATCTCCGAACTTATCAATGCCAAGCCAAAGGCAAGGCGGCGCATACTAGAAGAAGCGGCCGGGATTTCAGGGCTCTATCAGCGCCGCCATGAGGCCGAGCTGAAGTTACGCGGGGCCGAGACCAATCTCACCCGGGTTGATGACGTTCTGGACCAGTTGGGACAGCGCTTGTCGTCACTGGAGCGCCAAGCGGGGCAGGCCCGGCGCTATCGCCGGATCGCCGAGGATCTGCGGCGGACAGAGGCGGTGTTGCTCTATCTGCGCTGGCGCGTCGCCGAAGATGAGCGAGCCGAAGTCGAGGTCAAGCTGACCGAAGCGACCCGCAGCGTCGCCGAGGCGGAAGCTTCCAATCGCGCCGCCAGCAAAGCCCGCGAATCAGCGGAAGAGGCAATGCCGCCCCTGCGCGAGGAAGAGACGGTTGCAGCCGCAGTGCTTCAACGCCTGACCATCGAACGCGATCAGTTGGACGAGCGCGAGGAAAGGGCCCGCGCCGAGGTGGAAGCTTTGACCGCTCGCCTGCGCCAACTGGCGATGGATGGCGAGCGGGAGGAGACCCTCGGGCGCGATGCCGAAACCTCGACCCACGCGCTGACGACCGAGATTGCCGAGATTGAAGCCGCCCAGCAGGGGCATCAGGAGCAACTCGACTGCGCTTCAGAGGCCGCAAGAGCTGCCGGCGATACCCTTTCCGAACAGGAAACGCAGCTTGACCGCTTGACCGAAGAGGCCGCGCGTCTCGCAGCACGCGCCACGGCGGGCGAGCGGCGGCTGGAAGAGTCACGGGCCAACCTCTTACGACTGTCGGAGGGGATCGCTGAAGCAGAACAGGCCATCACGGCAGCCGATGTCGAGTTGTCCGGTGCCGAAGACGAGCTCTCCGCGAATGGGCAGGCGGAGCAAGCGGCCCGCCAGACAGCGGCAGCCGCAGAGACGGCGCTGGGCGAGGCGGAGACCGCACGTGCAAATGCACAGGAGACCGAGGGCGAAGCGCGCGCGGCCATGGCAGATGCCGAGGGCGAGTGCAGCGCCTTGCAGGCCGAAGTTCAGGGCGTCCAGAGGCTTTTGGAGCGTGACGCCGGTGACGGCACGGCACTGGTCGATCGGATCGAGGTGACATCCGGATACGAGGCCGCTTTGGGCGCAGCGCTTGGCGATGACCTTAGCGCCGATGAAACCACGGACGGGACAGGTTGGCTTGGGCTAACCCCTTACGCTGCGCCGCCCATCCTGCCCGGCGGCGCCACGCCTTTGGGCGAGTTCGTCAAAGCGCCTGCGGTTCTGGACCGGCGGCTTTCACAGACCGGCGTTGTCGAGCAATCCCAAGGCGATGCGCTGCAGGATGCCCTATTGCCAGGCCAGCGCCTTGTCAGCCGCGAAGGTGATCTCTGGCGATGGGACGGGTTCCGTGTTGCGGCAGGTGGCTCGTCGTCGGCAGCGGCGCTTAGGCTACAGCAACGCAATCGGCTGACCCGCCTTCAGTCGCAGTTCGAGAAAGCCGAAAGCCTTCGGGTCCGGGCAGCCGAAGCACATGGCGCCGCGCGTCAGAGTCTCGAGCAGGCAGGTGAGGCCGAAGCGGCGGCTCGAATTGCACGGCGCGAGGCGGATCAGGCGTTGAGCGAAGCAGCGCGCACCGTGAACCGCACCGAAGGCGAAATCACCCTGCTCCGTTCTCGGGCAGCCAGCCAGTCCGATGCGCTGGAGGCTCGCCGGATCGAACACAGTGAGGCCGAAACAGCACGGGCTGAAGCAGAGGCGGCTTTGGCCGAACTCGGCGATGTCGACGAAGCGCGCCGTGCCGTTGAGGCCCAGCGCGGCGAAGTTGATCTCGCGCGCACCGCCATGTTGTCCGCCCGAGCGGGGGCAGACGATATCCGGCGCGCCGGATCCCAACGTGAGAAACGCCTGAGCGAGGCGAAGCGTGAACTGGATATCTGGGAAGACCGACGCTCGAACGCAGGCGCCCGGATTGCCGAAATCGCCAAGCGGGTGACCGAAACCGAGGCTCGTAAGGCCGAGATTGAAGCCCTTCCGGGAGACTTGTCGACCCGGCGGGGCGCGCTGGCCGATGAGATTGACGCTGCTGAGAACCGGCGCCGTACAGCGGCAGACGCCCTTGCCGAAGGCGAGACAACGCAGCGCGCGGCAGAGGCCGAGGAACGCGCTGCGGTGCAGCTTGCCTCGACCCGACGTGAGGAACGCGCCCGGCTCGATGCCGTACTCGAAGCGTTACAGGAACGCACGACTGAGGCTGCCAACGAGATCCGGACCGAGATGGAGGTCGCACCCGAAGCGTTGCTCGAGACGCTCGATGCCGATCCGGGTGAATTGCCGCCGCTAGAGGTCGCCGAAGCCGAGACCGCCAAGCTGCGTCGCCAGCGAGATGCGTTGGGGGCGGTGAACCTGCGCGCTGAGGAAGATGCCAACGAAATCCGTGAGGAACGGGAAGGGATAGAAGCCGAGAAGGAAGACCTCGATCAGGCCATCGCAAAACTGCGCAAGGGCATCGCGGAGTTGAACCGGGAAGGCCGGGAGCGCCTATTGGCGGCGTTTGAAAACGTCAACAAGCGCTTTGCCAATTTGTTCCGGCACCTGTTCGGCGGTGGTGAAGCCCGGTTGATCATGGTCGAGTCCGACGATCCACTCGATGCCGGCCTCGAAATCCTCTGCCAGCCACCGGGCAAGAAGCTCTCGACCCTTTCGCTGTTGTCGGGCGGCGAACAAACCCTAACGGCTCTTAGCCTTATATTTGCAGTTTTCCTCTCTAATCCCGCTCCGATCTGTGTGCTGGATGAGGTGGATGCGCCCTTGGATGATTCGAACGTGACGCGGTTTTGTGACCTTCTGGACGAGATGCGCCGGTTGACTGAGACCCGATTCCTGATCATCACGCATCATGCGATCACCATGAGCCGGATGGACCGCCTGTTCGGTGTGACCATGGTCGAGCGTGGTGTCAGCCAGTTGGTGTCTGTGGATCTGGCGCGTGCTTCCGAAATGGTTGATGCCTGAGCAGCTTGGTCCGGCGTCATGATCGGGTTTCAGGCGGAACGGGAAAACCGGATGACCTATTGCGTTGCGCTCAAAATCTCTGCCGGACTGGTGATGCTGGCTGACACCCGGACTAATGCCGGGGTCGACAACATCTCGCGCTATCGCAAAAGTTTCACTTGGGAAGTACCGGGCGAACGCGCCATTTGCCTGATGACAGCGGGTAATCTGTCGATCACACAAGGGATTGTCACGCGCATCGACGCCGCCATTCAGAAGGCCAATCAAGGCGCTAGCATCGAGACAGTCTTGAATGCCGATACCCTGTTCCGCGCCACACAGATCGTAGCCGAGCATATGCGCGAGATGCAGGATCGTCACCGGATCTCGCTGATGAATCAGGGTGTCGGCGCGGACGCTACGGTGATGGTCGCAGGACAGCGCAAGGGCGGTGCGCATCGATTATTCATGATCTACTCCGCCGGGAACTTCATCGAGGCGACGCCGGACACACCGTTCTTCCAGATCGGAGAGCACAAGTACGGCAAACCGATCCTTGATCGGGTGATCACACCGGACACACCGATGTCCGAAGCGCTCAAAGCCGTGTGCGTGTCGATGGACTCGACGCTACGTTCCAACCTCTCTGTCGGCATGCCCCTCGATCTTGTGGTGATTCCCGCGGATAGCTGTGCGATCTCGATCAACAGACGAATCGAGCAGGAAGATCCGGACTGGCAGGCGATCTCCAGTGGATGGTCACACGCACTGCGGTTGGGTTTTCAATCTTTGCCTGCAGTCACACTCTGACGCTCAATTCATACGATCAAAATAACTCTCAATCTGAGATTGAGTTTCGCGTTTCGCCCAACTTAGGTCATAATATTGAGTATGATTTCGAGCGTGGGGTGTTTGTGTACCGTAACGCGCTTTTTTGTGTGGAGTGAAAATGATGAAGACCCGGCTTAGCGCTCTCTGCGCGACCCTACTGGTGCTTGCTGCGCAAGCTCCCGCTCAGGCTGGCACCGTGACCCTGCACGCCAGCGACAATCAGCTGAGAATTGAAGGTCATCTCCTGTCGGTCAACGCGACCCACTACATGATCCAGACGTCCTATGGCAAAATCCGAATCGAACGTGCTGTCGTCAGCTGCCAGGGCAACGCATGTCCGATGGATGGCGAGCAAGTGCCTTCTGTTGGCGACTCCATGGACGGTCAGGTTCTCTCCAGCGGCAGCTAGGCGAGTGAGTCTCGTTTGAGACTTGAAAGCGGTTGAGCATTCGGTTCAGCCGCAAGAGACCCTATTTGGTTCACCGAGTGGTCCCAGTCGAACACCTTCGCGCAGGCGCGTGTAAGGCAGGGCCTCGATCCGGCAAGGATTGGCCCCTGGCGCGTCGGCGAAGATGACCTCTTCCGCAATCGGATCGTAGTCACCAAGGAAGTGCACTGCACTTTTGATCGCGAGGATCGCCTGATCCAGCGGTTCGATCCCAAAGGCCCGGAACATCGCCTGATCCGCATTCTGGCATCGGGTAGAGCCAACAACCACCCGGATGTCAGATCCGTTCTCGGTCAGATGTAAAACGGCCGACGGGCCAAGGTTAGCGGTTGAGCCGCCATACATCGGACCGGTAAACGGGAACACTCCGTCCGAAAGCCGCTCGACGCGCACCGTGGTTTGGACCGGGGGGCCTCCAATTTCAGGATAGCGTCCGCCAAGGGACACCTGGATACGCGCGCCTACGCCCGCCGATTGCGCCTTGGCCACAGTATCCGGATCCCAAAGCATTGAGAGCGCGGTACGCCGAGAGCCGGCCTCGACCAGAGCCCGAAGGAGCCCGGTTGTCTCACCAACACCGCCCGCGCCGGGATTGTCCTGCGGGTCCGCTATGACCACGGGCCGGTTTGCTGTTTCCGAAATCTGCACTGCACGTTCGACAGCGTCCTTCACCGGGATCATGGGATTTTGAAACGCGGTTTCTGCGTTGCTCAACTCGGTCAGCAATCGATCCGCCGCAGCATCCACCGCCGCCTGATCGCCGCCGTAGACAAAAATCGAAGCGCCGTTGTCGGGAATATCGGCAGGCGGGAAGCCGAGGACAAAATCGGCCGACGCCACGCCATCGACCTCGAGATCCGGCAGCATGGCGTAAAGTCGTCGACCGGGTTGGTGCATTGTGGATTGAGCAGTGATCGGAATGATGTAGTCAAGTTGACGCCAGGCGGCGGCAAATGGCCGACCGCGGTCCAACAAGTCCGCCAACAGCACTTGTGCGCGCGCGCCCGTTTCGGCCATGTCGAGATGCGGATACGTCCGGTAGATCGTCACGCACGATGCCTGCTCGAAGAATGATCTGCTCATGTTGCCATGCAGATCGAGACTGACGGCGATGGGAAGATCAGGGCCGACAACTTCGCGAATACGGCGCAGCAATTCTGCCTCGCCATCATCATGGGTCTCAACAACCATTGCGCCGTGCAGATCGAGATAGATCGCGTCGAGATCTCCCGCGGTCTTGATCCCGTCGATGAACAGCTCACTGATCCGGTCAAAAGCGTCCGTGGTGACATAGCCTGAGGGTTCGGCCGCGGTCCAAAGCAATGGAATAAGTTCCCAATCCGGTGCATCCGTCAAAGTCGCTTCTACAAAACCCGCGATGGGGATGTTGATCCCTTCGATCGTCGCGAGCATCTCGGTGCCAGAGGTCAAGGCCGGCCAAGCGCCGGGTGTATTGAAGTCTTCCCACGTAGTGCGCATCGGTGCGAAGGTATTGGTCTCGTGCTGAAACCCGCCGACCGCGATCTTCGTTGCCGACATGTGCGCTCCCTCCCCGATAGTCTAGCATCATCGCCACCTGGGCTTAGACTACGGTGCAATCGCCTTGAGGAGAAGTCCGTTGACTCGTGCTGCACCGCACGCGTTAACTGGCCAGAGTGGAGGTGGGGGTCTGCTTCTCCCGCATCCGTTGAGACGAAAAGTCGACCAAAAAACAGGGAGTTTCATCATGATGCGCTGGACAAGACGCGGTTTGCTGGCCGCCGCCGCATTGGCCCTGCCCCTAGCGGCAGGTGTCGCCCCGGCAAATGCCGAGAAGGTGCTGCGGGTCATTCCGCACGCGGATCTCAAGAACCTCGATCCAATCTGGACCACGGCCTATATCAGCCGCAACCACGGCTACCTGATCTATGACACGCTCTTCGCCATGGATGAGGACTTCAAGCCGCAACCGCAAATGGTCGACAGTTGGGAGACCTCGGATGACGGCAAGGAGTGGACATTCACGCTCCGCGACGGGCTGAAGTTCCACGATGGTGCGGCAGTCACCTCCGAGGACGTGATCGCATCGCTCCGACGGTGGGGTGCCCGTGATGGCATGGGCCAGCAGCTTATGGGTGAGATGGAGGAAATGGTCACGGTTGACGACAAGACCTTCAAGTTCAAGCTGAAGTCCGCCTATGGGCTGGTGCTCGAATCAATCGGCAAGATCTCCTCGAATGTGCCGTTCATCATGCCCGCGCGCATCGCGGCCACTGATCCGTTCGAGCAGATCCCCGAGCATATCGGTTCCGGCCCGTTCAAGTTCGAGGCGGACCAGTGGGTGCCGGGATCGACCGTCGTCTACACTAAGAACGAGGACTATCAGCCCCGCAGTGAAGCGCCGTCCGCCGCATCCGGCGGCAAAAATGTGCTGGTCGACAAGGTGGTCTGGACCTATTTTCCCGATCAGACGACTGCAATGAACGCACTGATGGCCGGTGAGGTCGATTACTTCGAGAGCCCGTCCAATGACCTGATGCCGATCTTGTCGGCGGCGGACGGTGTAACGGTCGAGGTGAACGATCCGCTCGGCAATATCGGGTTTGCCCGGTTCAACCACCTGCATGCGCCGTTCGACAATGTCGAGATCCGGCAGGCCGCAATCATGGCCATGAAACAGGAGGACTATCTGGCAGGCGCTGTTGGCGATCAGCAGTTCTGGAAAACCTGCTACTCGGTCTATCCCTGTGGCACCCCGCTGGCGAGCGAAGTGGCCGCCGACAACATGAAGAAGGGCTCGATCGAGGAAGCCGCAGCAGCGCTGAAGGCGGCTAACTATGACGGCACCCCTGTTGTCATCATGCAGCCAACCGATGTACCGATCCTTTCGGCTTTCAGCCTGATCACTGCGGAAAAGCTGCGCAAGGTCGGATTCGAAGTCGATGTGCAGGCGATGGACTGGTCGACCCTGACCTCACGGCGCGCTAAGCGTGAGCCGGTGAGCGAAGGCGGCTGGAACATGTTCCATACGTGGTGGATCGGTGCCGATGTTCTTGACCCGACCGGTAACGCGTTTTCAGGCAATGGCGATCAGGGCTGGTTTGGCTGGCCGACCGATGAAGAGCTGGAAGCGGCCCGCAAGGGTTTTGCCGGGGCAACTTCTGCCGGGGACAAACTGGACTTTGCCAAAAAGACGCAGGAACGGCTTTGGGAAATCGGTGCGTCCGGTCAACTCGGCCAGTTCTTCACACCCGTGGCCTATCGGGACAATGTGAAGGGTCTGATCAAGTCACCGGTCCAGTTCTTCTGGAACATGTCGGTCGAGTGACCCTTTCGACCTAGACGGACAGGTGGCCTACCGGCCACCTGAAAACTCTGCATCTGCCCCTCCCAACCTCCCCAGTCTGGGGAGGGGCGCAAGCGGCAAAACCGGTGCTCCCATGCTGGCCTATGTGTTGAAACGCGTCCTCGCGACCATCCCTGTTATGGTCATAGTCGCAGTTTTGGTTTTTCTGTTGTTGCGACTGGCTCCCGGCGATCCGGCAGCAGTAATTGCTGGTGACTATGCCACCGCTGAGGATGTGGAACGCATCCGGCAAGAACTCGGGCTGAATGATCCGATCTATGTCCAGCTTGGCCGGTGGATCGCGCAGTTGGCGCAAGGTGATCTCGGCACCGCAATCTTTTCCAACAAACCTGTCACGGAATTGATCGGCCAGCGCATCGAGCCGACAATGCTGCTGGCACTGACGACGATTATATTTGCCGTTGCTGTTGCCGTGCCGCTGGGAACCATCGCTGCGTGGAAAGCGGGGTCATGGGTGGACCGGTTCGTCATGCTGTTCTCGGTCGGCGGATTCTCGGTTCCCGTTTTCGTGCTGGCCTACATCCTGATCTACACGCTTGCCATGACCCTGAAGATTTTACCGGTACAGGGATACAAGTCGCCCTTCGAACATGGGATCGGGTTGTTTCTTTATCACATGGTTCTGCCGACACTGGCACTGTCGGTCATCTTCATTGCACTGATTGCGCGGATGACCCGGGCGTCCGTCATGGAAGTGCTTGAGGAGGATTATGTCCGCACCGCGCGGGCCAAGGGGCAATCGGAGATGAAGATCCTGCTCCGCCATGCTCTGCGCAATGCGGCTGTGCCGATTGTAACGGTGATCGGGATCGGCATTGCGCTTCTGATTGGCGGTGTCGTCGTCACAGAATCTGTCTTCAACATTCCCGGCCTTGGACGGCTGGTTCTGGATGCTGTGCTTGCCCGGGACTATCCGGTGATCCAGGGGCTGATCCTCTTTTTCAGTTTCATTTACATCCTGATCAACCTGCTGATTGATCTCAGTTACACGCTGTTCGACCCAAGGATCCGCTACTGATGGCCGTCAGCGAACAAATCGATCCGCTCTCTGCGGACGCGGTACTGAGCGAGAAGGTCCAGGCTTCGACATTGTCACTGATGCTGGCGAACAGGTCGGTGTTTTGGGGCGGGATGCTCTTGCTGATCATGGTGCTGATCGCGCTGATCTGGCCGAGCTTCACGGTTGCGCCCACAGAGCAGAACGTGATGAGCCGCCTGAAGCCGCCCGGGTCTGAGTGGTGGTTCGGAACCGACTTTCTGGGACGAGACATCTTTGCGCGTGTCGTACATGGCGCTCGGATCTCCTTGGTTGTCGGGCTTGCCGTGGCGGTTGTGGCGACAGGTATCGGCCTGATAACCGGGCTGCTGGCGGGATACATTCGCATCCTTGATGCCGTGATCATGCGTATCATGGACGGGCTGATGGCGATCCCGGCGATCCTGCTGGCCATCGCTATGATCTCGATTTCTGGCGCAACCCTGACCACTGTGATTGTTGCCATTACGATCCCGGAAGTGCCGCGAGTCGTGAGGCTGGTCCGCTCTGTCGTTTTAACGGTGCGCGAGGAGCCCTATGTCGAGGCGGCGATCGCGGCAGGAACGCGTCTGCCCCAGATCCTGATCCGGCACATCCTGCCCAACACGATTGCACCCCTGATCGTACAGGCGACCTACATTTGCGGCGCCGCGATGATCACGGAATCGATCCTTGGCTTCCTCGGTGCCGGCATACCGCCGGAGATCCCCTCCTGGGGAAATATCATGTCGGAGGGGCGAACCTATTTCCAATTGACCCCATGGATTATCTTCTATCCGGGAATTGCGCTGGCTTTCACGGTCCTCGCGGTCAACGTTGTCGGTGACGGGTTGCGTGACACACTGGATCCGCGGATTGCGCGGAAGATGCGCGCATGAGCCCAGCGGTTCTGGAGTTGCGGGATCTGACGGTCAAACTGCCCAAGGGCGCGGACCGGCGGTTTGCCATCGAGGACATATCGCTGACCGTCGGCCCCGGTGAGATCGTGTGTGTGGTCGGCGAGTCCGGGTCGGGAAAATCCGTTACGGCCTTTACGGTGATGGGCCTGAACCCCGCAGAACTAAAAGCCACAAAGGGTGCAGTACTGCTGCAGGGCGAGGACCTGCTTACCGCATCCGACCGCGACCTCCGCCGTTTGCGCGGTGAGAAGATGGCGATGATCTTTCAGGAGCCGATGACGGCGCTGAACCCGGTCATTAAGGTCGGCGAGCAGATCCGCGAGATGCTTGAGATCCATTCCGGTCTGTCGGCGTCCGACCAACGCAAGCGCGTGCTTGAGGTCATGGCTGACGTCAATCTTCCCGATCACGAGAAGATGTATCATTCCTACCCGCACCAGCTCTCTGGTGGCCAGCGCCAGAGAATCATGATTGCCATGGCGCTGGCTCTTGAGCCCGGCTTGCTGATCGCGGATGAGCCGACGACAGCGCTTGATGTCACGACGCAGGCGCAAATTCTCGACCTGATCAAGGACATACAAGATCGTCACGGAACCGGCGTGCTGTTCATTACCCATGACTTTGGCGTCGTCGCCGAGATTGCAGACCGGGTTGTGGTTATGCAGCATGGACAGATTGTCGAGCAGGGCACACGCGACGAGATTCTGACACGCCCTCAACATCCCTACACCAAGATGCTGATCGGCTCGGTCCCGTCGATGGAGCCAAGCCACCGCGCCGAGATAGATACCTCGACCACGGCGTTGTCAGCCTCTGGCCTGAACAAGATCTATGGCGGCAGTGGGCTGTTTCGCAAAGGGCGTGAAGTGCATGCCGCCAACAATGTGGAACTTGTCGTGCATCGGCGTGAGACGCTGGGAGTTGTCGGCGAATCTGGATCGGGCAAGTCCACGGTGGCGCGCTGTATCGTGCGACTGATCGATCCCACATCCGGCCAGGTCATGATCGAGGGCGAGGACATCGCGACGCTAAGCGAGGGAAGCCTGCGGGCCCATCGGCGCGACATTCAAATTGTGTTCCAGGATCCCTACCGGTCTCTGAACCCGCGCCGCACCGTCGGGCAATCGATCATCGAAGGCCCAATGAATTTCGGAGTTTCCCAATCCGAAGCGGATAGCCGGGCGCGGGAACTGATGCAGATCGTTGGGCTCAGCCCCGATGCGCTTGATCGCTTTCCGCACCAATTCTCAGGCGGTCAACGGCAACGTATCTGTATTGCGCGGGCGCTTGCCATGGAGCCCAAGGTTCTGATCGCTGACGAAGCGGTCTCAGCGCTTGACGTGTCGGTGCAAGCGCAGGTGCTCGATCTGTTGGACGATGTCCGTGTGCGTTTCGATCTAGCGATGCTGTTCATCACCCATGACCTTAGAGTGGCGGCTCAGATCTGTGACCGGATCATGGTGATGCAGCAAGGCGTGGTGGTCGAACAGGGCCGCACGGCGGAGGTCTACGCCAATCCGCAACACGAATATACGCGGGCCTTGCTTGCAGCGGCGCCTGGACGCGACATGAAGTTTGCCTCCGAGGCCTCGGTTCAGCCGTAGAGGAGCCAACTACTGCGGCTCCCCCAAGATCTTTGACGCATTACTCCACGACAGCAACGGTGCCTGCGATCTCGGCCACCGGACCCGTCGGGAAGAGGCAGTGAAGGTTCGAGAACGCTGTTCCGGAAAAGCCGATCGTATCGCCGATCAACTGCGTGCATCCGGTGAACGATGTCGAAACTGCGCCGGTCATTTCGATGTGCGAGGTCGGCGTGTAGACCGCGCCATCGATGACCGATCCAAAGCTACCGCTGATCATATGGCTGACACCGGTGGCATCCCGGCTGCCAAAGACCGCAATCTGGTTCAACGTGCCGTTGGTTGGCGCAGTCACCGAGAAGGTAGCGAAGGGATCGATCGTCAGGTTCACGCCGTCGGCAAGATAGAGCGTCACACCGCTGCCGTTTACGAAAGCACCCGGTCCGACGGTCACATCACCGCCTTCGACGATGTAAAGGCCAGGACTGAGCGTCACCGCTCCGCCAAGCGTCAGACCCGAGCAGAAGCGCATTGCGCTCAACCCGCTTGCATGAGCCTCGGACGGGATCAGCGAAGTGTTTGATACATTGCCATCCGCGCAAGTGCCTGTGATCTCTGGTTCGGTCACATTGGCATAGGGATCAGCCAAAGGGGCGCGATTTTCCCGCAACGTACTGCAGTCTGTGAAAAGGTTGGCAGTCACCAGCGCCGTTCCAGTGGCCTGCATGCAGGCAGCAGTGACAAACGTGCTGGGGCTGGTCATCTCGATCGATGTGCCGGGGGCGTTGGAGACAACATCGCAGAGGATCAGGTTCACCGAGGCAAAGTCGCCGAAGGTGATGGCGCTGCTTGCGCTCTCCGACAAGGCAATTGCGCAACCCTGACCACCGGATTCGGCGGTCGCCACCGCGCGCGCCAGGACCGGGACAGGTTCGTTTGAGTACATGGCCGAGAACATGCGCGGCACGGTCTCGGTGATGATGATCTCGACGGCGCCATCGTCCTCGATATAGACGCCAGAGAGCGGCGGCGTGTTAACGGTAATGTTCGCCGCATCCGACGGAATGTTGGCCGACTCGGCCAGGAAGGCCGCGACGGCCTCAAGCTCTCCCTGTTCGCCGCCATTCGCCAGCCGCTTGGCGGCGCCGTGGGCGGCAACATCGGCAGCGTTCTGAACCTTGCGCTGGGTCAGATACCAATAGCCCGCCTCTCCGCCGAGACCGATGCCGCCGATGGCGACTGGACTGAGGATGGCAACAACGGCAGCCACGCCGCCGAGCGTGTTGCCGCCGAAGCTCTTGGCGCGGGTGGATGCGCGGCGGCCCGCGCGGACAAGACGATTGCGAAGGACTGACAGCACAGACATCTCTGTCCTCTCTCTGAGGTGACGGGGATGCGTTCTGCAGAAAGCCGAATCAGCCAACCAGAGGCCGATTCACACACAGTTCAGTTCTGACCGGTTTTAAGAAAATCGGTCAGGAAACTTTATAAAAACTGAATCTTACCGGGATGTGCCGTATTGGATCACCTTACGGTACAGATACACGCTGACGAGATCGAACGAGGATTACTCTGAAGTCGCTCTACCGGAACAATCCGCGCAACAGTGACCGTACAACGGTGCGCCCGATCTGCGATCCGGCAGATCGCAGAGTAGACTTGGTGACGGCTTCGAGCACGGAGTCCTTACGACGCGAACTGCGTGCGCGCTTTTCCTTCTTGGCGGATTTTTGCGGGTTATAGCGTTTGCCGCGCGAATACCGCCCGCCATAGCGTTTGGCCGCACCAAGCTCTTCTTCATCCACCTCCGGGTCTTCTTCTGCCAAACGCGCGGCGCGGGCTGCCAGCATTTCCTGCGCGCTTTCCCGATCCACTTCCACGTCATAAAGGCCGGCCACCGGCGACTTGGCGATCGTTGTCGCCCG
>CAYYZH010000007.1:33091-47114 GCA_964475765.1 uncultured Limibaculum sp.
TGGACGCGGTTCCCCAACTGCCCAAGAATATCGTCGGGCACATCCGATGGGCTTTGCGTGATGAAGTAGACGCCAACACCTTTCGAACGGATCAGCCGCGCGACCTGCTCGACCTTGTCGACCAACGCCTTCGGGGCATCCTCAAACAGCAGATGCGCCTCGTCAAAGAAGAAAACAAAGGCGGGCTTGTCCGGATCACCAACTTCGGGAAGCTGCTCAAAGAGTTCACTCAGCAGCCATAACAGGAACGTCGCATAAAGCCGGGGCGACTGCATCAGTTTGTCGGCGGCGAGGATATTGATTCGTCCCTGCCCCCCTGGAGTGGTCGCAATCATGTCAGAAAGTTGGAGAGCAGGCTCTCCGAAGAAGTCTTCGGCCCCCTGATTTTCCAACACCAGCAGACGCCGTTGAATGGCCCCGACCGAGGACGCAGAGACGTTGCCGTACTTCAGCGACAGTTCCTTGGAGCGTTGACCCACCTCGACAAGCATGGCGCGCAGGTCGGCCAGATCCAGAAGGGCCAGACCCTCCTCCTCGGCGACGCGGAATACGATGTTCAGTACCCCTTCCTGCGTCTCGTTCAACTCTAGCAAACGGGCCAGCAAAAGCGGCCCCATCTCCGAGATCGTCGTGCGCACGGGATGGCCCTGCTGGCCGAACATATCCCAGAATACAACCGGAAAAGACCTGTAATCGTAATCACTAAACCCAATCTGCTCTGCGCGATCGAGTAGCTTGTCATGCAGCTTGTGGGTGTGTGATCCGGCCTGAGCGAGGCCCGAAAGGTCACCTTTGACATCGGCGAGGAATACCGGCACGCCAGCATCGGAAAAACTCTCCGCCAGTATTTGCAGCGTAACAGTCTTACCGGTTCCTGTCGCGCCTGCGATCAGGCCGTGGCGGTTACCGTATTTAAGTTTCAACTCCTGCGGTTTGGCGTAATTCTTACCGCCTCCGCCGAGGAAAACTGCACCGTCAGCACTCATGATTTCGCTCGCTCCTGGACCGATCGCCCACATGCCATAGTTTGGTCGAAGTCTGTAAATAGGTTTTGTTAACTATTCTAGCGAATAGTAGAGACATGCGGTGGAAGGTTCTACCGATCGCCGCATACCTCCTCCCTGTCGAACTGGCCGCGCTTCGGCGCGGTCTTTTTTTTGCAGATTGGCAAAATCTGCTTCAGATTGAGATTCCCGTTGACGCGCGCAACCACCTCGGTAATTCTCGCCCCATCGAACGCTAGTTCGACAGGGAGAGATCGAAGCTAACAGCTTCAACCAGGGGCGCCTCGCGGTGCCCCTGTTTTTGTCTGGAGATGGCAAGGCACGCTGCAGGACATGTCAGTATCAGACCGGCTGGTAACATGTGAGAAGGCTTGATCTCTGCTTTCCTTGATTTCGGTGAGCGCAGTTGGCATGACATGGGCGCGCTGGGTGACTGGTCGCAGATCTTCGTGAACTGATAGGAAACGCCGTGAACCGCCTCTTCATCATTGCCTCCTTCATGCTGACGATCAGCTTTATCGCGCCAAGCCCGGCGCAAGCGCAGGGGAACGACGTCTTGCGCGACACGTTCGGCTCCTGGGAGATCCGCTGCATCGAAGGAACCGACACCTGTGCGATGTCACAGGTTGGAAACACAACCGATGGCAAGCGTGCGCTTTTGGTGACGATTCAACGCGTGATCGTGCAAACGGACAACGGCACGCCGGTTCCGGCGGCCATGACGGTGCAAACGCCCCTCGGCATCTTGCTGCCCTATGGAGTGCGCCTAAAGATCGACTCAAATGACGTCGTGCCAATGCCGCTATCGCGCTGCATTCCTGCAGGATGCATCAGCCAGGCACCAATCTCGGACAAAGCTGTTGATCAGATGAAAAGAGGCTCGAAGGCGGTCTTCGGGTTCTTTCTGACCAACGAGGTCCTTGTGAACGTGTCGCTCAGTGGGTTTACCAAAGCCTATAACAGCCTCACGCCAGTTCGCCCCCAGCAGTAGTACGGCACGTAAACTCAGGGCACCGCCAAGGCTCATCCAGCCCAGCGGCGCATGGCGAGCACAGCGTTCAACCCGCCAAATGCGAATGAATTTGAGAGTGCCGTGTCAACTTTGGCTTCACGAGCAGTGTTCGGCACCACATCGAGCTCGATGTCAGGATCTTCCTCCTCGTAGCCAATCGTGGGGGGGATGACCCCCTCTTTAAGCGCCATCAGTGTGGCGATGGCCTCAAGTGCCCCAGCCGCGCCTATGGCATGACCGTGCATGGATTTGGTCGAAGAGACCATAATCGACTTCGCGTGGTCACCCAAGACGCCGTGGAGGGCTGCGGCTTCTACCCTGTCGTTCATTGCAGTGCCGGTCCCGTGTGCGTTGACATAGCCAATCTCATCGGGCGCCACGCCTCCATCGGATAGTGCAAGCTCTATGGCCCGGGAGGCCCCCTCCAGCGAAGGCTGCACGATGTCGGAGGCATCTGCCGTCATGCCGAAGCCGGATATCTCTCCCAGGATTTCCGCCCCGCGTGACTTGGCCCGTTCGAGTTCCTCGATGACAAGAATGGCGGAGCCTTCGCCCAGAACCATGCCGTCCCTGGTTTTTGAGAACGGGCGACATGCCTCTTTGGACATCACCCGCAGACCTTCCCAGGCCTTCATGCCGCCAAAGCAAAGAACGGATTCGGTGCCACCGGTGATCGCCGCATCCATTGCGCCCGAGCGCACGAGGTGGAAGGCCTGACCGATCGCATGGTTCGAGGACGAGCACGCCGTCGAGACCACATAAGCTGGCCCTTTTAGCCCATACTCCATCGAGATCTGACTGACCGGTGCGTTGCCCATCAAACGGGGCACGATGAACGGATGCACCCGATTTTTCATTTCGTGATAGACGGCAAAGTAGTTTTCGTCCTGTGTGTGTAGCCCACCCATTGCCGAACCTAGGATGGTGGCTGAGCGTAGGCCGAGCGCGTCGTTGAATTCTATCCCAGACTGTTTGACTGCTTCGCGCGCAGCAATCAGGGCCATCTGGCTGATGCGGTCGAGCAAAGACAGCTCAGTCTTGGTGAAATGGTCGGCGCCCTCGAACTGACGAGCCTCACCGCCGATCTTGACCAATAGCCGCTCCGGATCAAACCTGCTTATCGGACCAATACCGAGGCGTCCTTCGCGCAGGCCCTGCGTGTGGTCCGAATACCCCGTCCCCAACGCCGAGACGACGCCAATACCGGTAACAACGACCCGCCGGGTAGCGGTCACGCGTTGTCCTTCTGGCGGATCAGGCCTTCGACAGCACCAACGATGGCTTGAAAGTTCGAGAGGTCGAACTCCGACTCGGCCGGGTCATTCGCGTTGAACGGCACGGAGACATCGAATTCTTCCTCAATGCCAAACACGACCTCAACTAAAGCCAGCGAGTCCAAACCTAACTCGTCCAGTGTCGTCTCCGGTTTGATGTCCGCCGGCTCAATCATCGCTTGTTCAGCAATGATTGCCGCCACCTTTCCCCTGACATCGTTCGCCATAACCGTCTCCCTGCCGTCTCACGGGGTTCCTTTAGCACAATCGATGCTGGCTTACAGTCCCAGCTTCTTCTGGATTGCGGACACTGTCTCCACCAGCCGAGGCAATCTCCGCATCGCAGCGATCTGGCGGGCCGCCTGGTCACGTGGGGCGGCCGGGATACCCATCACAATCGAACGGTCCGGAATATGGCCTGCCACCAGGGATCCAGCCGCACACATGACGTCCGAACCAATCCTGCGGTGATCTGCAATCCCGACACGGCCCCCCAGCACCACACGGTCTCCAATGCTCGTGCTGCCTGCAATACCCACTTGCGCGCATAGGAGACAGGTCTGGCCGACTTGCACGTTGTGGCCAATCTGAACGAGGTTGTCGATTTTAGTACCCGATCCGATCCGGGTCGGCGAAATCGTACCGCGATCTATGGTCGAAGCCGCTCCGATCTCGACATCATCGCCGATTTCTACAGCCGCCAGTGAATGGATCCGAAGGTATTGCGCCGCGCGGATGGTATTTTCCGAGTTGCCCGAGGCGCGTGCAGCCTCGACAGCGCTCCGATCCGGCGGCTCGAACGAAAACCCATCCGCACCGATCACAGCGTTTGGCTGTGCGATAAAGCGGTCTCCGATCCGGCAACGCGCGCCAATGCGAACACCTGGGTACAACAATGCGTCTTTGCCGACCTCACAGCCGGCGCCGACAGTCACATGCGAGGCAATCTGCGCGTTGGCGCCGATCTTTGCCGCATGCCCGATCACCGTGAATGGGCCAATGGCAGCACCGTCGCCGATCTCTGCACCGGCTTCGATCACGGCTGTCGGGTGAATTCCAACCGCAACATCCACCGAATGCTGATAAAACGTTGTGATCCCAGCTAGCGCGACCCGCGGCTTCTCGGCAATGAGAGCCCCCTCTAGCCCATAACCTTGCCAATCCGCCTCCGCCCAGACAACAGCAGCACGTGCCTGTATGGTTAGCAGGGCTTCGGCAAACTTCGGGGACATCGCCAGCGCGAGATCGCGCGGCCCCGCCGTGGCGGGTTCGGAAGGCCGCTCGACTTCAATCGATCCGTCCCCGACCAGTTTCAGACCGGTCGCCCTCGCAATCTCTTCAAGCCGATGCGCCATCGTGGAGGGTCCAGTCCATAGAAAAGCCGCGCCGTTCTAACGAAGGCGCGGCCTTAGGTGCAAGCCCCCATTCTCGGCGGAAGCAAATGCTACTGCAGGATATTCACCCCTGCGTCAGCCAAAGCGCGGGCAATCTTCCGGTCCCGCCCATAGATATCGCCGCGGAACTGCTCGACGCCGTTCTCATCGATCCATGCGGTCCGGTATGTGAGGTGCACTGGAATTGGCTGATCCAGATCCACACGACGTTCACGCCCCCTGCGCAGCAACTTATTGAAATAGCCACTTGGATCGGCTTGCTGCCCCTCAAGGAGATGGGCTGCAAACTCATGAGGTCGCTCCACCCGCACGCAGCCATGGCTGAACGCTCGAACATCGCGTTTGAACAGCCGTTTGGATGGCGTGTCATGAAGATAGATTGCGAACTGATTAGGGAACATAAACTTCACCGTGCCCAAAGCGTTACCGGGCCCCGGGCCTTGAACGATCCGCTCTGGTCCCAGCATCCGCATATTCTTACGCTGTAGATAAGTCGGATCTGCCGCCAACTTGGGCAGGATCTCCTCACGCGCGATCGACCGCGGGACATACCAGCTCGGGTTCACGACCATATGGGTCATCTCATCGGAGAACTCCGGCGTGCGATCTTTGCGAGCCTTGCCAACCACAACTCGAGAAGCGAACTCGGGCACGCCCTTGTTCATCACAGCCATTTCGAAGCCGGCGAGGTTCACCAGGACATGGCGGCTGCCCAAATCACGGTTCATCCACCGCAACCTCTCTAACGTCACGGCAATCTGCCCCGACCGCGTACGCGGTGAAACATTGAGTTGTTTCAGCGTGGCAGGCCCAATCACACCATCGAGGTTGAGGCCATGACGAGCCTGAAAACTCTGCAGTGCTTCGACCATCGGCTCATCAAAGAGCGTGGGCTCGAAGGACTGCACCGGCACGTCTGTCGTTACCTCGGCCGTGGCAACCTGAGTGCCATCCTTAATCGCACCAGTTGCCTGTTGATCGTAGACATTCGGGTCGAGATCACCCATGGCGGTCAGCCGGGCACGCGCCTCAGCGACCCGGGCATTCCGATTGCCAGGGCGCAGCGTGCGACCGGCACGAACCGGCGCGCCCCAGATGTCTCCACCTGCAATCGAGCGAAATGCTGCGTAGCGTTCAAGAAGCCGTCGGTAGAGCGGATCCTGTGGCATCAAACCGTCAAGATAGGCAGACATGTTGGTCGCGTTTGAGGCGCCCGAAACAAGCCACCCTGCATCGGGACGTTCGGGGTAAATGTGCAACTCGCGGTCAATGTCCCGCGGGTCCAAAACACCGGCGCGCAGATCACCAGCATAGCTGAGAAAAGCCGCCGTTAGATCGGCTTCGAGATCAGCTTGGGATGTGTTGGCCGTTGCAAGTCGCGCGCGCAACGCATCAGCGCGATATTTCTGCACCGGTAAGGCATGCATATCAGCTTTGGCCAAGATCTCGACCAGTTGCATTGCACGATCGTTGGACTCCCCAACACTGGTCAACCAGATCGGTCTAAAACCGTGCTCAGCATAGGCGGAAATTGCAGTCGAATTGGGACCAAGTTTTCGCTCCAACGCCGACCGCAGGTCCAATGCCTCGGCCGACAGCTGAACCGCAATACCCCCCGATGTCTGATCCGTCTCCGGCTGTTTCGTTAGCGTCTGTGCCCCAGCCTCAACACTGCCGAAAGCCACCGCCGCAAGAACAGCCAGTCCCGCCCCGCTCCGCAAAACTGTACTCTGCGTGATCATTTTGCCACCACTGTTGTCAAAAAACGTCGTCGTTGCTCCACCCTTATGAATTACCACGGTTTCGATTTTCTTCGCAGAAAGTGAAGGCCAGTTCACCATAAATTCATGTCGCGATGGTGTTAATGCCACACCGAATGCAGTTTGCGAAACAGGCCGCCAAATTCTCGCCAAACTCCAAGGTGATTTAAGTTGCAGGGTTGCAACTTGGTTTGAAAATTTCGGCGTGTCATAAGTTTGCGAAAAGCTGAGGCGAAAACATGTGACGAATGTCACAGAAGAAATGAGGGCAAACCGTGAGCAGGAACGAATCGGGCGGAACGCTGATTCCCCGTCGGACATGCCTAATCGGACTAGCGGCAAGTGCAGTTGCGACCCCGGCGGTGCCAGCGATTCTAAAGGGTGCTGGTGAATTCCGAGCGTTGTCGCTGGTCAACCACCGTACCGCCGAAAAACTGAACTGTGCCTACTGGGTTGAGGGGAACTACATCCCCGAAGCCCTTGAGGCGTTCAACTACATCCTCCGTGATTGGCGCGAGGATGAGGTAACATCGATCGACCCGCGCGCGATCGACATCATGGCCGCTACGCACAACCTTCTGGATTGTGCCGAGCCGTTTCAGGTCGTTTCCGGGTATCGCAGCGAGAAGACCAACATGATGCTGCGCAGCCGCAGCCGGGGCGTGGCGCGCAATTCATACCACACACGCGGTATGGCAATCGATCTGACGCTCGATACCAGGACAGCACGCCAGATCGCCGGTGCGGCGAAGTCGCTGTCCGCAGGCGGTGTCGGTACCTATAGCCGCTCCAAGTTCGCTCATGTTGACAGCGGGCCGGTGCGCGACTGGGGCCGCTAAACCGGACTTCGAAGTCAATCCATCAGGGAAGACGCAACGGCTGCGACCAGCCGCCGTTTCCTTTTGGGCCGTCAGGTTTTCTCGAACGCTTCAGGGACGAACAGTGCCGTCACCCTCTACCAGATACTTGAAGCTGGTGAGTTGCACGGCACCCACCGGGCCACGCGCATGCATTTTGCCTGTTGCGATACCGATCTCGGCGCCCATGCCAAACTCTCCGCCATCGGCAAACTGGGTCGAGGCGTTGCGCATCAGGATTGCAGAGTCGAGTTCCGCAAAGAACTGCGCCGCCACGGTGTCATCTTCAGTGATCACGCACTCGGTATGGCTTGAGCCGAACTGCCGCACATGCTGGATGGCCTCACCGACGCCATTTACGATACGTGCCGCGATATCCATATCCAGGTACTCGCGGCCCCAGTCATCATCGGTCGCGGCTGTGACCCGATCATCGAGGTTCTGCACATCAAAGTCTCCATGAACCCTTACGTCCGCGTCCAGAAGATCCTGAACAATCTGTCGGCCGAGCTCGGAGGCAATCGGCCGGTCGATCAATAGACACTCAGCGGCACCGCAAATCCCGGTGCGCCGGGTCTTGGCGTTCAGCACAACCGCACGGGCCTTGGCGGTATCTGCCGCGGCATCCACATAAATATGACAGATGCCCTCGAGATGCGCGAAAACCGGCACACGGGCCTCCTGCTGGACCAATCCAACAAGCCCCTTCCCGCCCCTCGGGACGATCACGTCGATCTCCTCGGTCATGCGCAACATCTCGGCGACAGCTGCCCGGTCCCGGGTCGGAACACGCTGGACTGCATCATCTGGCAGGCCGGCCGCCCTCAGACCTTCGATCAGACAAGCATGGATCGCACCGGAGGAATGGAAACTCTCAGAGCCGCCACGCAGGATCGCAGCGTTGCCGGACTTCAAACAGAGCCCGCCGGCATCCGCGGTCACATTCGGACGGCTTTCATAGATCACACCGACAACGCCCAGCGGCGTGCGCACACGTCGGATGTTCAGACCTGAAGGCATATTCCATTGGTCTATGACCGCACCAACCGGATCTGTCTGATCCGCGACTGATCTCAACCCATCGCGCATGGACCGGATCCGGTCATCGGTCAGCGCAAGCCGATCGAGCATCGCGGGAGACAGACCCTTTTCGCGCCCGAACTCCATATCGAGCGCGTTGGCGGTAGCGATCTCTTGTCTCTGGTCCATGATCGCGTCACCCGCGGCAATCAAAGCCGCCTGCTTGCGCTCGGCAGTTGCCGAGGCCAGCACCGAAGCCGCAGCTTTTGCACGTTGACCGATGTCCCGCATCAATGCCGGAATATCTGCATCTGTCCGCTGATCCATCGCCATGTGCATGCTCCCCGTCATTTTCCCCAAAGTACCAGATCGTCCCGGTGTATCATCGCCGCCCGTCCGGGATGGCCAAGGACCTCGGCAATACGGTCCGAGCGCAGACCGGCAATCCGCGCTGCGTCCTCCGACGAGTATCCAACCAAGGCCGCCCCAACGGAGTCGCCGGATTCTGTGACGATGGCCACCGGGTCGCCGCGGTCGAAATGGCCCTCGATGCCACGAACCCCGGCGGGCAGGAGTGAATTTCCATCACCCAGCGCCCGCACGGCGCCATTATCGATTACGACGCGGCCCTGCGGCTTCATTCCGGCAATCCACTGCTTGCGCGCCGCACGCGCTCCGGTGGCTGGAAGGAACCAGGTTGCCCTCGCGCCGTCTTGCAATCGGGTCAGAGGTCGGTCCACATCGCCCAGCGTGACCGCCATCGCGCACCCGCCTTGCAGTGCCGTTTTGGCCGCAAGGATCTTGGTCCGCATGCCGCCCTTGGAAAGATCTGACGCAGCGCCGCCGGCCATGGCCTCGACCGCTGGCGTGATCTCCTTGACTTCCGCGAGATGCTCACCTTTTGCATCGGATCGTGGATCGGCAGTGTAGAGCCCATCGATATCCGACAGCAGAACCAGCATATCGGCGCCAGCCATCAGAGCCACGCGTGCGGCCAGCCGGTCATTGTCCCCATAGCGGATCTCGTCGGTGGCAACAGTGTCGTTTTCATTGACGATGGGGATCGCTCCCATGTTGAGGAGCGACGCGAGCGTTGCCCGCCCGTTGAGATAACGCCGCCGGTTTTGCGTATCCTCAAGCGTAAGAAGCACCTGTGCGGTCACCAGATCATGACGGGACAGCGCATCCTCCCAGGCTCGCACCAGCCGGGTCTGACCCACCGCCGCTGCAGCCTGTGCCTGTTCCAGCGAAAGAGAACCAGGCGCTAGGTCCAGCACACGCCGACCCAGAGCAATCGCGCCAGATGAGACGAGAACCACTCCCTGACTGGTCGCACGCAGGGCCTTGAGATCAAGGGCAAGCCCAGCCATCCAGTCCGCCCGCAGATCCCCGGTGGCCTCATCGACCAGCAAGGCTGAGCCCACCTTAACCACCACCTTGCGGGCAGCGGCCAGCCGATCAATCGCCTGAGGATACATCAGGGTGCCCATGCCTGTTCCTCCGGCGCATTTTCAGCGTCGCGCGTGCGCTGAATCGTTGCCCGCAGCGCGCGAAGGGTATCTGTCACACCCATGCCGGTGACGCCCGAAATCCGGTGCGCGATCGGCACCCCCTCCTCACGCAACAATGTCTCGAGATCCGACGCCGCCGCTGCATCCAGAGCATCGCACTTGTTCAACACCACCACACGGGGCTTTTCGTCGAGCCCGTTGCCGTAGGCGTTAAGCTCGCCCTCGATGGTGCGGTAGTCCCCCATGACGTCGTTCGACGTCGCATCGATCAGGTGGAGCAGGACGGCGCAACGCTCGATATGCCCGAGGAACCGGTCGCCGATGCCTTTTCCCTCATGCGCGCCTTCGATCAGGCCGGGAATGTCGGCCAACACGAACTCGCCGTCATCGACGCCGACTACACCGAGATTGGGATGGAGCGTTGTGAAGGGATAATCGGCAATCTTCGGGCGCGCGTTCGAGGTCGCCGCCAGAAAGGTCGACTTGCCGGCATTGGGCAGACCAACCAGACCCGCATCCGCGATCAATTTGAGTCGCATCCAGATCGTACGCTCGATCCCCTCTATCCCCGAATTGGCCGTGCGGGGCGCCTGATTTGTTGAGGATTTGAAGTGCAGATTGCCCCAGCCGCCATTGCCGCCCGCCGCCAATAGTACGCGCTGTCCGATCTCGGTGACATCGGCGATCAGCGTGTCGTTGTCATCGTCCAAGATTTCAGTGCCGACTGGCACACGCAGCACTACATCGGCCCCGTCCTTGCCGGTCCGCTGCTTGCCCATGCCATGCTCGCCATTCTTGGCCTTGAAGTGCTGCTGGTAGCGAAAGTCGATCAGCGTGTTCAAACCGGCGACCGCTTCGGCCCATACATCGCCGCCACGCCCGCCATCGCCGCCATCGGGTCCACCATACTCGATATACTTCTCACGGCGAAACGAGACGCACCCCGGCCCACCTGAGCCGGAGCGTATGTAAACCTTGGCCTGATCCAGAAACTTCATGGCGCGTGCTTGGCCTCTGTCTGCGTGTGCGTCAACCTTGGCGCGGGCTCATGCCGCCCGGGCGTTCGTCCAATCCATACGCGTCAGGCGCATATCGATGTGCTCGACCTCTTCGCGGCGGGGCTGGCAAAGGATCGTGCTCCGGCCGGTTTCGACAAAGCCCAGCTTGCGCAGGGTGTTGGACGAGGCCCGGTTGCCCGCAAGATACCCCGAGACGACATCTTCGGCCTCCGTTCCGGCGAAATAGGCGTCCAGAAGCGCCGACGTGGCCTCGGTTGCATACCCTTTGCCCCAATGTGGTTTGCCCAACCAGTAACCGAGGTGATCCGTGATCCCGACGGCGCCAACGACATCATGGGCCTCGATAATGAAATCCCACGGTCGGTTGGCGGCATCTTGAATGTACTGAACCGCATCGTCGATCGTGTAGGGATAGGGCGGGCGTCCCAACCAACGGATCACCTCCCAGTTACCGATCATCCCGGCGATCTTCTCGGCATCCTGCGGCATCGGTCTGCGCAGCAAAAGCCGGCTGGTTTCAATCGTATCGGTCATTGCAGCCTCCCCTCAATTCCCCTTGACCAGAACATAAACGACGCTCAACGCCGTGGCGCCAGCGAGCCCCCACATCAGCCATCGCTCGGACGGGTGCCCTGCAACAAGCGCCGCGAGACGCTCTCCACCCCAACACCACAGCGGGTGCAGAAGGATCTGCGCACCCATCAGGCCGGCGGCGATCCCGATTGTTGCTGTCAGCGCGGGGGTACCTTCGGCAACGAAACTGGTGAACCCCGCCGTGATCATGGCCCAGGCTTTTGGATTGAGCGGATGGACGATCAGACCGGTGCCCAGAGGAGGGGCCGCGGCGCCTGCTTCACCCGCCTCGATCCGCGACATGGCGATCCGCCAAGCGAGGTAGAGAATGTAACCCGCCGATCCCCATTTCAGCGCAGTGAAAAGCCAGGGCACTGAGGTGGCTAGGCTCATCAACCCGAACCCGATTGGCCAGATGATCAACTGCTTGCCCAGCACAACCCCTGCAACGAAGGGCAGGGATGCACGCAAGCCGAACCGCGCGCCAGCGGCCAACAACACCATATTTGCGGGACCAGGTGTTCCGACCATGGCCATCGCGAAGATGGCGAAACCTGCGATGTCGACGCCCATGGCGTACCCCCAAAAGAAAAAGGGGACCGGTCTGCTGACCGATCCCCCGCAAAGTCGCGGTTTGTGTCGACCGGTCTATTCGGCAGCCTCCGCTGCTGGGAGGACCGAGATGAACGTGCGGCCCTTGAGGCCTTTGTGAAACTTTACGTTCCCGTCCACCGTTGCGAAGATCGTATGGTCCTTACCCATGCCTACATTCTCGCCCGGCCACCATTTGGTGCCGCGCTGACGACAGAGGATGTTTCCCGACAGCACCGATTCGCCGCCGTATTTTTTGATGCCGAGCCGACGCCCGGCGCTGTCGCGACCGTTGCGTGAGGAGCCGCCTGCTTTCTTGTGGGCCATTGCGTTTTCTCCTTACTTGTCCTTGTCGGCGGACATCTTTTCCGCCTGGGCAATCCATTCGTCGCGCTCGATCCGGCCCTTGAAGCTGAGCTGATCGTCCATGAACGCGATCTCCGACGGGCCCCACTGGGCGATCTGCCAGAAATGATAGACCCCGTTCTCGTTCAGCTTCTTGTTCAGGACCGGTCCGACGCCCGAAATTTTCGTCAGGTCGTCTGGCTCGCCCTGCGGCGCATCCAGAAGGTTAGACGGGCGCGTCGATTCTGTCGGGGCTGCATCCTCGGCCTTGGCGGCGGGTTCAACCTTCGCCGAGGTCTCCTTATCCTTTACCTTCACCGGCGCCGCTTCGGGCTCTGCCTTCTTCTCCGGCTTGGGCGCAGCCGGTGCTTCGGCCTTCTTGGCTTTTTTCGGAGCAGCCGCTACCGCGCCCGCCGCGACCATAGCACCGGCAGAAGCGGCACCAAGCGCTGCCTTCACGCCAGACTTGTCACCACTCGATGCAAGGATGTCCGTGACCTTGATTGTCGTGATATACTGGCGATGGCCTTTGAGCCGCTTTGAGCTGTGCTTCCGGCGACGACGCTTAAAGTTCAGCACCTTCTCGCCGCGGCCCTGCTCGACCACTTCTGCCTGAACGGCAGCGCCATCGATAAGCGGGCTGCCCACGGTGGTCTTGTCTCCACCGAGCATCAGCACTTCGTTAAACTGTACCGTTTCTCCGGCGTCGGCAGCTAAGCGTTCTACAGCGACGATATCGTCCTTCGAAACCTTGTACTGCTTGCCGCCTGTCTTGATGACAGCGAACATATAGTATTTCCTTCTGTCCCGCGTTCTGTGGTGCCCGCGAGGGCGGGTCTTTCAGCCAGATCGTCAGCCAACCTCGAACGGCGTGCCCGCATCGGCGAGCATGATGATTAGCGCGGGGCACTGTCGGCAACCGCGAGCGCGCCTTATGATTTGGAGCCTTTGCAGAGTCAAGTCTGAACGAGGCGCTAAGCTCTTGTGAGCTTAGTCATTTGGCGCTTGCACCGCGAGCATGTGCTGGCTAGGTTCCGCGACTTCGAAGGCCACATCTGCGGAGAGGTGCCGGAGTGGTCGAACGGGGCGGTCTCGAAAACCGTTGTGGGCGCAAGTCCACCCAGGGTTCGAATCCCTGTCTCTCCGCCAGAATTACCATGATTTATCAATAAAATCTGATGCTTAGTCAAAATATATGCTAGCCTGCCTCCCATCGTGTACCACGTTGGATAGTGTAGTTTGCGATAGCTTCGTGCATGCAGGGCAACGTCTATCGCTTCTCTGTATCGACCCAGCGGAATGTGCTCAGGTTAAGCCGCTAATTTGAATGTCTCCGTTGGCGTCTTCATGTCCAGCGCCTGGTGTGGGCGTTTATGATTATAGAACTGGATCCAGTCTCCGATGGCTCGGCTTGCATGAGCCAAGCTTTCGAAGCGCTGTCGATGCACACACTGTTCCTTCAGCGACCGGATCAAGCGTTCCATCATGCCGTTCTGTTGCGGGCAGTGCGGGGTTATGAACTCCTGGCGCAGACCATAACCACGGACAAGGGCCGTGTACTTTCGGGATGTGAAGACCAACCCGTTGTCGCTGCGCAAAAGAAACGGTGTTTCGACCTTGCCGAGCGATCCAAACCTGGCGATCAACGCATGCTCCAATGCCG
>CAYYZH010000008.1:0-46533 GCA_964475765.1 uncultured Limibaculum sp.
GGGCTATGTGATCTGGGGGCAGGAAATCAATCCGAGCGAGGAAGGTGATACCTCCCGGGACAAGACGCTGCGCGGAGCGTTGGACCGTGGCTCGGACCGTCTCAAGAAGCTGGGCAGTCAGGTGCGCGACCGCATCGAAAACCGCCAGACGACAAGCGCGGAGTGATCGTTTGACCTAGCCGGTGCACGGCGGCGAGGCTCATCAGCCTTCTTGGCAACGTGACGCCTCGCCGATCCCGACTACATCATGGTCCGTCATGCCAAGCGCACCTCGGATCATACAATGAACGACGCCGGCCTCAACGTGGTCTGGTTCAAACGCGATCTCCGGATCGCGGACCATCGCGCGCTGTCGCGGGCAGCGCAGACGGGCCCCACTCTCCCACTCTACATCGTCGAGCCGGAGTTGTGGCAGCAGGCGGACATGTCAGGTCGCCACTGGGCGTTTATCTCGGAAGCATTGACCGAACTACGCACTGATCTCGCGGCTTTGGGGCAACCCCTGGTCGTTCGGGTCGGAGAGGTGGAGGATGTTCTTGAGGCGTTGAGTTCTGAGTATCAGGAACTCACGCTCTGGTCGCATGAAGAGACCGGGAACGATTGGACCTTTCAGCGGGACAAGCGTGTGGCCGCTTGGTGCCGTACCCGGTCCATACGTTGGGTCGAGATCCCAAATCACGGTGTGCAGCGGCGCCTGAAATCGCGCAATGGCTGGGCCAAAAGCTGGGACCGGCTGATGGGGGAGCCGGCGACACACCCGCCACATCTCTCTCCCTGCCCGATTGACCCGGGCGCGATCCCAACATTTGCAGATCTTGGCCTTGCGCCTGACCCTTGTCCCGGGCGGCAGGCAGGTGGTCGTGTGCAAGCGCTTGAATGCCTGGAGACCTTCCTGCATGTGCGCGGCGAGACGTATCAGCGGGCCATGTCCTCCCCGCTCGAAGGGGCGGAAGCCTGTTCACGCTTGTCGCCCCATCTGGCGTGGGGCACGCTCTCGATGCGCGAAGCGGCACAGGCCGGATGGGCGCGGCAGCAAGTGGTGAAGTCTGAGGGCCACCCAAAGGCGTCGGCCTGGCGCAAATCGCTGAACTCCTTCAATGGCCGCCTGCATTGGCACTGCCATTTCATGCAGAAGCTGGAGGACGAGCCGCGGGTCGAGTTCGAGAACTTTCATCAGGGGTATAACGGCATCCGGCCATCCGAGCCCGACGCCGCGCGGCTCTATGCGTGGGCCAATGGCGAGACTGGGTTGCCCTTTGTCGATGCGTGCATGCGGTACTTGCGAGCAGGCGGTTGGTTGAACTTTCGCATGCGTGCGATGGTGATGGCCACGGCCAGCTATCACCTGTGGTTGGACTGGCGCGCGCCGGGGCTGGAGCTGGCGCGGCTCTTCACCGATTATGAACCCGGCATCCACTGGAGCCAGGTGCAGATGCAATCGGGCACGACTGGAATCAACACCGTCCGCATCTACAACCCGGTCAAGCAGGGCCATGATCAGGATCCGACCGGTGCGTTCACCCGGCGCTGGGTGCCGGAGCTTGCCGCGATCCCGGACAAGGTCTTGCAGGAGCCGTGGAAGGCGGAGAATGCGGGATCCGTGCTCGGCAAGGTCTATCCCGAACCGATCGTCGATCACCTGACCGCCGCTAAGGCCGCTCGCGAGAAGATCTGGGCGGTGCGGCGCGGGCCGGAGTTCAGGGCCGAGGCAACGTCGATCCAGTCGCGACATGGCAGCCGGAAAAGCGGGATCAGGAACCGCGGCCAGCGTGGCCGCAAGCCCGCAACAGCTCAGCTGGATCTTCCTTTGGGCGGTGAGCAGGGATGAAGGCGCGCAGGAAGTCCGATCTTCCGTCCAAGACCTGCGCCACTTGTGGGCGTCCGTTTGCGTGGCGAAAGAAGTGGGCCAAGGTCTGGGACGAGGTGCGGTATTGCTCCGACCGCTGCCGCCGGGCTCGCAAGGTCAAGACATCATAGCTGGTCGAGAAACCGCCGTGCGCTGTCCCGTGCGGCTGTTTTCTTCTCCTCCGACATCCTGTCCCATGTCCGGTAAATCTGCCCCAGCCGGGGATTGCCGCGCAGCTTATCCGCGTTGCGGTCGAGGAAATCCCAGTAGAGCGGGTTGAACGGGCAGGCCCCGTCGCCGGATTTCTTCTTCACGTCGTAGTGGCACCCGGCGCAGTGATCCGACATCTTGTTGATGTAGTTCCCGCTGGCTGCGTAGGGCTTCGACGCCAGGAGGCCGCCATCGGCGAACTGGCTCATGCCGATCACGTTGGGCGCTTCGACCCACTCGAACGCGTCGGCGTAGACCGCCAGATACCACTCGTGCACATCGTGCGGATCGATCCCGGCCAGCATCGCGAAGTTGCCCGTCACCATGAGCCGTTGGATGTGGTGGGCATAGGCCTCGTCGCGCGTTTGTCCGATCGCGGCGGCCATGCAGGCCATGTCGGTCTCGCCGGTCCAGTAAAATTCCGGCAGCGGGCGGGAGGCCCCGAGGAAGTTCTCGGACGTATAGCCCGGCATCTTCAGCCAGTAGATCCCGCGGACATATTCGCGCCAACCGATGATTTGGCGGATGTACCCCTCTGCGGCGTTCAGTGGCGCATGACCTTCATAATACGCGGCCTCGACCCGGCGGCAGATCTCCATCGGATCGAGCAGTCCCGCGTTCAGGTACTGCGAGAGCACGGAGTGATAGAGAAACGGCTCGTTCTCCAGCATCGCATCCTGATAGTCGCCAAAGAGCGGCAGGGCGTCGCGCACGAAATGCTCGAGGGCCTCCAGCGCGCCCTCGCGCGTCACTGCAAACCAAAACGGGCGCAGCGTGCCGAAATTCCTGTCGAAGCGGGTCTCCACCAGATCTAGAACATCGCCGGTGATCGCGTCGGGTGTCGTTTGTGGAGGGCGGGGCATGAAGAGATCACCGGAAGCAGGCTTTCGGTTCTCGGAATCAAAATTCCATTTGCCGCCTTCCGGCGCGTCTCCGGCCATCAACAGCCCGGTCTTGCGACGCATCTCGCGGTAGAAATACTCCATGCGAAGCTGCTTGCGACCGTTGGCCCAGGCCGCAAACTCCGCATGGGTCGCGACAAAGCGATCATCCTCGAGGACATCGAGTGTGGCGTCGGTGCTGGCCTGCCAGTCCTCGAGCGCGGTCTTGAGGCGATGCTCGCCCGGTTCCGTGATCCGGATCTGCCGGGCAGAGGTCTCCCTCATCGCGCGGTCGATCTCTCCGGTCAGGGAGCCGGAGTTCTCCGGATCATCATACCGGATGTATCGGACGCGCCAGCCCGCCTTTTGCAGAGCCTCGGCAAAGTGGCGCATGGCCGAGAAGATGAACGCGATCTTCTTCTTGTGGTGCGGAACATAGCTGGCTTCCTCAGCAACCTCCGCCATGAGCACAACGTCGGCCGACGGGTCTCCTGCCCGCAGAGACGACATCCCGGTCGAAAGCTGATCGCCGAGGATGACAATGATCCGGTCTGTCGGTGCGGCGGTCATGTTCGGGCAGGCTTTGCGGGCTTGTGGCGGGTTCTCCGTGGATCTAGGCCGTAGGAGCGCGTCGTCCATCGCTCCGGACACCATGGCCCGGAGCAATGGTCACCAAAGGCCCGCCGTGCTATCTGACCACCAGCCGCGTCGCGCCGATGGCGCAGCTTGCGCCTCCGCTTTCACAGGCGGCTCGCAGACGCTGCACGGTCTCCTTGAGGAACTTGTCCGGCGTTGCAACAGGCCCCGCCCGAGAACTCTCGGCATGCCGCAGGTCCCGGTCCTTCATGACGATGGCCACCAGCAGGCGTTCGGTCGGCTTGTCCGGCGCGCGGAACCTGAAGCCATGTTGCCGGGTTGGTGTGACGAACGGCGTTTCCGCCCGGACATCTCCGGGAACACGGCCCCGCACTGTCCGTGTGTTGGGGAAGATGTTGTTGACGGTCCCGTCGCTGCCGATGTCGAGGATCTGCAAACGGCCAGGCAAGGAGCTGACAACTTCGAAGACCAGCGAGGCGGACGGGGCCACGTTGGTTCCTCCGCGCACGATTATGTTCACGCTTCCCTCGCCCTCAATCGACGTAATCTCCATTTCAGGATCGCCTGCGGCGGGTTTGGTAACGGCTGCGGGTGCGGTGGGCGCGGGCGTCACCGGTGCCGGCTTCGTGCCGGCGTTTGCAGTTGAAGGCGCGGGCTTGACCGGCTGAGGCTTTGCAGGGGCCGGGTTGGGCTGCGCAGGCTGCGGCTTTGGCGTGGCGGGTTTTGGCGTAGCAGGCTTGGGTCTGATGGGCTTCGGACCCGACGCGCCAAACCGCAGGCCGGTGGTTTTCTCAATCCACGGCATGTAGTGTGCCACGTTCGTGTAGACCGCATGCAGCCCCGGGACCGCGCAGCCATAGCTGTAGCTGACAATGCCGACCGCAACGAACCCCTGACTTGTGGGCGCAACCAGCGGCCCGCCACTGTCCCCCTGGCAGGTGTCGACCGGCTTTTTCACGTTTTGCACTTCGGCGCAGACGCGTGTCTGATCAATCGGGCCGGGGCTCGTGAATTTTTTGTTTTTCTTCTTGATCAGCCCTTCGACATACTCATGCACTTCGGCGCAGGCCCGCCGCGTCACCAGCTTGGTGCGCCCCTCCCGGAGGGTCTTTGCCGTCGGGGCCTTGTCACCGGACGCGGTCTTTCCCCAGCCCACAACATTGACCGCCGTGGCCGCGCGCGGGGAGGTGCCTCGTTTCGGAAGCAGGACCTGCGCCCCCTCCACCGGCTCAGCAAGACGCAAGAGGGCGATGTCATTGTAGATCCGGTAGGGCTTATTGTACCCGGGATGCGGAATGACCTCGGCCACGTTGATCTTCGGGCCCGAGTTTCTGACGTTGCTGCCCTGGCGGATCGCAACGCGCGCTGCGTCTGCGGCATCGTCGCGGCCATTTTCCGATTTTTCAACGACACAGTGGGCCGCCGTGAGGACCCAGTTGGGCGCGATGCGCGCACCGCCGCACGCCGCGAAGCGGCCCGGTCGGACCTCCCGGCTGAGAAATGTCATGAAGGGGTATTTGTCCGGCGGCGCTTCGATACCGTTGACGACCCGGGACTGGCCTGTGTTGCCGAGGGTGACGGCCTCGTCGATCTGGACGCCGTCGAACACGGGATCAAGCGCAGGCTCTTCGGCGTTCTGCGCCATGGCGACAGTGCAGGCGGCAAGGCTTGCGACGAGAGAGAAAAGAAATTTCATGATCCATTATCCGTATAGACTGTCCGGAGGCCGATGCGGAATTGCGACGGATCTCCTGCCATGCTCGAGAGCTTTTCGAGGAGTGCCAGCGGCTCGACCTGTCCGTTTATGTCCCAGAGTGCGCGCCTGAGCGCCACGGGCGGGCTTTTGGAGAACACCGCAATCAGGTTGTCCGCGCCCACAGGGGGTATGACGGGAATGTTGTTGAACCTGAGCGATCCGAGTGCACCGATCCGGTCTACGCCGTCGGCGGCGGTCGCCTCGTCGGGGAAGACGTACTGCACCTTTCCGCTGGACGACAGGTTCACGATCGTGACGAACAGAAAGTCCGGAGCGGCGTCCGGTATCGGCACTTCGATGGAGATGTCACCGCCGACGAAGTAGCGCTCGTTGCCATCGCTTAGCCGAACTTCGGCAGGGCGCTTCGAGACCCATGATGACAAGGCCCGAGCGGCGCGCCATGCAAGGACCGCATCGTTCAAGGCGGCCTCGTTCTTGGGCCGTGCGATGAGGTCTCCGCTGATCCGGTCAAAGAGTGCCGATCCCGGCGCATCCCAGATCAGTTTCACATCGCTGCCGACGCTGGTGTCGTCTAGCGCGCCGTGGTGCACTTCGGGAGGGGCCGCCAGCGCGAGCTCCTCCTCCGCCTGCTCAGCGGGAGCCAAAACCTCAGCTTCAGGGTTGAACAGGCGGTAAATTGCATCGCCGGCGGTTGACTGCCCCGGGCTCTTCACATGCTCATCGAACTGCACATCGGCGTCCTGGCGCCCGAAGGTCTTTTGGCCGACCTCGGTCCGCACAAAAGCGCGCAAATCGGTGAGAGTGGTTTCTCCGTCACCGGCCGCGGCACGACCCTCCAACGCCCGGGCGAAGGAATAGCTGAGGGCACCACGTTGCTCGCCGTCAATCGTCAGTTCCCAGGTGCGCTGGTTGTCCCGCGCGGCGGCAAGATAGACAATCGAGGACGGCAGGCTCGCCCGTGCCTCATGTGTCACGTTTGGCGGCGGGGGGAGCGGGTCATCCTCGATCAGGCCAAGATCGTCGAACCGCGACTTTCCAAAAACCGCCGTCGACTTTGGGGCGCGGGTCATGGTGCCGGAGTGACAACTGTCTGCGATCAGAATGAACGCGACATCTGTCGGGACTTCCATCATCAGGGCCGCGATATCGTTGTCGCGCAGGCGCTCGCCCGCGCCTTCTCCCCATGAGTTGTAGGCTCCGAGAAAGAAGACCTCGTCCATCCCATCGGGCTCATCGCCGACCAGCGCCTCGGGTTCCTGCCCGCCATGTCCGGCAAAGCTGAAGATCACGGTGTCGCCTGCCGTCGCGGACTGGATCGCCCGGCGAAGTGCAGAAACGATCGCGGAGCGGCTGGCCTCGTGATCGAAAAGCGGTGTGACGTCTGCGCCGCGCGCGGTCAGAACATCTGCGATGTCGCGCGCGTCATTCACCGCGCCCTCCAGCGGGGTCAGGTTCTCATAGGCGTCGATCCCGACGACGACTGCATGAATGTTTGCCCATGCAACCGCTGTGTTCATGCAGATAACCGCCGTCAGCGCAATCGAGAAGCGGCGCAGATTCATGATCCCAGATCCAGAACAACCCGGCGCATGATCTGATGGCGTTCCGCCTCGGTATAGAGGCTTGGATCGTCAAGTTCGGGCGGCACGTTCTCCCCGGCGCCGCTTGCGCGGACAGTGGCCTGCAGCCCCATCTCCACAAGGAGCTTTGCAACGGTGTTCGCGCGTCTTTCGGAAAGCTGCTGGTTGTAGCTTTCGGCCCCGGTCGGGTCGGTGTGGCCGATCAGGTGGACCTGAGACAGCCCGGCGTCCCGGACGATCTCGAACATATCCTGAATGGCGAGCACGCCGTTCGGGGTCGGGACATCGCTGTCATATTCGAACTCGACGGGGAAGGGCACTTCCTCGATTTCAACGCCGCCGATGGAGCGCGCTGCGACGCCCCCCGGGGCTCCGCTACGGCTGCGGGCTGCGGGTTTGTAACCGGTCCCCAAGGCACGGGTTGCGTTCGCGCGCGAGAGCAATCGTTTGATCACACCCGGTGGGGCTTCGGCTTCCGGTGTATCCTGCAGCACCACCAGCGCGTTCTGGAAATGCTCTGACGCTTTGTCGTAGTCGCCCGACTTCTGCGCCATGTCTCCCAGAGACGCATAGGCGCGCCATTTCAGCGGCCCGAGGCTGATGGCAGCGCGTTCAAGGTGGTCTTTGCGTTGCGCCGGAGCCTCGGTCTGCATCGCGGCATTGAAATGCGCACGGCCCAACTTGGCCTCGACGGTCTTGAAGGACGAGACCTCACACTCCCGGCGCGCGAGATCGGTGAGACGCTCCAACTCCTGAATGTCCGGATTGGTATTGGCCTTCGCGACAATGGCCGCGCAGTCCTCTGCATGTGACGCTACTGTCGTCGAAGCGAGAAAGCCCAACGACACTCCGCACACGACCACGCCATGTTTCATCCATGCTGAAAAGCTGAAACGCACGTCCCCCTCCCCAAAAACAAACTACCTTACTGTGCTAGTCCACCTGCATCCTGGATCAAGTCAATCAGCTTGATCGTGTCCTTCGGATTGACCCTGAACGCTTCTTCAAGCGCGGGATCACTGTCGAGGAAATCTCTTGTCTTGCTGTCCGGATCGACGGACCCGCGCTCGAGCGTGGTCGTCTCCTCAGGCCCCACCAGGATATCGTTCAGCAGACGTTCGATGCGCTCGACGTCCTGTGGGTCCGACAGCCCGAACCGCAATTCGCCAGCCAGCGCCGGTGACGCCGCGAGCATTGCGGCAAGGAGCAACCCCCGCATCTTCATTGCTCAAGAACCTCGGTCCTGGCGAGCGGTTTTGCGGGTGCTGGTGCCGTGGCTTGAGCGACGGTTGCCGCAATTTCAGTCCGCGCCTCCAGCAGATAATCGGCATAGGCAGAGACCAGAACGCGGTTCTTCGCGAGCACGATCAGCTTGCGGCTCGCGCCGATGTCCTGAGAGGCGCCGGGTGCGTCCAGCACGTCGGTGAACTCGACGACCCGCTCCTCCAGAAACCCGAACTCCAGCATCTTTTTGATCTTGTCGTGCATCTGGGTGCGTTTCACATGAGCATACAGGAACTGCTCAAGGCTCTTGCGGTCAAATGCGGGCTCGCCAGCCGTCATGAAATAGTTCTGAATCTTGAACCGGCGCTCGGGCGAGATCGCAGCATTGCGCAGCTCGCGCTCCCGGGTTGGCCCCGGTTGTTCATCCCTGATCTTGTTGCTCAGCTCTTTGTTGTGATTGTCGATGAAACGGCCGACTGACACCTCGTCAGTGACATCGAAAGTCTCGAACAGAAAAAAGAACCGCGCGAAGTGAAGCGTCTCGTCATGGTGCAGGAACTTCGCGAGATCCGCCGTGTCCGGGTCGCCCGTCGCGGATCGCTCAAGCGCCGAGAAGAAGCCGTCCTCAGCCTGCAAAAGGATCTTGAGAGTCTCAACAGCATCCAAATACTTCTGGCGATCAATGGGCTTCGGAATCACGGGCGCGTCCTTAAGCAAATTTGCTGGGTCAACGGTACTCAAATGAAAATCTCGACTCAATGGATTCGTGGGCTTGGGGAAGTCTCGTACACGCAGTCGTGTTCCCGGAATGCGGCGCCATCGATGCTCCGATATCGTCGTGCTCATCCTTGCTCTCCTTGTGTCCGATCCAGAACAGTCGGATCGGGTGAACCCGCCAGTGCGGCTCTCACGCCCGCATATGGCCCGTCCCGCTGAACCCGAGACGGCGCTGAGTATTGTCCATGTCCACGGAAGGAGCGCCGCAATCCGAAAATCGGATCGCCTTTGCCTGCAATGCGAAAGTCGTTGTCTGGCGTTACACTTACCTGACTTATCGGGCTGTGAGGGCTTCTTTAGGGGACCCCGATGGTCTACATTTCAGAGCGGTACAGCCAGCCTGGAGAGTGAGTTGGACGAAACCCTGACGGCGTGTCACGTCTGCGACGCGATCTGCTCGGACAAGGACCTCGCGCCCGGCGAACGGATGCGCTGCCCACGGTGCCGTACGGTCCTGCGGACAAGTCGCAGGGCGGCCGCTGACCAGTTGCTTGCCCTTGCTCTGGCCGTGCCGCCATTGATGGCCGTCGGGCTGATTGCGCCGTTTCTCTCTCTCACCGGAAGTGGGCTTCACAAGGAAGCCAGCGTGCTCGATGCGGCCATCGCCGTCGGCGGGTCCGGCACATGGTATCTCGCGCTGGCTGTCGGGATCATGATCGTGGCATTGCCGGTGATGCGCGCACTGGCGCTTTGCTATGTACTTCTGCCGATGCGGTTGGGGTTTGGAGCGGCAAGGCACGCGAAACCGATGTTCCGCTTCGCAATCCATCTGCGCCCATGGTCAATGGCCGAGATCTTCATCATCGGCGTCGCCGTTGCGCTGATCAAACTGTCAGGACTGGCCAGTGTCGACATCGGACCTGCGTTCTGGTCATTCGTCGCGCTGGGGATCGTTGTCTTGATGGAGGACGCCGTTCTCTGCCGCCGCAGCATCTGGGACAGCCTGGCATGACCGGAGAAGCCATCACGGCGCGCCAGACGGGCCGGGTGGCCTGCACGGATTGTGGGCGGGTCTGGCCGATCACACAGCAACGATGCGATAGGTGCGGTGGGCGACTGCGCTCGCGTCCCGCGAACGGGCTCGAGGCGGTGTGGGCCTGGTGGGTGGCCGGTGTCCTCTTCTACATCCCAGCGAACGTCTATCCGATGCTGGTGACCCAGTCCTTCGGTCGCGAGGAACACAGCACCATCCTTGGCGGCGTCGTTGAACTGGCGGATCAGGGCGCCTGGGCGGTGGCTGCAATTGTCTTCACGGCCTCTATCGCCATCCCGATTGGCAAGTTCATTGCCATCGCTTTGCTCGCCATCAGTGTGCGCCGTGCTAGCTTTCTTTCCGGGCACAAGATGTCCCATGTCTATGAGCTGGTCGAGCTGATCGGGCGCTGGTCGATGATTGATATCTTTGTCGTTGCGATTCTCTCTGCCTTGGTTCAACTCAACTTTGTCGCGTCGCTGCACGCTGGCCCGGCGGCCGTCTGCTTCGCGCTGTCCGTGGCGTTCACAATGCTGTCTGCCCGAGCGTTTGACTCGCGTCTTTACTGGGATCAGGCAGGTAAATCTCCAGGTGACTCTCATTGACCGACGACGCGTCAGAACCGCTTGAGCCCGAGATCGAACGGACGGGGCGACGCTGGCCGTCTTTGGTCTGGCTCGTGCCGCTGATCGCTGTACTCGGGGCCGTTGTGCTTCTGGTCCAGGGTCTGGCGAACCGGGGTCCTCTGATCACGATTGAGTTCGCAGCTGCGGAGGGTCTCCGGGTCGGCGAGTCGGTTGTGAAGTACCGGGATGTCGATGTCGGCAGGGTTGAGGCCGTGCGTTTCTCGGATGATCTTTCGACCGTTCTGGTCATGGTCCGGATGGATCAGGCTGTTGCGCCCTATCTCGACGGCTCCGCGAAGTTCTGGATTGTCCGCCCGCAAGTCTCCGCACAGGGGATCACCGGTCTCGATACCGTTATCTCCGGCACCTATATCGAGGGCTCGTGGGACACCGAGCCTGGATCGGTGCTCAGCACCTTTGTCGGCGACGAACTGCCACCACCAACACCAGAAGGCACACCGGGCATTCGTGTGCGATTGCGGGCCGTGGATGGCGGATCGCTGAATGTCGGCTCTCCCGTGCTTTTCAAACGGATCGAAGTCGGCCTGATCGAAAGCAAGACACTGACAGAGGACGGCGCAGCCGTTGAGTTCAGCGCCTTCATACGCGCGCCAAACGATCGCCGGATCTCGGACGCCACACGGTTCTGGAACACATCGGGTGTAGATCTTCAGCTTGGCGCAGACGGAGCACGGCTGAAGATCGCGTCGCTGTCCTCGTTGCTGCGCGGTGGTGTGTCCTTTGAAGACTTCGGTCCCGGAAATGGCGCTCCGGTCGAGCCGGGGCAGATCTTCGAATTGTTCACATCTGAGTCCGACGCCAGTGACAACGCGAGAGTTGGCGACGCGGCCAGCTATGTGCGTCTCCAGATCAACTTCTCCGGTTCGGTACGCGGTCTCAGACCCGGCGCCACGGTTGAATACGGCGGCATTCGGGTGGGACGGGTGATCGAGGTTTCTGCAGCTGTTGACCCGCGCACGGGCAGGTTCCGGACCAACACCATCATTGGCCTGTCCCCAACGCTCCTGAGTTTTGACGAGAATGACCGCGAGGGTCTCCTCGGATTCATCGGGAACGAAGTGGCAAATGGCCTTCGGGCGAAGCTGGCGATGGGCAACCTTTTAACAGGTGCGCTCTTTGTTGATCTTGAGCCGAGCGAAGACGCTCCCATTGTCAGTTTCGATCCGACCCCGCCGGTTCCCGAGCTGCCTGCAGTCGCATCCGATTTCGACGAGCTTGCAGGTTCAGTCGAAGGCATCCTGACACGCGTCGACGCATTGCCGATCGAGGCGCTGCTGGGCAATGCGGTGAACCTTCTGGAGAACCTGAACCGGCTGGCGGGTGCGGAAGAAACCCAAAAGATCCCGGGTCAGGCGTTGAGCGTGCTGGCGACCGCCGAAGCGCTCGTTGCAGATCCGCAGCTTGCGCAAACGGCTGGTGAGGCGACGGCGCTTTTGAAAGCTCTGCGGACGGTGGCCGAAGATCCCGCATTGGTGGGCGCACCGGAAAAGCTGGAGGGGCTTTTGACATCTCTTTCCGGTCTGGCCAGCGAGTTGGAGCGGGCAAAAACCGCGGGAGACCTCGCGGCTACCGTGAAGGCGCTGCGTGTGTTGGTCGAGTCCCCTGCAACCAAACGTCTGCCAGAGCAAGCTGATGCGGCGCTGGCCAGCGTATCCAAACTTCTGGAGCAGCCGGGGTGGGCGGCGATCCCGGGAGAGGTGAACGATACCCTCTCTGATCTCCGCGGCGTTCTCGCGCTGCCAGGACTGGACAAGCTGCCCGGCGATGTCCGCCAAACCCTTGCAAGTTTGCAGGCCCGGTTGGACGATCCCGCGCTATCGCAAGCCATTCGGGACATCGGGCCACTGGTCGCGGATACGCGCCGTGCGGTCAATGGCATCGCAACCAAGGCTGATCCGGCACTGACCGCGCTCTCCGAGATCCTGAACGACCCCGGTGCCAAGGCGACGCCCGCTGCGCTGGCGGCAACGCTCACGTCCGCCCGGACGTTCCTGGAGAAAACCGACTTCTCGGCGCTGGCCGGGGAAGCCACGACAACGCTCGCGGCATTGCGGCAGGTGCTGGACACTCCGGGCGCGCGGGCCGCACCTACGGAACTTGCCGCCGCGCTGAAATCAACACAGGCGTTTCTCAAGGTTCTGGAGGAGGCGGAGGCTGCGAAGAACCTGTCGGCCACGTTGGCCGCGGTCGAGGATCTTGTCGGCAACCCGGCGCTCATCACTGCATCGAACGAGCTTTCGCAAACACTTGTGGCTTTGCGGGCTGTCCTGAGCACCGAAGGCGCGCAGGAGCTGCCCGCCGCCGCGGCTGACGCGTTGACCTCGGCGGCGGCCCTTCTTGCACAGCTAGAACGGGAAAACCTTGCGGGCTCCGCGGCAGGCGCTCTTGACGGTGTCAAATCCGCAGGTGCCGCGTTCGAGCGTTCCATCAAAGACCTTCCAGCACTTCTGGCAAGGCTCCGGGCTTTGTCGGCGCGCGCGGACAGTCTGCTGGCCTCGGTCGATGTCGGGTCAGAGCTGAACTACGAGGCTGTGACGGCGATCCGGGAGATCCGCGACGCGGCCCGCGCGGTGACCGATCTGGCGGATCTTATTCAACGCAAACCAAACTCGATCATTCTGGGCAAGTGACATGATGCGCATACAAACCCTTCTGCGCCGCGCGGCAACTGTCGCGGTTTGTATCGTCATGACGGCGTGCGCGTCGGAGCCTGAGCCGGTCTACTACCTTCTGGATCAACAGCCCGCACAAGGCTCCACCTCTGCACCAAGCGTTTCCGGTGGGCCGTTGATCGGGCTGCGTGAGATTGGTTTGCCGCTTTACGCCCGCCGCACGCAGATCGCCGCAATTGGGCCGGATGGTGCTGTCAGCCTGTCGGAGCTGAACCGTTGGGCCGAGGATCTGCCGCGCGCTTCCAGCCGCGTCGTCGCACGCACGTTGTCCGAGATGACAGGGCGGGAAAGTGTGATTGAGCCTTGGGGGCCGGACCTGAAGATCGGGCATCGTGTCGATATCGAGGTCGATTACTTCGTCGGAGCCCTCGGTGGGGTGCTGAGGCTGGAAGGACAGTACCGTGTCATCCCCGCAAGTGGAGCATCGACGGCCGGCACGTTTGCGATTGAGGAAACCTCAACCGGGCCGGGATATGACGCGCTCGTGCAAAGTCATACGCGTGCCTTGGGAAAGCTTGCACGGGAGATCGTTGAAACCCTGCAGTGACTGTCAAGTATTTCTGAGTTGATGCCTCAAGAGCCAACGATCAAACTGTTTGCGAGTTTCCCGCACAGTCCGAGGTCAAGTCGGCGCCGATCGCTACGTAAGTTGCCGTCACCGAACCCGCGAAGTTAGCTCTCATTCAGCGGTTCTTCATGAAGTTGTGACAGCAATGTTTGCCGTCACAGGAGGATCCGATGGAACGAAGGCACGTTCTCGCTCATGGGATTGCGTTAGCATTTGCACCGGCTCTGCTTACCCCTTTGGCGATCAACGCCGCGGAGTCCGAGCATGGCACCGCCGAGGAAGCCAAGGCGATGGTGAATCGCGCGCTGTCCTTGATCAACGATGTCGGGCTGGAAGCGGCGATTGCTGCTTTTCACGATCCCGACAACGCTGACTTTCATGACCGCGATCTCTATGTCTTCATTGCCGATCAGACGGGCGTGTCTGTGGTCCATGGCGCAAAGCCACATGTGGTGGGGCTAAACCTGATCGACGTCACTGATGTGAACGGGAAGCATTACGTCCGGGAGATCATTGATGTTGGGCTGAGCGGTACACCGGGTTGGGTGGATTACTGGCTTGATTCACCGACATCCGGCACAATTGTCTCCAAGTCGTCATATATTGTTAAGGTCAGCGACCGTCTCGTACTCGGGGTCGGCATTTACACCTACTAGTGTGAGCCCGAGTGAGCCCTATGCAGTTGAGCATCCGACATCGGGGAATTCTGGTTATCGCGATCCCGATCGTGACAATTGTGACCATAATCCTCGGTGCAATATCGACGCAAAACGGTGTTCAGAATGGGCTGAGAACCACCAGTTCGGAGCTACTACCCCTTGTGGAAGTGCTGGGCGAGGTAGAATCCAGCTTGTCCGTCGCTCATGCAGAATCGATGCGGCAAATCCTGCTGTCCATGAGCGGCGTGAAGGGCGAACCATTTGACCGTCAGTCACAACGGACCCAAGCCGCTACAGAATGGGCGATCGACGCCTTACGCACCGCTCGTTCGATGAGCACCACGCATGGTGCTTTCGATGACAGCGAGCTTCTCGATTTATACATCGAACAGCAGACCAATGCTCTGGAAATGGCTGCTATCGATCCGTCGACGGGTCGGCTGCTTTACACGGCGGCGGACAACACTTTTGCAGAACTTCTGGACGAACTTCATGCGGCGGCCGACCTTGTCCGGGAGGAGGCAAGGACAATCGGTCAAAACGCCGAAGCCAAAGGCGAGCGTGCCACCCTTTACTTTTCTCTCGCCGCTGTTCTGGGTGCGGTTTTGACCATCGGTGTGATGGCAAGCACGCTTAGGGCAATCACAGTACCCTTGGTTGCTATGACGGGCGCAATGAAACGCCTGTCGAACAACGATATGCAGGTCAAAATCGCATACCACGGCCGCCGGGACGAAATTGGCGCGATGGCGCAAGCGATGGAAGTTTTCCGAAGCAACGCTATCGAACGCAGGGAGCTCGAAGCGCAGGCTGCAGCGCAGCGCGAGGCAGAAAAGCTGGCATTGGCACGACAACGGGCGGAGGAGGAGCGTCTGCGAATGACGGCCCGTTTGAAACATGAGTTTGGCAAGGTAATCGGCGCCGCCAGTTCTGGAGATTTCACCCGCCGCATAGACACGCGCTTTGCAGACGAGAACCTTGATGCGCTCTCACAGGACATCAACCGTCTGGTTGGAACCGTTGAAGATGGGGTCGCGACAGCACAAGCGGCTGTACGTGCGTTGGCGACAGGGCAAACATTTGATGGGGACAAGACGATGTTCTCGGGTGCGTTTGCCGAAATGTTCGAAAACATCGAGGAGTGTTCTCGCCAGATTCGCAAGCAAGCCAAGAGTTTGCAGTACAATGCACGTCACGATGCGCTGACCGAACTTCCAAACCGACGGTATCTGGAGGAGTTTCTCACCGACGAGAAGGAGCGGATTGGGACCGCCAATAGATCTTACGCATTGCTTCATATTGACCTGGACCGCTTCAAGCAAATCAACGACAGCCTTGGTCATCATGCTGGAGATGCAGTGCTGAAGCGAGCTGCAGACATACTTCGATGTGCTTGCCGAGGTAGCGACTTCGCGGCCCGCATTGGTGGGGATGAGTTTGTGATCTTCTGCGCTGCTGATCAGAACGATGTCACCGCACCGAATCCGCTTCGTAATCGGTCGGAGGAAATCGCAGATCGAATCGTAGAGTTCATGCGGCGTCCGTTCGACTTCGACGGTGTGCAGGTTCGAAGCGGAGCGAGCGTAGGAATTGCGCTATGCAGCGCATCCGAATTTGACCCTACGGAACTGATGGTCAGCGCCGACCTTGCCCTTTACGAGGCTAAGAACAAAGGCCGCGGAAAGTGGCATCTTTTTACACCGGACTTACATCATGTCGCAATTTCGCGAAAGCACATGGCTGATGACATTCTGCGCGCGCTGGAGGCAGACGAATTCGTTCCATACTTTCAGCCCCAAGTGTACGCTGGCAGCCATAGCATCGCTGGCCTGGAAGCGCTTGCGCGATGGCAGCACCCGAAACTTGGCTTGCTTCCCCCGGCAGACTTTATCCCCATTGCAGAAGAGGTCGGAGTGATCTCACGCATCGATCAGATAGTTGCTGAAAAAGCTGCTGGCGCGGTCAATCGCATGCGTGAACAGCATGGCATTAACGTGCCACGGCTGTCGTTGAACCTTAGTTTTGCGCAGATACAAGACAAAGACCCTGTTTCTGTACTCAAGCGCTTGAGATCGCCAAACTTCAAGATCTGCGTCGAACTACTGGAGTCTGTCTTTTATGATGACCTTAACGATCAGGAGGCTTGGCTAATAGACGATATTGCCAGTGCGGGGATTGACGTCGAGATCGACGACTTCGGGTCGGGTCATGCGTCAATTTCAAGCCTCATGCGATTGAGACCCGCGCGTCTGAAGATCGATCGATCGATCGTCAAGCCACTGATAGATTTGCCCGAGCAACACCGTCTTATAAGCGCGATAATTGATATGGCTCATGCTCTAGACATTGGCGTGATCGCAGAAGGTGTTGAAACAATGGAGCATGCCAAGCTGCTGGAGAAGCTTGGTTGCCCGATCCTCCAAGGGTACGCATTTGCTAGACCATGCGACGAAGCTTCGTTTGTCGAGCTGTGCCAGAATGATAAACTGAGCAGAGCCCTCGGATAACACTTGATTTTAGTTTACCGTTTGCACGGATATCGTAGATTCGGAAATTGGGCGATGACATTGGAATGTTAACTAAAACTAAAAACTGACCTTAGTACGTTTATCACATGCCTTATTATTTGATATCTGTTTCTATAAAATAGTTTATGTTTGATAAACTTGAATTCAACTGACATTCGAAATGGCGTCGTCCAGATGGCAACTTGACGTCCAGCTCGGTTGGCGTTCGATGAGAGCAGGTGCTTTGGTCTTGCAGATTGGTAGCGCAAGTGGACATCGCGGGTGAAAGTGACATCCTGGCGGCGGATCGAGTGGCGAAGGTATCTCTCCCGCAATTGGGGTAAAATCCCGTTTGCGTTGATCGAGACGCGGCACTTCAGCAAGGAGCGCCCGGGTATAAGGATGCTTCGGTCCGGCAAAGAGGTCGGTAGTTGGAGCAGATTCGACCACGCGTCCCAGATACATGATCACGATGCGGTCGGCGATGTGCTCCACCACGCTGAGGTCATGACTGATGAAGAGATAGGTGAGGTTAAACTCCTCCCGAAGATCCATGAAGAGATTGAGCACCTGTGCCTGGATCGAGACGTCCAGTGCTGCAATTGCCTCGTCGCACACCAGAAACCGCGGTTTCACCGCAAGCGCTCGCGCAATCCCGATGCGTTGGCGTTGACCGCCAGAGAACTGGTGCGGATAGCGTTTTTTCAGGGCCGGGGAGAGGCCAACTTTGGTCATGATGTCGTCGACATAATCAGACTGACCCGCGCGATCGATAAGCCCGTGGACAAGCGGTGCTTCGCCAATGATCTGTTCGACCCGCATGCGAGGGTTTAGCGAGGCGAACGGATCCTGAAAGATCATTTGTACCGCCAGGGTTGCAGCCCTGCGGTCGGCCCCGGAAAGCATGGAAGTATCGTGGCCCTCAAACAGGACCTGACCTTCGGTTGCTGGGAGTATGCCCGCAATGACACGGCCAAGCGTGGACTTGCCGCAGCCGGACTCCCCGACCAAACCCACGACTTCGCCGGGATGGATCGCAAGATCGACTTGATCCACCGCGTGCACGACTTCTTCGCGAATGTTCGAGCCGAGCCGCTGGGCGATCTTGCCCGCCAAGTCTAGCCGTTTGACGAAACGTTTCGATACACCTTTGACCTCTACCAAAGGTGTCATGCCAGCGCCTCGACATGCGGGTGAAAACACCGGACCGGGTGATTATCGCCTTCAACCGGTGGGTCCTGATGGCAGGTAGCCGACGCACGTGGACAGCGCTCACGAAATGCGCACCCCGCCGGCAGTGCAAGCATGTTTGGTGTCATACCGGGGATCTGCGAGAGCCTTTGTCCACGTTTGTTGGCGGAGGGCACCGAACCTAATAGGCCGACAGTGTAGGGATGACGAGGATGGTCGATCACCGCATCCGTTGGCCCAGCCTCTACCACCCGTCCTGCGTACATCACAGAGATCTTATCGGCGAGGCCGGCTACGACCGCGAGATCATGAGTGATCCAAATGAGCGCCGCGCCTGTGTCCCGACAGAGGTTTTGTGCGACATGAATGATCTGGGCCTGAATGGTCACATCCAGCGCAGTTGTCGGCTCGTCCGCGATGATCAGTTCGGGGTCGTTGAGAAACGCGATTGCTATGGCCACGCGCTGACGCATGCCGCCCGAAAGCTGATGGGGATAGGCGCGCAGCCGCTCTTCGGCGGACGGAATACCCACCGCGCCGAGGCCGTCGCGAGCACGCTCCCAGGCGGCTTTGTGTGAGATATCCTGATGCGCTCGGATCGCTTCGATCATCTGCGTGTCGATGCGAAGCACCGGATTGAGCGTCATCATCGGGTCCTGGAAGATCATGGCGATGCGTCCTCCGCGAAGGTCTCGCAGCCGCTTCTCTGACATCGCAACGAGGTCGTCACCAAGGAAATTCACGGACCCTCCGACAACCCGGCCTGGCGGATCAACCAGACCGATGATCGAGAACCCGGTGACCGACTTGCCCGAACCGGACTCCCCGACAAGCCCCATCACTTCGCCCCGATTGAGCGAGAACGATACGCCGTCGACAGCCTTGACGACGCCCGCACGGGTGAAGAAATGGGTCTGCAGGTTTTCAACCGAGAGAACGCTCATTTCTTTAGCCGCGGGTTGAGGACATCGCGCAGCTGGTCACCGACCAGATTGATCGCAACGATCGTCAGCAAAAGTGCGACGCCGGGAAAGATCGAGATCCAGTAGCGTCCGGAGATGATGTATTCGCGCCCGTTGGCGATCAGCACGCCGAGCGATGGCTCCGTCTGGCGCAAACCGACGCCGAGGAAGGACAGCGTCGATTCCAGCGCAATGGCCGATGCGGTTTGAACCGTTCCGATGACGATCAAGGGCGCAAGACAGTTCGGCAGCACATGGCGAAAGATGATCCGGCTGTGCGACAAGCCGAGGCAACGGGCGGCCTCGATGTATTCCTTGGCGCTTTCCACCAAGGCTGTCGCGCGGACCGTGCGTGCGTAATAGGCCCATTGCGCGACCACCAGCGCAATGATGATCTTATCGATGCCTTTGCCGAGGACCGCGACCAGCATCAGCGCAACTAGAGCCGCCGGGAAGGAGAGTTGAAGATCCACGCCTCTCATGATCAGCGCATCGACCCGGCCGCCGGCGTAAGCCGCGACCAGACCAACTGCCGTTCCTATGAAGAGGGCGATCACGCCGGACGCAAGGCCAACGGAGAGCGAAATCCTGAGCCCGTAGAGAATGGCGGAATAGAGATCTCGTCCCGCCCCGTCCGAACCGAGCCACATGGTATATCCGGCATAGGCTTCGGATCCTGGCGGCAGCTTGCCATCGAGCACATCCACCTGACCGAGGTCGTATGGGTCTTGAGGCGTGATAAATGGAGCCAGCAATGCAAGCGTCACGATGACAACCAGAAGGATCAGCGCGCAGGTCGCGATCCAGGACTCGAAAAACTCGGCGCGAAACCGCTGGAACGGTGTCTCGATCCGAGGGGCCGTTGCGTCGCTCATGCGCCCTGATCCTGCAGACGAACCCGTGGGTCGAGAACCGAGTAGGCGATGTCCACCAGCAGATTGATGACGACAAAGAAGAGGACGATGATCATCAAGTAGGCGACGACCACGGGCCGGTCGAGCTGCAAAAGCGAGTCGATCAACAGTTTGCCCATGCCAGGCCAGGCGAAGATTGTTTCGGTCACGACCGAGAACGCGAGAAGATTTCCGAATTCAAGTCCCAGTACGGTCACGACCGGGATCATGATGTTCTTCATCAGGTGCACACCGATCACGCGGCGGGTCGAGAGCCCCTTGGCGCGCGCGAACTTGATGTAGTCCTGAAGCATCACCTCGCGCACGCCGGCACGCGTCAGGCGGATCACGAGTGAGATGTTGGTCAGCGCAAGGTTCAGCGCAGGCATCGCTAGGTGGCTGAGGCCATCGCGGGTCCAGAGGGAGGACTCGATGCCCAGAAATACTGCTGTGTCCCCGCGCCCGGTGGAGGGAAGCCAGCCGAGCCAGACAGCAAAGAGCATGATCATCATCAAGCCGACCCAGAACGTCGGAAGCGAGAACCCGACGATGGAGCCCGCCATGATCCCGCGGGAAATCGCATGGTCCGGGAAAAGTCCTGCATAGAGACCAAGCGGAATTCCCAAAACGATCGCCATGATCAGCGAGACGACCGCCAATTCGATCGTAGCTGGCATATGATGGAGGATCAGGCGCAGCGCCGGTTCGCCGAATATGAACGAGCGCCCGAAGTCGCCTTCTGCAACCCCACCAAGAAAGTGCAGGTACTGGATATGGATGGGCTTATCGAGACCGAGCGCCTTGATAGCCCGCTCTACCTCGGCCTGATCCGCCTCGGGGCTGATGAGCATATCGACCGGGTTGCCGATGACGTTGACGCCAAAAAAGACGATCAGCGACATCAGGAAAACCACGACCAGCGCCTGCATCAGGCGCCGGATGATGAAGACGGTCATGCTTCAGCCCCCGAAGAGAGGGCGGGGTTGGCCCCGCCCCCAACGTGGGTCACTCTTTGACGACCCCGATGGCCAGTGTCGCCTCGTCTGTCCGGGCGATGTACTTCAGGCCCTTCTTCGCCGCCCAAGTGTTGACCTGATAGTGCAGCGGGATGATCGCGGCATCGTTGATGGCAATCTCGGTTGCCTCGGCCAGGAGACCCGAGCGGGCTTCGTCATCAACCGTCGCCAGTGCCTGTTCGACCAGCCCATCAACCTTCGCGTTGGAGTAACGCCCACGGTTCGATGCGCCCCAGCCTTTGTCCGGCGTATGCGTAGCGATCAGGGACTTCAGTGGCGATGATGCCTCGCCCGAGCCTGCGCCCCAGCCAACAAGAATGAAGCTGAACTCGGGTGTCTCGTCTGGCCCGCCGCGGGAGGCCCGCTTGAAGTAGACCGAGCGTGGCATGGTCTCGACCTCGGTCTTGATCCCGACCCGGGTCAGCATCTGACCAATCGCTTCTGCGATCTTGGCGTCGTTGATATAGCGGTCATTCGGTCCGTGGATGGTCAGAGAGAAGCCATCTCCGACACCAGCCTCGGCGAGCAGAGCTTTGGCCCCGTCAGGATCATAGTCTACCGGTAGCAGTTTGTCAGAGACGCCGAAGAAGCCTTCCGGCAAAAGCTGCCCCGCCTTGATCGCCACACCTTCCATGACGCGGTCGACGATGGCATCGCGGTTGATTGCCTTGGAAATTGCCTGACGCACTTCCAGTTTGCGCAGCGGGTTCTCGATGGCGCTCCCATCAGCCGATTTCACAAACGGGCTGTCGGCGCGGTCATGATCGAGGTGCAGATAGATCACTCGGTTCGAGACGCCCTGGCTGAGCGCCAGATCGTCATTTGCTTCGAGTGTGGTGATGTCTGTCGTGGGCACGCCTTCGATCATGTCGACATCGCCAGCCAGAAGGGCAGCAACGCGGGCCGGGCCGGACTTGATCGGCTTGAACGTAACCTTGGTCCAGACGGGCTTGTCGCCCCAATAGTCGTCATTGCGCTCGACAACGATGGAGTCGCCGGGGCTATAGCTGACGAACTTGAAAGGACCGGTTCCGGCCATCGCCGAGCCATCGTTGAACTGTTCAGTCGTTGCCGTGCAGCCGCTGTCGGACGAAACGATCGGAATGGTGGACACATCGTTGGCCATCAGCGGGTAGGGCGCGGCAGTTTTGATCTGAACAGTGTGGCTGTCGACTTTCACCACGGTCTTGCCTTTGGTGTAGGTCGCGAAAGACGAGGGCGAGTTCGGCACGTCCGGTGCGCGCACGAAGCTGCAGACGATATCGTCCGCATCAAAGGCCGAGCCGTCGTGGAAGGTCACGCCCTGGCGCAGCTTGAATTCCCAAGTCAGATCGTCGATGGGCGCCCATTCCGTTGCAAGCCCTGGCTGAAGTTGCTGTTTTTCATTCTGCAGGATCAGCCGGTCGAACATATGCCGGCTCATGGCATTGTTCGGCCCGAGATTGTGGAAGTGGGGGTCCATGGCCGTTGGTTCCGAAGACAAGCCGATGGTGAGTTCCTCGGCCAGAACCGGGCTGGCCAACAGCGTTGTCGCAACCAGAACTGATAGCGGTTTTCTTAGGTCAAGCATGTGTGTGCTCCCGTGTCGGTCAATACGGCGGAGCGAGAATAAGGCATCCGCCTGCCTGCGCCTCTCTGGACGCGATAAGAAACCTTACCCCATAACCTTCAATTGAAAAGGGGATTCGGCGAACGCCTAAGTTGGCGGCCAAACGGTGTCCGGATCGAGCGGGTAGGAGGGGCGCGGGATGCGTTCGAGCGGCCAGCGTTCGAGCACTGGCGAGGTTAGCCCGGCGGTATCGATTTCATAGACCTGTTCGGGTTGGAACCACGGTAAAAACCCTGCCCGAAAGTGCCCCCGGGATTTGACGCAAACAGTGTGGGCAGCGCCGATGTCCAGACCGAACATTTCGAAGAGAACGGGATCTGCCGTCTGAGTGCGATCGGTGATCACAACGACCTTGATACCACCGATCAGCAGGAGGGCCGATGGCCCAAGATGCAGCCGTCGCCCTGCCATGATGCCCAGCCGGCCAGTGACTTCGCCGTCATGTAAGGCTTCAACCGTCGCTTCGGCCTCTAGAGGCTGATCCCATTCCTCCCAGCTCATCGCTCCTTTGGAGCGGTTGAACCGTGCGGTGAACTTGGAGCCTACTCCGAGCGTATGGGCCTCTGCAGCCAGTTCGGCGTCCGCAAAGGAGCCGTAGAGTACATCCGTTGCGCCGGACCCAATCAATGCCGCCAAAAGCTCCGTGGTACGCCCGGATCCACCTCCACCGGGGTTGTCGCCGGCGTCCGAGAAGATAACCGGCGCGCGGTCGCTTTGACGTGCGAGTGCCGCCGCTTCGTCTACGGTGGTGAGCGTTCGGGTGAATTGCTGGCGGATCGACCAGGCTTTAACAGCGATTTCGTGCGCCAACGCTTCGGCATCCTCCCGATTGTGGCGCGCTGTCACGACAACCGATAACCCGTTTTCCGGGACATCCGAGAAGATGAAGTTTCCGAAGATCGAGACATTCAGGATTTTCCCCGCCAACTCCGCCTGACGTCGCTGGCCAAAGTCGATCAGTGCGCCATAAGGCCCGTTTGCTGTCAGCAGCGTCACTGATGCAGGCGCCAATGGCAGCTTCACATGCGCAACCTTCGGCTGTGCCAGACCCGCCAGAACGCGGCGCAAGGTGAAAGCGGCCTCTTCGCCCCGCTCAATCATGTCGACATGTGGATTGGTACGGTATCCGCTGATCAGGTCCACCGACTGGCACATCTGATCGGAGATGTTGCCGTGCAGGTCGAGCGTCTGGACGATCGGGACGTCCGGGCCGACTTGTGCGCGGACCCGTGCTGCCAACTCACCGTCTGGATCATCGAGATGGGTCGCCACCATGGCACCATGATGGCAGAGGTAAACAGCATCGACAGGCTCGGACAGCCCGGCCAGAGCCTGCTCGGAATAGGCTTCGAACACCTCTTCTTCGACCGGCCCATGCGGATGACAAGCGGCAAGGACCGTTGGGACAGGTGTCCAAGGCCCGGTTGCGTCCATGGCCCGAACAAAGGCGGAGAACTCCTTAGCCAGAACAGGCGTGTCCTTGCGCGCCTCGGTCAGGAGCGAGTTCCCACCCATCCAGGTCAGGCTCTCGAAACCGGCCCGAGTGGCCGGTTTGGCATAACGGTTTGACTCGAGGATCATGCCCATCAGGGCGACGCGCGGGCTTGCCATCGTTCAGGCCGCCGGCTTGAGGATCGGCGGGGTGATGTCGTCCGGGATCGGGCACACGTAAGGTGTCTTGGCCAAGTGCGCGTTGTGCTCAGCCCAGGCCGCTTCGATCAGGGCAGGGTCCTCAATTGCGCGCCGCGCGGTTGCTGCCATAACCTTGGCTGCATAGACCATGCCCTTGTGCGCCGCCGGTGCTTTGCCCTGCGCCACGGTTTGCCAAGTGTGAAATGGAGTGCCGACGGCACAGGTCGCGACCCGTGCCTGCACCGTAGGCACGGCCCAACTGGTATCGCCGACATCCGTGCTGCCTTCCCCGCCCTTGCCCATAAGATCCAGCGGCGCGACGAAATCGCATAGGGCCAAACCGCTTTCCGGTGCAGGCATACCGCACCGATTGAACGAGACGGCAATGTCGTCTTCGGTCAGGGTCTTCTGGATATCAAGGGCGAAAGCCCGGTCATCATCGTCAAACACAACGGGTCCAAGCCGTTCCATTTCGGACTGCATCGCTTCTTCGAGCGGGCGATTGCCCAAAAGGTTCGAGACGGCGGTGAACACCTGGCTCTCCACATTGGTCTCGGTCATCAGCGCGGCGCCCTCGGCGACCTTTTTCACTCGATCCACCAGCGCCCGCAGTCCGGGCAGATCACGAGCCCGCACCAGTTGCCGAACCGTTGCCCGGTGTTGAACGACATTTGGAGCCACGCCTCCTGCATCCAGATAGGCATAGTGAACACGGGCATCATCCGGCATGTGTTCGCGCATGTAGTTGACGCCGACATTCATCAACTCGACCGCATCCAATGCGCTGCGGCCGAGCTCTGGTGCACCTGCCGCATGGGCGGCCTTGCCGTGGAAGGTGAAATCGATGCGCGTATTGGCCAAGGAATTTGCCTTGTTGACCGCCGTGAATGTCGCCGGGTGCCAGGAGATGGCGAGATCGACATCTTCGAACAGACCATCCCGAACCATGAACGCCTTGGCTGCGCCGCCTTCTTCCGCCGGACATCCATAGTACCTCACCCGCGCCTTGACGCCGGAGGCCGCAAGCCAATCCTTGACCGCCGTGGCCGCCAGCAATGCCGCCGATCCCAAAAGGTTGTGACCACAGCCATGCCCGTTTCCGCCCTCTTCCAGCGGTTTGGGCTCGGCAACACCAGGTTCCTGACTGAGGTAAGGCAGCGCATCAAACTCACCCAGTATGGCGATCACCGGTCCGTCCTCGCCCGCCTCGCCGAGAACAGCCGTCGGGATACCGGCGGCGTTCTCGGTGATCTCGAATCCTTGTGTTTCCAGCATCGCCTTGTGTTCTGCCACTGAACGGAATTCGCCATAGAGCGTTTCCGGTACATCAAACACCCGGTCCGATAGCCCAATGAACGCGTCGCGGTGCTCGTCTACATGCTCCCAAATCGCGTCGGCGTTCTGCATTTTCGGTTCTCCAAGTTCTTCGTGAAATCAGTCTGCAATCGAGGGCTCAACCGAGCCTTTAATCAGCCGCCCCTGACCCCTGGGATATTCACGTAGAGGGCATAGATGGACTGGGAGGCTGCCATGAACAGACGGCTGTTGGCGCGGCCACCGAAGCATACATTGGCACACCGTTCCGGCAGGGCAATCCGTCCGATGGGATGTCCCTCCGGGTTGAAGATCATCACGCCATCCAACGCCGGGTCTCCCATGCCCCAGCCACACCAGAGGTTGCCGTCCACATCGACGCGGAACCCGTCGGGCGTGCCGCCAGGGCCGGCATCGATCAGAACGCGTTTATTTTGGATCGAACGCCCATCGCTTGCCATATCGTAGGCCAGGATCTTGCGTGTCGGCTCGCCGCGGGACTCGACAATGTAGAGAATCTGCTCGTCCGGTGAGAACGCCAACCCGTTTGGTCCCAGAATGTCATCAGCGATGATCAGGGCCTCTCCGGTTTCCGGGTCGAGCCGGTAGACGTTCTGGCCCAGCTCCGGTTCTGACCTGAAGCCTTCATAATTGCCAAGGATGCCGAAGACTGGATCGGTAAACCAAATCGTTCCGTCGGACTTCACCACAAGGTCATTGGGCGAGTTCAGCCGTTTGCCTTCAAAGCTGTCCATCAGCACTGTGACCGTGCCGTCATATTCGGTCCGGGAGATCCGGCGTCCTCCGTGCTCGCAACTGACCAGCCGTCCCTGCCTGTCGCGGGTATGACCATTGGCAAAGTTCGACGGCGCGCGAAAATCCGAGACCTTGCCGGTCGTCTCGTCCCAACGCAGAATCCGGTTGTTGGGGATGTCGCTGCACAGCAGATAGCGCCCGTCACCGAACCAAACCGGCCCCTCGCCCCAGCGCAGACCCGAGGCCAAGCGCTCGACGCCAGCAAGCGGCAGGCGGTATTTGTCGAAACTTTGGTCCAGCGATTGGACTGCCGGATCAGGATAACGGGTGGTTTGCCGCCAGCCGTCCGGGAACAGATTTTCTGTTGTCATTCTTGTGCTCCAGTCACGGGTGAGCGTTCATAACTTCTTGAGCGGGCGATGGCTCTAAACCGGGCGGTCGCCGTTGATGGTCACGCGAAAGCCCGAGCGGGTCTGGGGATAGTAATCCCAGATCGCCAGATGTTGCACGCTGCGATTGTCCCAGAACGCGACTGATCCCTTGCGCCAACGAAACCGCACCTGAAAGTCTTCATTCTGGCAGTGTTGGTGCAGCATGTGCAGAACAGACTCGCTCTCAAGGCGGGGCAGCTCGTTGATCCGTGTCGTAAAGATCGGATTGACGAACAAGCATTTCCGTCCTGTTTCCGGATGCGTCCGAACAACCGGGTGATCGGCGCGGGGATATTGCTTTCCCGTATCATCGCCGGAGTATCTGCCGCGGTATTGTTCCTCGCCATCATGTCGTGCGGTCAGCCCGTCGAGATATGTCTTCATCCGGTCTGAAAGTGCATCATAGGCAGCATACATGTTGGAGAACAGAGTATCGCCGCCGCTCTCGGGGACAGTATGCATATAGAGGATCGAGCCAAGCGGAGGTTCTTCGACACAAGACACGTCCGAATGCCAGCGTTCGCCTGCTATCTTGGTTGAATTCTCGTCGGCATGAATGGGGACGATTTCTGGGTGACCCTCCGGCGCCTTGATCGCTGGGTGAATCGCCAAATTGCCAAACCGCCGTCCAAAGGCCTTTTGACTGTCGTGATCAAAATTCTGGTCGCGAAAGAACAGAACGCAGTGGTTTTTGAACGCGGAGTGAATTTCATTGAAGGTCTGGTCGTCCAGTGGGGTGGACAGATCCACGCCGTAAACCTCAGCACCAATGCGCGGTGTAACTGGCTTCACCTGAATGTGTTGGTAGCTTGTGCTGGTCTGGTTCACGATCTTTTCCCCCGCATGTCTGTCGGATTCGTGCATTGCTCCGACATCAATCGATCACAAAACACCTGTACAGCCAATCGCCCGACACGCCGCCATTGTGATATTCGGTCTTTTGATCCGAAATCGTGCATCTGCGGGTCGAAAAAGCTGCGACTTTCCCAGAGTGAACCACTTGGTCGGTGCACACTTGTTTTTTATTAACGTTTGGTGCGAGGGTCTGCACATCGCTCGACAAAAGCGGGCTAAGTGGCCAGTTGGCCCAAAGGTTCGCGACCGGGCAGATGGGTTCTGTGCCTACTAGTGGGAGGAGAAACACAAGATGCTAGAATCATTCAAGTCGTCGGTTTGCCGTCGCGTTGGCAAACGACTCGCAATGCTGGGTTCGGTGGCTGTGGTGGCCGGCGCCATGATGGCGTCGCATGCTCAGGCCGAAGTCACGATCCGGCTCGCTTCGGATACGGCTGGCTTGCCGCACCCGGCGGCGATTGCCATGGAACATCTCAAAGACCGGGTAGCTGAAGAGATCCCCGGAAGCGATGTGCGCATCTTTGTGTCGTCATCGCTCTACAAGATCCCCGAAGCCATCGAAGCGATGACCGAGGGCAACCTTGAAATGGCTTGGGGTCAGTTCGGCAAGACCGCTCAGGTCGACCCGTTTACCAACGTTGTCGTCGGCCCGATGTTGCTGACAACACCTGGAGCAACCAACCAGCTCGACAACTTCGATACCTACAAGATGCTGGTCCAACGATTCAACGACGTGCACGATGTCAAAATGTTCGGCACCGCGCACCTGTCGTTCTACATGGGTGTTGGTGGCGCGAAAGGTCGTCTGATCGCACCGTCTGACTTCACGGACAAGAAAATGCGCTCGATGGGCCCGGCTGAGAACGCCATGCTCAGCGCGTTTGGCTCAAACCCGACCACCATGGCGTTCGGCGACGTGCCGCCTGCTCTGGAAACCGGCGTCATCGACGGCCTTCTGACCAGCCTCGGCGGTTGGAACAAGGTCAAGGAGCAGGCACCGTACTTCTCCGTGGCTGGCGTCAACGGGATTGTCGGCGACTACTACTATCTGGCTGCCTCGAACAAGTGGTGGAATACTCTGAAGCCCGAGCATCAGGCGATCATCGAAAAGATCATCGTCGAAGAAGTGCTGCCTCTGGGCAAAGCCGCGAACTTCTGCAACGACAAGCAGCTGATCGACAAATACGGCACCACTGACCCGACCGCCCCCGGCATCTTCGTCATGAGCCAGGAGCAGGCGGGCACTCTGGCCACCCAGCTGGGCGACGCTACTCAGCAATGGATCAAGGCCAACACACCGGATGGTGCAAACGAGTGGGTCGACAAGTTCGCGGAGGAGGCTAAAGCGGCCGTCGCAGCAAACCCGCTGGGCGAAAGTGATCTGGAGGCCACTGACTGTGGCCCGATGAACGAGCTGTTCGCCAAGTACCGCAAGAAATAAGCGGCACGCGCAAAAACGGAACGGCCAGCCCAATCGGACTGGCCGTTTTTTGTCATCCAAAGGCGATGATGAGTTTCTGTTTTCTGGCTCATCACAGTCAAGCGGGGGGTTGAAATGGACTTTATGATTGACCGGGTCTACCGGATTTTTCGCTTTCTGCTTGATGATGTCATCGGGAACCTCGCGACCCTGGCGATGTTCCTGGGAACTGGCCTCGCGATCATGGAAGTTTTCCGCCGCTATGTCTTTGGTGTCGTCTTCGATTGGGGTCAGGATGCTGTGACGTATGGCATCGTTTCATCCGTTTTTCTCTATTTTGCCGTAACACATGCTCGCAGATCGCATCTGCGCGTTTCGTTTGCGATCGACGCGCTTGAGAACGGCGGCCATCACAGGCTCGTGCTCTTCATCCGCGCGATGCTGACGGCGTTGTCGTTGGTTCTGTTCTCTGCCTTGGCGGTTTGGGGTATTCCGACGATCGAACGATCCATGATGATGGAACGCACGACGCTTTCCATGGTGCTTGTGATCTGGCCGTTCCAACTGGCGTTGTTCGTGACGTTCGTGCTGATGGCAGTTGTTTCGTTCTTCCAGCTTTATCAGGACATTCGAGCGTTGTTTGGAAAGAAGGTGTTCGACTGGGCGCCCGTGGAAGAAGGCATCGACATCTAGCCATGGGTTTCATCGGACCAGCACTTCTTACGCTTCTGGCGCTTGGCGCACCGATTGCGATTGCCCTGATCGCTGTCACCGTTGCCTTTATCCTGTACGATCCGATGCTAAGCGAAAGCGCGATCTTCCGCTCGTTCTTCAGCTTCGTGAACAAGTACACCCTGATGGCGATCCCGTTCTTCATCTATGCGGGTTTCCTGATGGAGCGGACGGGGCTGATCAAAAAGCTGTTCCGATTTGCCGACGCGCTGATCGGTTGGCTGCCGGGCGGTTTTGCCTACGCAACTATTCTGGCAGCCGTCATGTTCGGTGCGATTTCAGGCTCTTCAACCGCCATGGCCGCCGCCATGGGCGTGGTTGCCTATCCGGAGATGTTAAAACGTGGCTATCCGAAATGGATGGCGGCAGGCGTTATCGCGACCGGTGGCGGCATTGCCATTCTGATCCCACCCTCAATCACGTTGATCCTCTATGGCGTGCTGACTGAGCAATCCATTACCAAGCTGTTCTTTGCCGGAGTATCTCCCGGTATCATGCTTGCCATCAGTGACGCGGTTATCGTGCTGACCATGGCAGCCATCCTGAAGCTGCCCGCAAACAAATTTGACTGGGGAGAGTTGTGGCGCGCTTTCATCGAAGCGTTCCCTGCATTGCTGATGCCGGTGATTGTTTTGGGCGGTCTCTATGGCGGGGTTCTGACGCCTACCGAGTCCGGCGCTGCCGCTTGTGCCTATGCCTTGCTTTATGGCGCGATCGCGCTGCGCGGAAGTTTTTTCAAGGAAGCCTATGCGGCAACCCAACGCGCGACCAACCTGACCGCAATTCTGTTCTTTGTTCTCGGCGGTGTCGGCATCTTCCAGTTTTTGCTGGCGAACCAGGGTTGGCCTCAGGACATCGCAGAGGCGGTGACAGAGATGGGTCTCAGCCCCGTTGCCTTCCTCGGGCTGCTGATGGTGGTGCTGCTTGCGCTGTCGACCTGCCTGACCGGTGTAGCCGTTCTGGTGCTGGTCGTGCCCGTGATTTATCCCGTGGCAATCACGCTGGATATCGATCCAATCCACCTTGGTATCCTGTTCGCTCTGTGCATCGAAATGGGTGCAGTGATCCCGCCGGTGGGTCTGAATCTCTTTGCCGTGAGCGGCACGACTGGCGTGCCTGTCACAACGGTCATGCGTGGTTCTTTCCCGTTCCTGATCACCGATGGTTGCGTATTGGTCCTGTGCTTGCTGATACCGGCGCTGGTGCTCTGGCTCCCCAATCTTGTGGTTCAGTCCGTTTTCGGTTGATGAATTGAGATGCCGGGTAGGGGTGGATCAACTCCGCCCCAAACCAGATCCGAAATGACGGTTGCGGCTCTTTGTTAAACGCTGAACGTAAGCTTGTGCGCGTGCCCCTGGCCGATAGATCGCTCAGGTCTCTACAGGCAGCAGAGCGACTTTGACGTCAGATCGAGCGACACCTCGAGACGAGTAGAATAGACCGAGGTGCGCACTTCCCTTTCCTTATACGGATGATTGGAAAGGTGGTCTTGACGTCTCACCCCTTGCTGGTTTTGTCTTCAACTTGCCGAAATTCGAGGGGGGAGTATGCGGCATTTTTCTGTCGTTCTGGCCGGGCTGCTTGCGGCATTGGCTGTCTGGTACATTGGAAAAGACTTGGTACCGCCCAAGCATCTCAGGATCGCGGCGGGCGGAGAAGGTGGCGGGTATTGGACCATTGCCGAGAACTATGCTGGGATACTGCGCCGTGACGGCATCCGTGCCGATGTGCGGGAGACGTCTGGGTCTGTAGAAAACGCAACACTGCTGGAATCCGCGCAGGTGGATGTGGCCCTGTTGCAGGGCGGCATTCCGATACCTTCCGATGCAAAGTCACTGGGTGCGGTTTTCTACGAACCCTTCTTGCTCTTTGCGCGGGACGATGTCGATTTGCCTGCCAACCCCGCTCTTTGGCAAGGCCTTCGGATCGCGCGAGGCGGTGAGGGATCGGGCACATCTGCCGCGTTCGATATCTTTGCAAGTGCGAGCGGGATCGATACATCCGGGTTGACGCTCCTTGAGGATGGAGGCGCCGATGCCGCCGATGCCCTGTTTTCACGTCGCGCGGATATCGCTGTCTTCGTGGCACCGATCGCCGCTGGCTATCTCCAGCCCCTTTTCGACGACGCCGGTATTCGGCTGGTCGAACTGGACCATCTCACAGCGATTTCGCGGGGTATGCTGCAGACCGAAGTGCTGGTCATACCGTCCGGTGGAATTTCGCTCGATCCCCCCAGGCCAAACCGCGACATCGAAGTCTTGGGAATGGTGGCGCATCTTGTTGCCGAGCAGGACATTCACCCGTCGCTGGTCGATCGTCTGGTCGAAGCCGCAAAGAAAGTCCACGCGAATGCTGATGCCATAACACGGTTCAATGAGTTTCCCGCGACAGGAGGTGGTGGGTACGCCTTCGATGCTTATGCGGCGAAACTGATTGCCCAGGGCACAAGTCCGCTTCACGCGTATCTTCCGTATTGGATGGTCGCCCAGATCGACCGGTTCGCCATACTGCTCGTGCCCATCCTTATCTTTTTGTTACCGCTCTTTCGGATCTTGCCGGGGCTCTATGTGTGGCGCATGCGAAGCCGGGTGTTCCGTTATTATGCGGATATCCGGGAGATCGATCTGGAAGTTCGGCAAACTGATGAACCAACGGCACTGAACAACCTGTTGCACCGTCTCGAAGAAACCGACGGGGTCCTGTCACAACTTAATCTGCCCCCGCCCTACCGAGATCGTGCCTACACGGCTCATCTCCATATCGATCTGATCCGGCAGAAGATCGCGACAAAACTTGGAGAGGCGTCCTAGAGCTTCGCGATAGATCTGCCTCCTATTGCTTCGCTCCAAACCTGGTGGAGCGTGAGCTGCACACCAGACCGCGTCTGTGAAGCCGATCGTTTGACTATCCGTAGAACGCGTCCGGCAAGATCGTCACGATCTCAGGAAACAGTGCGATAATGACGATCACCAACATGTAGGTCAGCAGGAACGGGAGCACCGCAACCGAGATGCGGTCGATGCCCAGGTTGGTCAGGCGGGCCGCAACGAACAAGTTGGCTCCAACCGGCGGGGTCAGGAAGCCGATCTCGCAGGCGACCACCATCAGGATGCCGAAGACAATTGGGTCGACACCGACGGATACCGCAATCGGCAGCATGAGCGGAGTAAGCAGAATGATCTGCGCAATCGACTCGAGGAACATGCCGGTGATGATCAGGATAATGGCGATGATCATCAGCAGGACAAACTTGCTGTCGGTGAAGCCCGTCAGGAAGCCGCCGATCAGCTCGGGCACGTCCATAAGGCTCATCAACTCCCCGAACGCTTTGGCCGGGCCGAGAATGATCACCACGGTACCGGAGATCATCGCGGTGACCTTCATGCAGTGGATGATCTTTTCCCGGTCGAGCTCGCGATGCACGAAGCCCCCAACAATTGCGGCGTAGAAAACGGCGACGGCCGCGGCCTCGGTCGGGGTGAAAACACCGGAATAGATGCCTCCGAGAATGACGACAGGCGCGCCAACAGCCCATTTTCCGTTCCAGAGGGCAGCCCCAACACGGGCCCAGGAGAACGGATGGGTGTCAGCGCCGTAACCCTTTCGCTTGGCGATGAGCCACGTGCAGATGATCAGGAGCATGCTTGCGAGGATCCCCGGCAGGATGCCTGCGAGGAACAGTTTGGGGATCGAGTTATCGGACACGATGCCGTAAATGATCATCAGGTTTGATGGCGGGATCAGGCTGCCCAGCGCCCCGCCCGATGCCACGATCGCCCCGCCAAAGCCCGCATCATATCTCTGGCGCAGCATGGCCGGGAGCATCACCGCGCCGATGGCGGCGGTAGTCGCTGGACCTGAACCTGAGAGCGCGGCGAAAAAGGTGCATCCGAGGACTGCGACGATGCCAAGGCTGCCGGTGTAGCTGCCGACCATTGATTGGGCGATGCCGACGATCCGGTCGGCCAGTCCGCCGCGCTCCATCAGGGCGCCGGCGAAGACAAAGAGCGGAATCGTCATCAACGGGATCGGCTCGACGCCTGTGTACATCGCCTGTGCAAGGGCAACGAACGGAATGTCGATCAGGAAATAACCGACCAGCGTGCCGATCGCGACGGCGATTGGGATCGGCACACCAAGCGCGATAGCGCCGAACAGGACGATAAAGATCAGGACGACTTCGTTCATCAGTGCGTCTCTGCTGTTTCGTCCATGGGATCAGGGATCAGCGGAACCCCGTGCCTGAACCATTGGTAATAGACTTGGATTAATCGCAGCGTCATCAGGCCGAAGCCGACCGCGATCACCAGATAGGGCCACTTCTGATCGATCGACAGCACTGGGGATTCAAAGCGCAACTCCCAGAGCGAGAGATGGAGCAAGATGCCCTGCCAAGTGATGAACACGCTGGTCGCGAACCAGATCAGGTCGCTCAGATAAGTCAGCCAAAGTGAGACCGGATGGGGAAAGGCCCGGATCAGATTCATGACCCGGATGTGGGCGCGTTCGCGCACACACCATGAGGCCGAGAGGTAGACTGACCAGACCAGACAGTAGACGGCAATTTCGTCCGACCAAGACATTGGCGCGTGGAACACATAACGCATCACCACTTGGGCAAAGACCATGGTCGACATCACAACCAATCCGAAACCGGCTACGGCTTCTTCGAAGTATCGATCGAGAAATCTGATCATGCTGTCTCCCCCGCCGCGGATCCAATCCCGGTTCTCAACCTGTCGAAGTGCCTCAACAGGTCACAGTTCCGGTCTCGGGTGGGCCGACCGGAGGAGGTCCGGTCAGCTTGTTGGTCTTGGCAGAGCAGCCTTAGTTCGTCGCGCCGTTGATCGCTTCGATCAGCTCGATGTAGTCACCGCCCCGCTCCTCGGCGAAGGCTTGGTGAACCGAAGCTGCGGCCTCAATGAACGGAGCAGTGTCAGGCTTGGTGATGGTCACGCCATGCTCGTCGATCAGCGTCTTCGAGATCGAGGCTTCGTTCTCGAGGACCTGCGTACGTGAGGCTTCAGCCGCCACATCGGCCGCGGCATAGACGGCAGCTTTCTCGTCCTCCGACAGCTTGCTCATGAACTTGTCACTGACAAAGAACGGAGGGGCCAGTGCGAAGTGGCCGGTCAGGGCAATGTGCTTTGCAACCTCGTGGAACTTCTGGCTGTAGATCACATCGATGGGCAGATCGCCGCCATCAACTGTACCTGTCTGCACGGCGGTAAGGGTTTCCGACCACGCCAGCGGAACCGGGTCCGATCCGAACGCCTTGTAGGTATCCACCATCACGACGTTCTTGGGTACGCGGTACTTGAGCGGGCCGAAGTCGTCGATCGAGTTGATCTCCTGCTTGGTGTTATAGATGTGGCGGAATGAGACGAGGATGATCTTGACGAGGTGCACACCGGCTTCTTCCGGCATGTCCTGCCAGATCTTCTGCCCTACGGGGCCATCGACCACACTGAGCGCGTGCTCATAGTTCTGCAGCATATAGGGCAGCACCAGAAGATCGATCTTGGGATAGAACGGTCCTGCATTGTTCTGCGCTATGATCGTGCCATCCAGTGTCCCGAGCTGGAGCTTTTTGAACATCTCCTGCTCGCCACCCATTTTGAAGCAGCAGAAATTCTTGACCTTAACTTCACCGTTGGTGCGGGCTTCGAGTTCTTCCGCGAACTTCTTGGCGAACGTGTCATAGGCATTGCCCTCGGCAACAGCGTATCCAAGCTTCAGGATTTTGGCGGCCTCAGCCTTACCGGCACCGCCGATGCTGAACAAAGCAATGACCGCTATGGCGATCAGGCTTTTCATGGTCAACTTAAACATGTTTCCTCCCATTTTTTGGTGTGCTCGGCTTTCGTTTGCGAGCATTTTTATTGTTTATGGGGAAACTCTCGCTGCAAATTCGCGTATAAGTCAACGTTCTCCGCGAATTTGGGTGGGTTAGGCGTGCGTGTTCCAAGGTGTTGGGGATGTCGCTAACTTGGCCCGGAAGGGCAGTTCGCGGCGTTGTTTGCAACCGCCTTTCAACTCCAGAATGAGGCCTTCAGCGGCTGTTGTGCGCCTCTGCATCAAATCGCAAATCGAACGCGCTTCAACACTCTGCCGTGTCGTCCCCGCCGATCACTTCAAGCACGGCGTTGCCGTTGGTGTAGACACAGATTGAAGCGGCGATCTCCAGCGCCTTGGTAGCGGCGGTCTCGGCATCAAGATCGAGATCCGCCATCGCCCGTGCAGCCGCCAGCGCATAGTTGCCGCCGGAGCCGATGGCCGCGATCCCGCCTTCAGGCTCCAGTACATCGCCTGCACCGGTGACAACCAGCAGGTCCTTGCCGTCGGTGACGATCAGCATTGCTTCGAGATTGCGAAGATATTTATCCGTGCGCCAGTCTTTGGCGAGTTCCACGCAGGCCCGGGTAAGCTGGCCGGGGGCGGCCTCGAGTTTTTTCTCCAGCCGCTCAAGCAGGGTGAACGCATCAGCTGTCGCACCCGCGAACCCGCAGACCACATCCGCGCCGCCAGGCGAGAGGCGGCGCACCTTGCGTGCGTTGCCCTTGATCACGGTCGGACCCAGAGAAACCTGCCCATCGCCCGCCACCGCGACCTTGCCACCGCGTTTGACGGCCACGATCGTTGTGCCGTGCCAGCCCGGATGTTGCGCCTGATCCATATCGGTCTCCTTCTTCCGGGCACAGAGGTAAGCGTGAATGGCGGAGATTGCTAGCGCTCTCGCCCCGCAGTATAGAGGCGCCGAACGAGCCGAGGGACTGCCATGCGCCAGGTGACCAAGATCCGCAAGACCGCCGAGACCGAGATCTCGGTGAGCCTCAACCTGGACGGGTCCGGACGCTATGCGAACAACACCGGCGTTGGGTTTTTCGACCATATGCTGGACCAGCTGGCGCGCCATGCCCTGATCGACATGGAGATCGACGCCAAGGGCGATCTGCATATCGATGATCACCACACGGTCGAGGATACAGGCATTGTTCTGGGTCAGGCGCTGGCCGATGCGCTGGGCGAAAAGCGGGGGATCAGGCGCTACGGATCGTGTCTTTTGCCGATGGATGACACGCTGGTGCGCGCAGCGTTGGATCTTTCCGGCCGGCCCTATCTGGTGTGGAAGGTTGACCTGCCGACGGCCAAAATCGGCACATTCGACACCGAGCTGGTGCGCGAGTTCTTTCAGGCGTTCTCGACCCATGGCGGGATCACCCTGCATGTTGAGCGCATCGATGGGGTAAACAGTCACCACATCGCCGAGGCCACGTTTAAATCGGTGGCCCGGGCGCTGCGCGAGGCGCTGGAAACCGATCCGCGCAAGGCCGACGAGATCCCCTCGACCAAGGGCGCCCTCTGATGGAACAGCGTCTCTACACCGTGCATATACAAGACGGATCCGAGCCGCGGTTCATAGATGATGCGTTCTCGGTCATGGCGCTGATCGTGCCGCCGATCTGGGCGGCGTGGAACGGGCTTTGGATCACCCTGGGCGTTGTGCTGGTGTTGTCGGTGAGCGCGGCGTTGATCAACCCGTTGGCGGCGTCGCCGGTCAATTTCGGGCTAGGTCTTATCCTTGCCCTTGAAGGCGGGGCCATCGCGCGATGGGAGCTGCGCTTTCTTGGGTGGCGCGAAGCCGGTGTGGTCGAGGCGGCAACGGAAGAAGGCGCGGAGGAGCGGTTTCTGACCGGGCACGCGGTATGACGACGGTCATCATCGACTATGGGTCGGGCAATCTGCGCTCGGCGGAGAAGGCCTTCCAGCGCATGAGCGCAGAGGTGGATGGCGGCAAGATCCGGGTCACGGCCGACGCCGACGCCGTGGCCCGTGCGGATCGGATCGTATTGCCGGGGGTCGGAGCATTTGCCGATTGCCGCGCCGGTCTGCATAGCGTTGACGGGATGGTCGAGGCTGTGCGCGAGGGCGTCGCAGCGGGCAAGCCCTTCCTCGGGATCTGCGTTGGCATGCAGTTGATGGCGACACGGGGTCTGGAACATGGGGAGACCTTGGGCTTCGACTGGGTCCCCGGCGATGTGGTCGAGCTGGACCCCAACGATCCTAACCTTAAGGTTCCGCATATGGGTTGGAACGAGATATCGGTCGATCGCGATCATCCTGTGTTGGCCGGGATCGCGCCGGGCGCGCATGCTTACTTCGTGCACTCCTATCACCTGCGTCCCGCCAACGCGGCGCATCTTTTGGCCCATACGGTGCATGGCGAAGAGATCACCGCGGTGGTCGGGCGGGACACCATGATCGGCACGCAGTTCCACCCGGAAAAAAGCCAGGAGACCGGCTTGCGGCTGATCGCGAATTTCCTGAACTGGGCGCCCTGATCGGTACACACCTTGCCGGGCGGCGATTTCGGACGACATTTCCGGGATCACGAGGAGAGCGCTATGCCCGATGATCTGCCCCGCCCGATCCCGTCCAATCGGGCCCTACCTGAGACCAAATCGGACGCGCCAAGTGCTTCGGCCCATTACATGCGCGAGGCGATTGCGGCCATCGATGCCGAGTTTGGCGAGGGTTATGCGCGGGCCAACCCCGCATTGATTGCCAGCATGATTCAAGCCTCGGCCATCGAGTCTGCGGTGAACACGGGCCGTGAGGCGCATGGACAGGCGATGGCTCTCGCCCCGCAGATCACGCGTGAGGTCTGCGAGACGATGCTGAAGCTGAAGCCACGGCTGTTTGGCTGAACGCGATTCTGTATCGGCAGTTCAAAGTGGGACCACGAGGAGGTTACGGGCCGAGCCCGAGACATTGCTTCGTGGGTGGCTGAGCGTATCGGGTCAGAACCCCTCCAAGACCATCTTGCCGCGGGCCGTGTTGCTGGCGAGGATGCGATGAGCCTTTGCAAGCGTGGTAGCGTTGATCGCGCCCAGTGTCTCGGTGGCCGTGGTGCGAACTTTGCCTGCGTCGATCAGACCAGCCACTTCATCGAGGATCTCGCGCTGGCGCACCATATCGGCGGTCTGAAAGAGCGACCGGGTGAACATGAACTCCCAGTGCAGCGACACCGATTTGTGCTTCAGCGGCGCAATCGGCAGTGCTTCCGGATCGTCGATCAGACCGAAGCGGCCTTGCGGCGCGACTAACTCGGCAATCTGGTCGATGTACTGATCGGTGTGGGTGGTCGAGAAAACAAAACTCGGCGCGCCGATACCCAAGGTCTCGATCTGTGCAGGCAGGGGCTCGCGGTGGTTGACGACATGATGCGCACCAAGCTCTTTCGCCCAGGCCTCGGTCTCGGGGCGTGAGGCGGTGCCGATCACAGTGAGGTCGGTGAGCGCGCGTAGAAGCTGGATGGTGATCGAGCCAACCCCGCCCGCGCCACCGATAATCAGCACGGCAGCGGCGCCGCCGGGGACGGGATCATTCACTTTCAAGCGGTCGAACAGCATCTCATGAGCGGTAAGCGACGTCAGCGGCAGGGCCGCCGCTTCGGCATTGGAAACCGAGCCCGGCTTGTGGCCCACGATCCGTTCGTCAACCAGATGGTACTCGGCATTTGTGCCGGAACGGTTGATGGCGCCCGCATACCAGACCTGGTCCCCCGGTTTGAAATGAGTAGCGTCGGGGCCGGTTTCGACCACCTCACCCACAGCGTCCCAGCCGATGATGTTTGGCAGGTCGCCTTCAGGCGGACGGCGCTCCCGGATTTTGTAATCGACGGGGTTCACCGAGACCGCTTGCACTTGCACCAGCAGGTCACGCCCGGCCGCGGTGGGCTTGTCCGTTTCAAAATCCACCAGGCTGTCATCGGCGTCGATGTCGCCCTGTCGTGTATATCCAATGGCTTTCATGGTCTGTGTCCTCTGTCTGAATGCGGCGGCTCAGACCGTCAGCTTTTCGATCGTGGTCTCTATCGCCTGCATCACGCGGGCGGATTTGGCGTCGTCCAGCGCGTCTTGCTGAGGCGCCTCGAACCGTCCCGCGTCATTGTCGAAATACTTGCCGGTGGCGTCGGTGAACTCTTCGGAGAGCGCGGCGCGTTTGAGTATGTCGACCCCGATCCCGAGATCGTTTCCGGCTATTCCGAAGCCTTCCTTGACCATCTTGCTGGCCAGAAGCGAGCCTGGGTTCACCGAGACGACCACTGGACCTTCCGGGCCAAGCTCGCGGGCCAGATAGCGCGACCATATGATCAGCGCCAGCTTGCTTTGAGCATAAGCCTCCATGTCGTCCAGACTGGGTGCCGCTCCGATAGCTGCGGGATTTACAGGAGCTTGCGCGGCGGATGCGAGGTTCACGACGCGGCCATCACCGGCCAGATGCCCCAGAAGGCGTCGGGTCAGACGGTAGGGCGCGATGGTGTTCACCATGAAGCGGACATCCAGCCCGTCGGCGGTCGCCGGGTTGGGAGCCTTCAGGACCCCGGCATTGTTGATGATCACATCCAGCTGGGGGTGCTCTGCGAGGACCTCATCGGCAAGCCGGTCGGTCTCGGCAAGGCTGGAGAGATCGGCGCGGACGGTCTGGACCTTTCCGGTTTCGATGGTGGCCAGTTCCGCCGCCGCGGTCTCCAGCTTAGTGCTGGAGCGTCCATGTATCAGCACGGTGTGCCCGTCCGCGACAAGTGCCCGGGCGGTTTCCAGCCCGATGCCATCCGTCGCTCCAGTGATGAGAATGGTCTTGCTCATGTTTCTTCTCCCGTGCTCTCAGGCGAGGTCGTCTTTGGCTTCGATCAGCGCATGGTGACTGGTCGAGCCCGCCGTTCGCGCGGCCAGATGCTCGGCGTAACCGGGATCGGCCATAAACGCCTTGGCTGCATCCATTGTTGGCCACTGGATAATGATCCTGAGCGCTGGGGCCGCGCGATCCCCTTCCAGTGACTCGTGACTGGCAGTACGGGCGATGTAGGTGCCACCATGTTTGGCAACCAGCGCACCCGTAGCGGGCAGATAGGCGGCAATCCAGTCGTCTGTGGTCGGTGTCACTTCAAGCACGGAAAAGGCGGTCATGGACAGGCTCCTTTCGCTGGATTAGGCGATTTTTGTCATCTCGTTGAGAACGAAGGTTTCAACCGCACCATCGGTTGCCTGCATGTAGGCGGCCAGATGAGGGGCGTTCATGTGGGCTTGCCACAGCTCTCGGGTCACCCAGTTTTCGTAGAAGACGAAGAAGCCGGGGGCTTCGTCATCGACATGCAGATCGTACTGGATGCATCCCCCTTCGGCCCGGGTGATCGGCACCAGTTTTTCCAGCTCGGAGCGCACGAGATCTTCTTTGCCGGGAACAGCAGTGATTTGGGCGACAATCGTGAGTGGCATGGAGGCTCCTGCTTTGACAAGTTCAACTCGGAGAGGATATGACTGCACACGCACAGGATCGCAAGTACGCACAGTTTGGGCTTATAGGTACGAGATGGATACTGTAGATCTGGATGGACCGGTCGCTGCCCCAAGGTTCCCGACTTATGATTGCAGCAACGGATGCCCTGTCGAGGCGGCTCTCGAGCAGATTGCCGGCAAGTGGAAAGGGCTGATCATCTATCACCTGATGAACGAGACGCTTCGGTTCAACGAGTTGTCGCGCCGGGTTGGCAATGTCACCCAGCGCAGCCTAACCAAGCAATTGCGGGAACTAGAAGCGCACGGGATCGTCCATCGAGAGGTTTATGCGGTTGTTCCGCCGCGGGTGGAGTACTCGCTGACCGAAAAGGGCGCTAAGCTGCGCGATGCGATTGAGGCGTTGCGGGCGTGGGGTGCAGATCATCCCCGCGCGCCCACGCCCTGAGCGGCTTATCGGTCGGCGCCGCGATTGTGGGAAGATCAGCCGGTGGCAGTTTTCCTTGGACCGCCTGTGGGATCTGACGCTGCCATACCGGAGGATGCGGGGTCAGATGCCCCCTCCCCGGATGCGAACTTTTGATGGACCGCCCGGGCGATGGCAACGACGGCATCCTCCTCGTCTCCGCCCGGCGTATCCGCGGTTTGCATCAGCAGATCGCTGATCAACTCGTTGAGCACCTTGCCGTTCTCCTTCACATGCTTGACGCTTTGGTTGTAGGGGTGCGGTACCGGGCCGAAGACTTCTTGGCACATGATCTCGGAGAGCCCGAGGATTGCATTCAGCGGTGTGCGCAATTCATGGCTGATCGTCAGGAGAAATTTCGTGCGTGCGGTGTTCGCCGCCTCGGCCCGTTGCAGTGCGGCCTTGAGCTTTTCCTGCGCCTGCATCTCGCGCAGCGTGATCATCGCCAGTTCCAGAATGACCGCCGCCCATGACATCACCACGATGATTGTCAGGGTGGCCAGAAGCGCCGCCGGCCCCTTACCCCATATCCCGACGAACCCGAGTCGCACCAGATAGGCGAGGCAAAGCGCGGCAAAAGGCAAGCAGACTAGGATCGCCATGCGCTGCCCGAGGCGCTGTCCAATCGGCCAGATCCTTGTGATGATGTAGATCAGGAGGCCCGAATTGATCACCGAACTGCTGACCATCAGGGCGGCGACGGACTGACCATCGAAGATCAGGACGAGGTGAACGGCCACCGCCAGCGCCCCAACAACGGTCACAAGCCGCACCGGCAGGGGGCGCTCCTCGGCGCTGAGCACGGCGAAAAAGGCGAAGACAATCCCGATATAGGCGCCCAGCAGAACGGTCATCGAGCCTGCCGTGAAGCCGATGACCGGGCGCAACAACACGCCGAGGGTGGCTGCAAAGAGCGCGAGATTCGAGGCCATCAGCCAACGGATCGCCCGATCACCCCGACGCTTGTGCCTGCGCATGACCACACAGAGGACGAGCGCCAGCACGACGGACCCCGATGCGAACAGCACAACCGATGTGGGGTCGATGCGAAAACCCATTCGCTCGGGATCGCCGAAAAAGCTTAAACTTCAGTGGACATGCCCTATATTCGGACGAGGCCAAATCAACCGGAGATGCTGTCATGAGGAAGCTGTCACGCAGGACCCTGCTGGGGATGACGACGGCGGTGTTTGCGTCTGCACCTGTATGGGGCGCGGAGTTGAAGGATCCCGAGATCTATGCGGATGTGAATGGCCACGCGATCAAGGGCTATGACACGGTTGCCTATCACCTCGACCGCAAGGCGGTGAAGGGATCGACGGATTTTGCTTACGAATGGAAAGATGCGACCTGGCTCTTTTCGACAGCGGCGAACCGCGACCGGTTTGCGGCTGATCCCGAGCGGTGGGCTCCGCAATACGGTGGTTACTGTGCGTGGGCGATCGCGCGGGATCGCACGGCGCCGATCAACCCGCAGATCTTTCGGATCTTTGATGACAAGCTGTACCTCAACCTCAATATGAAAGTGCACAAGGACTGGTTGGCGAGCCACCAGCAGTTCATCGCACGGGCAGATGCGAAATGGCCCGCGGTTCTGGTGCTTTCAAACTGAGAGTTTTCAGTCTGAGGGTTTCTTAGCCGGGCCGGATCTGACCCTGTCCGGCGGAAAGACGAAGCGCACTTTCAGCGATGGTCTCCGCATCGATGCCGAAATGACGGAAGAGATCACCGATCTCGCCCGTTTGACCGAAATGCTCGACGCCCAGAGGCACCGTACGGTGCCCGGCGACTGACCCCATCCAGCCCAGCGTTGTCGGGTGCCCATCGATCACGGTGACAACGGTGCAATGGGGCGGCAGCGCACCCAGCATCCGCTCGATGTGACTGCTGGCATTCGCATCTCCGCGTTTGCGGGCACGTTGTGCGGCGCTCCAGCCTGCTGTGAGGCGGTCAGCTGAGGTCACGGCCATGACCCCGATATCGCGCCGTGCGCCGCCGATCTTGCCCGCAGCCGCAATAGCCTCCGGAGCGACCGCCCCCTGATAGGCGATGACGACCTCGCAGCCCGGTCCCGGTTCGCGCCACCAATAGGCGCCGTCGATCACACCCTGCCGGAAAGCCTCATCAGTGCGTGTCGGCGGTTGCTCCAACGCACGGGTCGAGAGGCGGAGATAGACCGAGCCGCCGGTCTCGTCACGCAGCCATGTCCGCTCATCCTGGTCGCCCTTGCCGTCGCGCTGGAGGTAGTCGAAGGACCATTCCATGATCACGGCGAGTTCATCCGCAAAGGCAGGCTCGAATGCGGCGAGCCCATCCTGGCTCATCCCGATCAGCGGCGTGCCGATGGATTGGTGCGCACCGCCTTCCGGGGCCAGTGCGACGCCAGAAGGCGTCCCGGCGATCATGAACCGTGCGTCCTGATAGCAAGCATAGTTCAGCGCATCGAGCCCGCGCGCGATGAACGGATCGTAAACTGTGCCGACAGGGATCAGCCGCTCGCCAAAAAGTTCATGCGACAGACCCGGTGCGCGGTGCAGGAGGAAGAGGTTCATGTCGGCGATGCCCAGCTCGATATGGTGGCCTTCGGGCGAGAACCGACATTTCTGTGCCGAAGGGATTCGCTCATCACGGAAGGTGTCGGGGACGTCTTCACGGGCGAACAATCCGCGCTGGTTGACCCACGCGCCAAGGTTGGTCGAGACCGTAACATCCGGTGACGTCGTGACGATACGGTCGGCCAGCGGGGCCTCAGAGCGTGAAAGCTCATGCAGGATCTTGCCGAAGGCCGCCTGCGTGGAGGTCTCGGCATCCGTTGGTGCGGCTAGGGCGGGCACGCCGATCTTGGGGGCCTGAAGCCGCCGCGTGCCCTTTGAAAAGAACGGCACCTGACCGAGGAAGGCTTGCAGCGCTTCGGGGTCATCGACTGTTGCCAGCGGCGCCCACTCCTGTCCCTCGGCGACGCCCATATCGGTGCGAAAGCCCTCCATCTGTGCTTTGGTCATCAGCCCGGCATGGTTGTCCTTGTGCCCGGCCAGTGGCGTGCCCCAGCCCTTGACGGTATAGGCGAGGAAGGCCACGGGGCGGTCATGGTCGATATCGGCAAAAGCCTCGGCGAGCGTGCCAACGCAGTGCCCGCCAAGGTTCTCCATCAACGCGGCCAGTTCTGCGTCCGAGCGTCTTTCCAAAAGGGCCATCACGTCGCCCTGATCGCCGATTTCGTCCATCAGGCGCGCGCGCCATGCCGCCCCGCCCTGATAGGTCAAGGCGGAGTAAAGCGGGTTCGGGCAGGTATCGATCCAATTTTTCAGCGCCGCGCCGCCCGGCTCCTCAAACGCAGCACGTTGCAATGCGCCGTACTTGACGCGCACGACATCCCAGCCGAACGCGGTGAACACCGCCTCGATCCGCTGCCAAAGCCCTTCGCGCACCACACCGTCCAGCGACTGGCGATTATAGTCGATCACCCACCAACAATTGCGCAGATCGTGCTTCCAGCCCTCCTGCAGACATTCATAGACATTCCCCTCGTCGAGTTCCGCGTCCCCCACCAGCGCGATCATCCGCCCGGGGTCCTGCCCCAGCTTTCGGGCGTCGAGATAATCCTGCACCAGCGAGGCAAAGGCCGTGATCGCCACACCAAGACCCACGGACCCGGTGGAGAAATCCACATCGTCCGTGTCCTTGGTCCGGCTGGGATAGGATTGCGCGCCGCCATAGCCCCGGAAGTTCTTCAGGTTTTCCAGGCTCTGGTTGCCCATCAGGTACTGCATGGCGTGAAAGACCGGCGAGGCGTGCGGCTTCACCGCCACCCGGTCCTCGGGTCTGAGCGCGGTGAAGTAGAGCGCCGTCATGATCGAGACCATCGAGGCGGACGATGCCTGGTGCCCACCAACCTTCAGCCCGTCCGAGCCGTCGCGCAGGTGATTGGCATTGTGGATCGTCCAACAGGCCAGCCAAAGCAGGCGCTGCTCGATGGTCTTGAGGTGCTGTAGATCGAACTTTTGCGGGGCGGTCATGCTGATAGCTGCGTCTTTCATCCGAACAGGATACCCGCAAAGGATTGGCATTTGCTTGCGTTTCTGGCCATGAACTATGGTTGAGCCGCTGGAAATGTGCGTAGGGGCGGTAACTCATGACGGAAATCACCACTCTTGACGAAATCGACAGGCGAATCCTTCGCGCTTTGCAGGCAGACGGACGGCTTTCGATCCAGGACCTCAGCGAGCGGGTTGGCCTCAGCGCTTCGCCCGTGTCACGCCGGGTGCGCGCATTGGAACAGGCGGGGATCATCGGCGGGTACGCCGCGCTGATCGACGAGTCGCGATTGGGCTATGGCGTTTCGGTTTTTGTGTCGGTCCAGCTGGACCGGCAGGTCGACGAAGCGCTGGAGAGCTTCGAAGCGGCCATCCGGGACCAGCCCGAAGTTGTCGATTGCTGGCTGATGACCGGCAATCGCGACTACCTGCTGCGGATCGCAACCGAGGATTTGCAAAGCTTCGAGACGTTTCTCACCGGTAAACTCACCAGGATCCGCGGGGTTGCTTCGATCGAATCGTCCATTCCACTGCGCCGGGTGAAGTCCGGGATCTCGAGGACAGCCTGAGCCTTTTCAGCCAAGCCCGGAGGGTGGGCGGTCGGTTTGAGGCACCTGTGGCTCGTTCTGTTCCCTGGCCATGCGGAACCTATCCCGGTCGCTCTCCCGCCCGATGATCGGTTGGGACATCGAAGGTGCCGAAGGGTCGGGTTCTGCATAGGTAGGGGCCTGAGGCGCCGCCATTGGTTGGGTCCGCGGCTGTATAGGCACGACAGGCACATTGTCCCCGCGTTTGAATATCAGAACGGCGCGGTGAACCTCGTGGGCACGGCTGAACCAGCCGGTTTTTTCCTCGACCGGGACCAGATCGGTGCGCAGATACTCCCAGCCATCGACCGCCTCGGCATCGATGACTTCCTGCATCACGGCAGCTACCCGGTCACTGCGGGACTTGGCGCCCCGTTTTTTCTTTGGGCGTTCCGGTGCCCCTACGCATTTGTACTCGACAGCCATCGGCTCATGATCTCCCTGGCCGCTGCATTCGGCCCCACCGGGCGCCATGTT
>CAYYZH010000009.1:0-3620 GCA_964475765.1 uncultured Limibaculum sp.
TGGGACCGCTCGGGCGAAGACGCCATTCAGGACTTCAAGAAGGGTGACGTCGTCAAGGCCGTCGTTCTCGACGTCGATACCGAGAAGGAGCGCATCAGCCTCGGCATCAAGCAACTGGGCGGCGACAAGTTCGCCGACGCGACCGACGGGGTTCGCAAAGGCGCGGCCGTCACGGTCGAGGTGACCAAGATCGAGGATGGCGGGATCGAGGTGGAGTACCAGGGCATGAAAGCCTTCATCCGCCGCTCGGACCTCAGCCGGGATCGTGGCGAGCAACGGCCCGACCGCTTCAATGTCGGCGACCGTGTCGATGCGCGGATCACCAATATCGACAAGTCGCAGCGTCGTCTCGGCCTTTCGATCAAGGCCCTCCAGATCGCCGAGGAGAAAGAGGCGGTCGAACAGTATGGCTCGTCCGACAGTGGTGCGTCTCTGGGCGACATCCTCGGTGCTGCGCTCAAAGAGCGCGGTGCGGACGACGAGTAAGCCTTGCCTGCGACAGCGGATATGATCATTGAGCGGCGCCGGATCCGGCGCCGTCTCACATTCTGGCGCATCCTGGCGATTGTCGCCGTGGTCGTGGCGGTTGTTGCCATGCTGCCCCGACCGGGCGGCCAGCTTGGTGAGCATATCGCACGGGTAACAGTCGACGGTGTGATCCTGAGCGAGCCCAAGCGCGAGCGCCTGATCCGGGGCATCGCCAAGAATGATAACGCCAAGGCGCTGATCGTACATGTGAATAGCCCCGGCGGCGCGGTTGTGCCATCGGAAGAACTTTACGAGGCAATCCGCGCGGTGGCGGACGTGAAACCGGTTGTGACCGTCATGTCGGAATACGCGGCCTCCGGCGGGTACATCACCGCGATTGCGGGCGACTATATCATCGCGCGCAGCAATACGTTGACGGGCTCCATCGGTGTCTATGTGGACGCACCCAACATCGCCGGTTTGATGGAGATGCTCGGCATTGATGTGAACCGAGTAAAATCCGCCCCACTCAAGGGCGAGCCGAACCTGGCGAAGGCACCATCTCCGGAAGTTCTCGAGATGCAGCAAGCCATCATTGACGACACTTTTGCCTGGTTCCGCGATCTTGTCGGCGAGCGCAGGAACCTGTCTGGTCCGGATCTTGCCCGGGTTGCCGATGGGAGGGCCTTTACCGGACGTCAGGCAATCGTGTTGTCTCTGGTCGATGCCCTTGGCGACGAAAACACAGCCCGGGCGTGGCTGGAGGAAAACCACGAAATTGACGAAGATCTCGCGATTCGTGAGCACAGCTGGATAGAGCCGGAATTGCCATGGCCATTGGCGGACATCAGCCGTGGAGCTGCCGCTATAGGCGAGATCGAGCGCTTAATTGCAACGTCACCAAGGCTTTATGCCCTGATTCAATAGGGAAAACCGTGCCGCGGCGTTGACGCCGCCCGGCCTGCATGACAGCGTACCACCTTGATCGATCTGAGAATCGTCGGTGATGAGATATCTGGGGGTACCGTATGATCAAGTCAGAGCTGATCCAGAAGATTGCCGAAGACAACCCGCATCTTTTTCAGCGGGACGTGGAACGCATTGTTTCGACCCTTTTCGAGGAAATCACAGCGGCTTTGGCCCGTGGTGACCGGGTCGAGCTTCGCGGCTTCGGTGCATTCTCGGTCAAGCATCGCGATGGGCGGATGGGGCGAAACCCGCGCACCGGCGAGCAGGTTCCCGTTCCTGCAAAGTCCGTGCCGTTCTTCAAGACCGGCAAGGAATTGCGTGAACGGATGAACGGCGGCTGATGCGCTTACATCGAAGGTAAGAAAATGCGCACGCTTAAACTGGTACTCCTGATCCTTATTCTGCTTGCCCTGGTGCTTGTGATGACAGCGAATATGGCGCCGGTGGATCTACACCTGACACCGGCGGCCCTGGGCCTCAATCTCTTCAGCCTGCCGGATGTGCCGTTGGCTGTTGTAATCATGGCATCAGTGCTGGTGGGTGTAGTGATCGGCTTCCTGATGGAGTACGTGCGCGAGGGCAAACACCGGTCGCGCCTTAATTCGATCCGCACCGAGATGGCGGAACTGCGCGAGCAGAACGATAGGCTCGTCAGCAAGCTCGGCAGTGCAGCCGATGACATGACCCTGCTCCCGCGTTAACCAGCGATGCGCGTCAAAATTTGTGGCCTGACCTCGGCAGATGCGGTGCGCCGCGCTGCCGAAGCAGGGGCAGCGTATATTGGGCTCAACTTCTTTGCGCCGTCTCCACGGTCGGTTACGCTGGAACAAGCTGTGGTGTTGGCAGAGGCAGCGCCAACCGGTGTGACCAAGGTCGCGCTGGCGGTGGACCCCGATGATGCGTTGGTCGCAAGTCTCTCTGCCTTGCCTATTGACATGATCCAGCTTCACGGCTCGGAAAGCCCGGAGCGGGTTGTTGAGGTAAAGGCAATGTCGGGTTTGCCGGTGATGAAGGTCATTGGGATCCGCGTTGCCGACGATCTCGCGCTGATCGATGCGCATCGCAACGCTGATCAGATTTTGGTCGATGCCAAACCACCGAAGGACGCTGTGCTGCCAGGCGGCAACGGGCTGAGTTTCGACTGGCGGCTGATTGCGGAACGCGACTGGCCTTGCCCCTGGATGCTGGCCGGTGGACTGACCCCTGAAAACGTCGCCGAGGCGATCCGGATGACTGGTGCAAATCAGGTGGACGTTGCCTCGGGTGTCGAAAGCGCGCCTGGTATCAAAGACCCCAAAAAGATGGCCGCCTTCATCGTGGCCGCTGGCGCGTCCGTTCCGGCATGACAACGACGTTTCGAGAAGCGTCTACAGACGATGTTCCCGCCATCGTCGCTATGCTGCTGGATGACAACCTCGGGCAGCAGCGTGAGAAACAGAGCCTCGAACCCTATCTGGACGCTTTCAACCGCCTGCAAGCCGAGCCCCACAATACGCTGATCGTCGGTGAGCGAGATGGCGCGATCATCGCGGCCTATCAACTGACTTTCATTCAGGGATTGTCGCACCAGGCCACACGCCGGGCGCAGGTTGAGAGTGTCCGTGTCGCAGCCCATTTACGCGGTCAGGGGATCGGGCATGAGATGATGGCCGATGCCGAGGCGCGTGCGCGCAAGGCTGGATGTCGCCTGATGCAGCTCACCACCCATGCCAGCCGAAACCGGGCGCGCGCATTTTATGACAGTCTTGGCTATCAGCCGACCCATGTTGGGTACAAAAACGTCTTGGATTGACGGCCGGATCTGTCGACCCATCCTCCGTTTGGAGGGATCGACATCCCTACCCGCGCTGCGTATGACGTCAGCGCAATGGAGGCAGAGATGAACGACGCAACACCCAACAGCTTTATGACCGGGCCGGATGAGAAGGGACGCTTTGGCCAGTTTGGCGGGCGGTTCGTTTCCGAAACGCTGATGCCGCTGATCCTCAAGCTGGAAGCCGAGTACGACAAGGCTAAGACCGATCCCGCGTTCTGGGCTGAAATGGACGATCTTTGGACGCACTATGTGGGGCGCCCCAGCCCGCTCTACTTCGCGCCGCGTCTGACCGAAGAACTGGGCGGCGCCAAAATCTATCTCAAGCGCGACGAGCTGAACCATACCGGCGCGCACAAGATCAACAACG
>CAYYZH010000009.1:3661-42801 GCA_964475765.1 uncultured Limibaculum sp.
ATCATTGCCGAAACCGGAGCTGGCCAGCACGGCGTGGCCACAGCGACCGTCTGTGCGCGGTTTGGCCTGAAGTGTATCGTCTTTATGGGCGCGCATGATGTCGAGCGCCAAAAGCCCAATGTCTTTCGCATGAAGCTTCTGGGTGCCGAGGTGGTGCCGGTCACGTCAGGGCGTGGTACGTTGAAAGATGCGATGAACGAGGCTTTGCGTGATTGGGTCACCAATGTGCGCGACACGTTCTACTGCATCGGAACGGTGGCCGGGCCGCATCCTTATCCTGCCATGGTGCGCGATTTCCAATCGATCATCGGTAAGGAAGTCCGCACGCAGATGGAGACAGCAGAGGGCCGTTTGCCGGACAGTGTGGTCGCTTGCATCGGTGGCGGCTCGAACGCGATGGGGCTCTTCTATCCATTCCTGGACGACAAGGATGTGCGGATCATCGGGGTTGAAGCCGGAGGGCATGGGGTCGACGACCGGATGGAGCACTGTGCCAGCTTGACCGGCGGACGTCCCGGGGTTCTGCACGGCAACCGCACCTACCTGTTGCAAGATGGCGATGGGCAGATCCTCGAGGGACACTCGATCTCGGCTGGCCTCGACTATCCAGGCATCGGCCCGGAGCACTCGTGGCTGCACGATACCGGACGGGCCGAGTATGTCTCAGTGACCGATACCGAAGCGCTGGAGGCGTTCAAACTCTGCTGCCGGACCGAAGGCATCATTCCCGCGCTTGAGCCGAGCCATGCGCTAGCCCATGTGGCCAAGCTTGCGCCAACGCTTCCTGCCGATCACCTCATGGTCATGAATATGTGTGGGCGCGGCGACAAGGACATCTTCACGGTGGCCGAGGCGCTGGGCGACGATATCTGATGGCGCCTCCCCAATTGGGGAGAGGCCAAAGCAAGGAAAGCGCTGGACCGGCCGGGCGATAGGCTTCATACAGCCGCGAAACCCGCTGGGCGGCATCCTGCTGCCTTGCCTCGCGACTCGGAGACGCAAATGAGTACGTACAATGTTGGGGATCTCGTGGTCCTCAAGTCTGGGTCCATGCGGATGTGTGTCGAGGCCGTGGACGGCGACATGATCGCGACGGTCTGGTGCAATGAGGGCGTAATCGGACGGGATACGTTCAACACGTCGCTGCTGAACAAATGGGAGTTCCGCGACGATGGCCATAAGGGCGGTCATGGTGGTGGCGACCGTGGTGGTCCGCGCAAGGGTGGCGGTAAGCCCTATGGCGGGGACCGCGATGGCGGCGGCAAACCCTATGGAGGGCGAGGCGGCGACCGTGGTGGCGATCGTGGCGGACGTGATGATCGCGACGACCGTCCACCTCGCAAAACAGGCTGGGATGGCAAGCCGCGGGACAAGAAGTTTTACCGCAAGGACGACTGACGCGGGCGCTTTGCACGGCGTGTTCCAGTGCATCATCTCCCGCTGACATGGTGTCACCTCCGGATCGGTGATATGTCTCTGCCATGAACGGGGCTATCCTTACAGCAGCAGTGCTTTGCGCTGCCCTTTGGTCGTTTTCGTCAGCGAGTGCTGCGAGTATTTCCGGACCTCCTCGGCTGATCGACGGCGATACCCTTGCTATCGCGGGAAGGGTCATCAGGCTGGCGGACATTGACGCGCCGGAGACCCGCCAGCGCTGCGAGACCACACAAGGCAGCTATGCTTGCGGGGAGCAGGCAACGGATGCACTGGCGCGGATCATTGGCAACAGGGATGTGCACTGTGCCGGTGACACGATCGACCGGTTCGACAGATTGATCGCCAAGTGCTCGGTCGGAGACGTCGACATCAATCGGGAGATGGTGAACCGTGGCTGGGCAGTGGCGTTCCGCCGCTACAGTGACGCGTACCTAAGCGAAGAACTTGAGGCGGCGAAATCCGCCCGCGGGATATGGCGTGGCGCGTTTCAGCGCCCGGTCGACTATCGCGCCGCTCAATGGAAGGTGGCCAAACAGGACCACCCCGAGGGTTGTCCGATCAAGGGCAACATCTCAAGCAATGGCCGGATCTACCACACGCCGTGGTCTCGCCATTACACGCGCACCCGGATCAACACCGCACGCGGCGAGCGATGGTTCTGCTCAGAGCAGGACGCATTGAATGCCGGTTGGCGCGCACCGACCCGCTAGGCGATCGCAAATTTCTGTTGTCGGCTTCTCTTGGTGGGTTAAGAGAACGGCTGATGATCTGAAGAGGTGCTCATGTCCCGAATTGACGCCAAGTTCGCTTCCCTGTCAGCCGAAGGTAAAGCTGCCTTCGTCGCTTTCGTTATGGCGGGCGATCCCGACTATGACACTGCGCTTGAGATCGTGCGTGGGCTGCCCGGTGCTGGGGTCGATATCATCGAGTTTGGAATGCCCTTTACCGACCCGATGGCTGATGGCCCAGCGATTCAGGAGGCGGGCCAGCGCGCACTTGCCTCCGGCATGACGATGGAGAAAACGCTCGACATGGTGCGGGAGTTTCGTGCGGCCGACCAGACCACGCCCATCATTTGCATGGGATACTACAATCCGATTTTTCACATGGGGGTTGCGAAGTTCCTGGCGGAGGCCAAGGCGGCAGGTGTCGATGGCCTGATCGTGGTTGATTTGCCGCCGGAAGAGGATGATGAATTGTGTTTGCCTGCGGTCGAAGCTGGCCTGCACTTCATCCGTCTTGCGACGCCAACCACCGATGATGCACGCCTGCCTGCTGTTCTCGAGAACACGTCCGGGTTTGTCTACTACGTTTCGATCACTGGAATTACCGGCGCGGCCAGCGCAGTGGCGGGCGATGTCGGCCCGGAGGTCGAGCGGATCAAGGCGATGACCGATCTCCCGGTCTGTGTCGGTTTTGGTGTGAAGACCCCTGAGAATGCCGCCGAGATTGCCAGCGTGGCTGATGGTGTCGTTGTCGGCTCGGCAATCGTGAATCTGATCGGCGAAGGGCGATCAGTGAGCGAAGTTCTGGAATTTGTCGGTGCTCTGGCAAAAGGCGCGCATTCGATCGCGAAATAGTGTAACGTTGACTACGGAAATCACGAGGGGGTTGTCGATCTGCCAAGCTTGGCCGGTCACGGGGAAGTTGGATTTCGAAAGCCAACGTTTACTGATCGACGGAACTAAAGATGCCGCTGCTTGAACTGAGCCCCGAAGACGGGCTCCACTATGTCCATTCACCGCCGAGTGCCGATGGTGCTCCTACGTTCGTGTTCATCAATGCGCTCACTGGGACAACTGCGCATTGGGAGGATACCGTTGCGCCGGGTCTTCGCGAAAACGGGTTCGGGACGCTGAGCTATAACTTTCGGGGCCAAACAGACAGCCCTTATGCTCCTGGCACCCAGCTAACGCCCGATCTCATTGTGAAGGATATCGTCAGCTTGACTGGGGCGATTAAGCCCCAACGCCCGGTTCTGGTTGGTCTTTCGATCGGTGGATTGTTCGCAGCACAGGCGATCCGGGCGGGGGTTTCGGCGACCGGCCTTGTTCTGCTTAACACGCTGCGCGAGATCGGTCCGCGGATCCGATGGGTTAACGATGCCCTGCCGTTGTTTGCGGCAACCACCGGTGTACACTTCATGATGGACGCGATGTTCCCGATGCTGGTGAACCCAGATTTTCTGGAGAAGACACGGGCCAATGCACTGACCGGGGAGATTGCGCCCCTGGCCGAGGATCATCCGCATTTCAACTTGATGTCCAACTCGACGAAGACCGACTGGAATTTCCCGTGGGAGACGCTGTCGCTACCGGTTCTGAACATCACCGGGCTTTGCGATCGGGTTTTCTATGATGAGCGTGTGGTCAACAGGTTGATGGCCAAAATGCCGGATCTGCGGCGTCTGGATTGGGAGGATTGCGGCCATTTGGTGCCGCTTGAGCGCCCAGAAGCCTTAGAGCGCGCACTGGCGGCATTCGGTGCGGAGCTGACCTGACACGCCTTTCGGGTGCTGCATCACGATCACGGTCTGTTGCGTGTGGTCAAAGCGCATTATATGCCTCGGCACAAAGGCGTTCGTACAGGCGAGACGATGAACTGGATTACCGACTATGTGCCGTCGAAGATCAAATCGATCTTCACCCGGCGCGATATGCCCGAGAATCTCTGGGCGAAGTGCGACTCCTGCGGTGAGATGATTTTTCACCGCGAGTTGACCGAAAACCTAAATGTCTGTCCGAATTGCCAGCATCACATGGGAATTACGCCTCGGGACCGCTTCGATGCATTGTTCGATGCCGGTGTTTTTGTCGAAATCGACATACCTGAACCTCTTGCCGACCCGCTGCAGTTCCGCGACGAAAAACGGTACACTGACCGGATGCGCGATGCGCGGCGCAAGACCGGAGACGCCGAAGCGATGCTGGTGGCTCATGGCACGATCTTCGGGCTGAAGACCGTTTGTGCGGGTCAGAACTTCGCGTTCATGGGTGGCTCCATGGGAATGGCGGTTGGCAATGCGATCCTGACGGCGGCGGAGACAGCCATCACGCACAATGCGCCTTTGGTCGTCTTCACAGCGGCAGGCGGCGCGCGCATGCAGGAGGGCATTCTCAGCCTGATGCAGATGCCCCGGACTACGGTTGCCGTGCAGATGATGCGCGAGGCAGGCCTGCCCTTCATTCCTGTGCTCACTCACCCCACAACCGGCGGCGTCACGGCGTCCTATGCCATGCTGGGTGACGTTCAGCTGGCCGAACCCGGAGCGCTGATCTGTTTCGCAGGCCCACGGGTGATCGAACAAACGATCCGTGAGAAGTTGCCCGAGGGTTTCCAGCGCTCTGAATATCTCATGGAACATGGCATGATCGATCGGGTCACATGCTGATGAAGCGGCCACCTATGGTGCATGGTGATCTGCTCCCCCCAACGGTCGAGATCCCGGACAACGCGGAGGACGATCCCTCTTGACGGCGTCTCCTCCCAGTGACGTGCTGCTCGACCGGCTTCTGACGCTCCATCCCAAACTGATTGACCTGACGCTGGATCGCCTCTGGCGCCTATTAGCAGCTTTGGGCGAACCGCAACGTGATTTGCCACCGGTGGTGCATCTTGCCGGAACAAATGGAAAGGGATCGACGCTTGCGATGATCCGGGCCGGGTTGGAGGCGGATGGCAAGTCAGTCCACGCTTACACCTCACCACACCTCGCCCGGTTTCACGAGCGGATACGCATTGGTGGTGAACTGATTTCCGAGGATGCGCTGAGCGCGGTTCTCGAGGAGTGCGAAGTCGCCAATGATGGTGCATCCATCACGTTCTTCGAAATCACCACAGCGGCAGCGTTCCTTGCCTTTTCTCGCGCGCCCGCGGATGTCGTGTTGATTGAAACGGGACTCGGTGGGCGGCTCGATGCAACGAATGTCATCGATAGCCCCGCCCTAACAGTCATCACGCCGGTCTCGCTGGATCATCAACAGTTCCTCGGAGAAACGCTCGGCGAAATCGCGGGCGAGAAGGCCGGGATACTCAAGCCCGATACGGCGTGTGTGGTTGGGCCTCAGGCCAATGAAGCTCTCGAAGTCATCGAAGAGCGGGCAGAAGACATCGGTGCGCCGCTTCTTGTACATGGACAGGACTGGCTGGTGCGCACCGAGCATGGCCGTCTGGTGTACGAGGATCAACGGGGCTTGTTGGATCTGGATCTTCCGGCACTGCCGGGTGCGCACCAGATCCAGAACGCAGGTACGGCAATCGCAGCTCTGCGCTTGCTCGGAGCAACTGATCGCGCTTGTCAGCGCTCAGTGGTCGACGTGTCCTGGCCTGCGCGCCTTCAAAGACTGCGGCAAGGTCCCTTGATCGAACGGCTTCCACCCCTGACCGAGCTTTGGTTGGATGGTGGTCACAACGCTGCCGCGGGTGAGGCGTTGGCCGCAATGTTCGATGAATGGCATGCGATATCGCCCGCTCCGCTGCATCTGATCGTGGGCATGCTGGAGACCAAGGCGGCTGCCGACTTCCTCGCCCCGCTTGCGCCGCGCGTGGACAGTATGTGTGCTGTGCTAATTCCCGGAGCGGAGGCATCATTCCCGGCCGAAACACTGGCCGAGATGGCGATATCGGCTGGAGCGAAGGCCAAGCCCGCTGAAACGGTCGAAGCCGCGCTTGGCGACATACTTGATGTTTTGGAACCCCCTCTCAGGGTCCTGATCTGCGGCTCTCTGTATTTGGCCGGAGATGTGCTGAAAACGCACGGATAGCTTAGTCAGCCAAAAAACCTGGATGCGCCAACAAAAAAGGGCGCGCCGTGGCACGCCCCATTGCCGTGTCGGGTCTGTCGGTCAGATCGAGCTTTCGATCCAGCTTTCGATGCCGCGTTTCGAATCCGCACCGACTTTCTTGTCAACAACCTCGCCGTCCTTGAACAGCAGCAATGTCGGGATACCGCGCACGCCGTACTTCGAAGGAGCATTCGGGTTATCGTCGATGTTCACCTTGGCGACGCGCACCTTTTCGCCCATTTCAGACGCGATTTCCTCCAGTGCAGGGCCAATCTGCTTGCAGGGGCCGCACCATTCGGCCCAGAAATCCACAACCACCGGGCCGTCTGACTTTAGTACATCGGCGTCGAAACTGTCGTCGGTCACAGCGAACGTTGCCATGTTTGCTCGTCCTTTGTTGCGCGTTTGTTGATCTACGCGGTTTCAGCCCACCAAAGTAGGGAGGGTCGCGTGCGGAATCAAGCACCGGTAACGATGCTGGCGACGGCCTCTTTATATGCGTTTTCGGCGAGATCCAGGTCGACGAACATTAATTTGGGTGTTGAGGACCAGAGCAGGCTCAAGCGGATCTGGTGCCCGACGAACTGATGCCGCAGGACCGAGGCATATGCTCCGAGTTGCGCAATATATTGAGATTGAACGGCCGAGACTTCATCGGGCGGTGTCGGGTCGGTTTTGAAATCGACCAGAGTCACATGGTCGGGTGCAATGCAAACACGGTCGATTCGCCCAATCATGCGCTGCGACTGTCCGGGGACGTCAATCGCGGCGCTGACTTCGGCCAGCGTATCGGTGGCGAAGATCCAGTCGGCCTCGTCCATCGCAAAAACCTGTGCGGCTTCTCGCAGGATATCCGCGTGATGAGACGACAGGTCCGAGAACTCTTGGTCGAGTAACTTCTGTCCAATGGCCGCGTGAGACGACGCTTCGTGACTGGGTAAGACCTCAAGCAGGCGGTGCACGGCCAGCCCTCGTCTGAGCGCAAGCTCCCGCCCACGCCCTACGCCACCTGTGTTGTCCTCTCCCGCTTTGCTCAAGGCGGAGGGAGCGAGGCGCCTATGACGGACTTCCGACGGCGCGCGGACCAACCAGTCCGGCAGGGGCTGTCGGCCAGCTTCGTTCTGATGCACTTTGGTGGGCGAAGAGCGTTGGGCAGAGAGATTTGTCTCAAACCGCCACATCTCACCACTGCCTGTTGGGCTGGGAAGCGTCTGAACTTGGTCGGGACTTGCTGGATCGTCAGCACGAGACTTCATGCCAGCTTCAAGTAACCCGTACCACGCTTTGCCCACGTCAGCCTGCTTGCCCGCCCCGCACAAGATCAGCCAGTCTTCGGCCCGCGTCAGGGCTACATAGAGGAGGCGCCTGCGCTCTGCCTGTTGCCGGGCCTCTTCGGCCTCGCGAGCGGCCCGCAGCACCGGATCATCGGCGGTTTTCGATCCGGCCCAAAGCATCATACGCGGCGCGTTCCCGGCATCGGCCGTGGGAAGGAGAGTTGGGCCGCGTCCTCGTGATGAGTCGCCCGACATGGTGTCCGGCAGAATGACGATGGGCGCCTCCAGCCCCTTGGCCCCGTGTACTGTCATCACACGAACACTACCCGAGGCCATATCCATCTCGCGCTTTACGCTAATTTCACCGGCCTCGATCCAGTGAACAAAGCCGGCCAGAGATGGCAGCGCACGGGTCTCGAAGGCGAGAGCCTGGGCGAGCAACTCGTCAATCGCGTCCTCGGCTTCTTGCCCCAGTCGTGCAATCAGCTTGCGCCGTCCATCATGACGAATCAGCAGGCGCTCGAGAAACTCGTAGGGTCTCAGGAAGTCGGCCTGCGAGGCCATATCTGCGAGAACCGTCGCGATTTCCTGATGCTGGTCAGCGCGTTGCACTGCTGCCCACAGGTTGGTGTCGCGACCATGGGCAAGATCGAACAGCGCTTCTTCGGAGACATCGAACAGCGGTGAGCGCAGCAGGGCCGCAAGCGAAAGGTCATCGGCGGGCATCACGCATACTTTGATTAATGCCAAAAGGTCCTGAACAGCGATTTCGCTGGTCAGTTTCAAACGGTCGGCACCGGCAACCGCGACGTCGCGAGATTTCAGCTCCCGAATGATCCCCGTTGCCAGCCGGTCACGTTTGCTGACGAGGATGAGAATATCGCCGGGTTCGACCGGTTTTGCTGGCTGCCCATCGCGAACAGGGCGCGTGCCGCTATTGATCAGCTCCGCAACATGTTCGGCAACCGCGCGCGCCAGACGTTCCTTGTGGTGGGTCGGCGGTACCGCGTCGACAGGCTCCCACCAGTTGGGGTTCTCAGTGTTCGTCTCCGGCTCGATCAGTGGCCAAAGATCCACTCGTCCATGATCCCTTTGCCTGTGAGCCTGATGACGAATGGAAGTACCGTCCACCGTCAGGCCTGCTGCTGCATCGCCGGCAAAAACAGCATCGACGAAATCGAGAATGGCAGGCGCGGATCGAAACGATGTCACCAGCTCTGGCTGGCCGAGCGGTGCATCAAGGGCATTCAGGCGCTCATCAAAATATGCTCGCGAATCGCCGAACGCGACCGGATCGGCACCCTGAAAGGAATAGATCGACTGTTTCTCATCACCGACGACAAAGATCGATCGCTGTTCGGGTCGCGCTCCGTGACCTGCCAAGAACTCCTCGGCGATCTCGCGGATGATATCCCATTGCTGGGGTGAGGTGTCCTGGGCCTCGTCGACAAGGATATGCTCGATGCCCTGATCGAGCTTGTAGAGAACCCAAGCGCGCATATTGCTCTCGCGCAACAGGATACGGGCACGGCTGACCAGATCATTGAAGTCGACGGTCCCGTCAGCAGCCTTCGCAGCCCGATATCGCGGGAGGAGCCCGCCTGCAAAGGCATGCAGATCTGCAGTCCGTTCCCGTGCGGCGATGGCGTTGAAGCGCATGATCGTATCTCGAGCCCAGTCGCCGAGTCGATCCAGATCATCAGCAGCAGTCGTGATCACGCTCTTAACTGCAACGGTTGGGAAGCCGTTCGCGATAGCTCTTTTTTCGTGGTTCTTCTTCAGAACTGACGAGACAGCATTCATCACCAGAATTTCGGAGGAGGTGCCTGTGGCGTTGAACACTTTTAGCAAAGCGTCAGCAATCGGACGCTCAGCCTTTACGCCGCCTACACTTGCCATGATCTGGGCGAGCGAATTCAGATTGAGGGCCGCCAACTCCGAGATTGCCGTCTGCGCGATCTGTTCCGTCGCGTTTGCCGCCGCTGGTCCAAAATGGGCTTCGAGATGGTCGTCCATCGGGTCTTCGGAGAACTCTTCCCGGCGCGCGGCAACCGTCTTTGCCAAGGCATAGATGTCGCCTTCGTTCAGATATGCAGCCGCGCGATCGAAGGCAGAATCGGTACCCGCTTCAGCGGCCAGAGCCATATCCTGCCGATTGTCGGCCTCAAGGTCCGCCGCCTGTCTTTCGTCGAGGACTTCAAACCGTGGCGAGACACCTGCCTCGAGCGGAAAGCGCCGCAGCAACGCATCGCAGAACGCGTGGATGGTCTGGATTTTGAGCCCGCCGGGTGTTTCCAAAGCGCGTGCAAAAAGACGCCGGGCCTCGGCGAGATCATGCGCATGCGGGGCAGTGCCGGGAGTGCCGGACAATCCGTTCAGGATTGCGATTAGTTCCGCATTGTCGGCCATCGCCCATGTGCCCAGCATGTCAAAAAGACGTGTCTGCATCTCGCTGGCGGCGGCCTTGGTATAGGTCAGACAGAGGATCTTTTCCGGCGCCACGCCGGATAGCAGCAGCCGAGCGACCCGATGGGTCAGAACATGGGTTTTGCCCGAGCCCGCATTGGCCATGACCCAGTTCGACTTCGCCGGGTCGGTTGCGGCAATCTGCTCTGGCGTCTGTTGGGTGTGAGGCTTGGTCACGAAGCGTCCTCGACATCCCACTCGGCACGGCGAGCCAGATGATCGTAGTCTCCCCCCCAACTCGTCCGCTCCGGCGCGTTCAGCGAAACATAGGGATGGCCCGAATCGTATGTTCCGAGCAGGGCTGAGACATGCTCCATATGGATGGCAATCTCGTCGCTTAGGTTCTCAATGGCCGTCTCCTCGCCCCCGGCGCCACTGCCTGTCAGGCCGATGAAACTGCCGGACTTGGCGATGTGATTTGCCATCCCATCAAACCCACCGGCCTCCATGATTGCACCCTGGACGTGGAGCTGTTGGTTGAAGCCCTTGGCAATCTGCGGCTTGGTTGGTGCCTTGGTTTTGTAGTCGAAGATGGCAGCCGTGCCGTCTTGAGCAATGTCGATCCGATCCGCTGTACCCGATAGTTTGAAAGGGCCGCCTGGAAGATCGAGCTGCAAGTCGCCTCGACGTTCGGTAACAATCTGGTGGACGGTTTGGCGCCGCGCTTCTTCCGACGTTACAAACCAATCGGTGAACCGGTCGATCCGTGCGCGCCACGTTCGGCGTAGATCGGCAACTGGAACATCTGCTGACAGGACCTCGTCCGCAACCTCCATCAAGACAGCTCGTGCCACGTCGGACCCCGGCCAGACTTCCGTGCGTTGCACAAAGGTCTCGAGCAGGGTGTGCATGATGTTGCCGCGGTCGCGAGCATCTAATGGAGCTCCGAGCGGATCCATTGGCCTTAACTTCAGCACATGGCGGGCATAGATCGCATAGGCATCACGCACCAGAGTCTCGAGTTGTGTGACAGAGAGGCCTCGCGGACGGGCCGCCAAGGGCGGCTTTGCGCTTGGTCGGGGCGCGCGACGCACGGTGCCCACTGGCGCGGAGAGCGCCTTGGCAAGTTCAAGCAAGCGCGTCCCACGCTCCTTAGCCGCTTTCAGGGCAGCCTTGGCACCGATGCCCTCAACGAGGTTTTCCAGCCGGATCAGCCAGCGTGACGGCACGACCGGACTTCCGTCGATCCGTTGGGCGTGGCTTAGGATCACGCGGGGCTGGCAGACCGCCTGCATGAAATCATGCGCCGAAAGTCCGATCTGGCGTTCCGGGGCGGGCAGGCCGATGGCAGTTCGCATCGGACGACTGAGCCAGGGGTCTGGATCGGGCAGGGCAGGCCAGACACTGTCGGTCAGGCCAGCAAGGATCAACACATCGGCCGTCAAAACGCGTGCTTCGCGCGGGCCCCAGATAGCCACGCGGGGGTGGGGCAAGGCTGGATCTGGGCGAACCTGGCGGCTTCGCAGCAGACCGTTCAGAAACGAGGTGTAGTCCGGGATCGGTGTTTCGCCGTAGACCGGAGCGGCATCAGCAAGATCTTCAAAGAACCTGTCGAGCTCTGCGCCCGCCGGCCCGTCCCAGATCAAAGGCCGCTCGGTTTCGGGGTCTACTGAGAGCGCTTCGAGTAGAATGCGGTGCGCCTGGACAATGGTGCCAAGCGTAGTGGGCTCCCCGGCCATCCGTTGCATTGGGGTCAGAAGCGTCCGGACTGAGCTCAGCCATGCTGCCTGTTCGTCTGTCGCCTTTGGCCAGTCTGGCAACGCTTGCAGTCGATCCGTTTGTAGCTTTCGCAGAACCTCGCGTTCAAACACGCGGGCCATGTTCAGATGTGCACCGCGCCCCAATCCAACTCTGACGAGTGGATGCCCAAGCAATGCTGCCAGATCCACTGTGGTTCCACGTCCCGAGGCGAAGGCCGCCGCCATCCTGCACAAGACTCCCGGAGGCGTTTGGCCCAGGGGCCTACCGAGCGAGTCGTCAGCGACGATGCCAAATCGGTCTAGCGCTGCTGTCAGGCGCCGGGCCAGCGACGCATCTGGTGTGATGACCGCAATCGATACCTCGGGCTCCTCGAGATGTTCGCGGACGGCGATTGCTAATGCTTCGGCTTCCTGTCGTGGGCTCGGCGCCGACAGGATCGACATGTCCGATAGCGCTGCCTCGGCCGTGTCTTTCAATGCCTCGGCCTGTGCGAACCAATGATCGGTCACCGGTGCTGGGCGCATCGCCTGTGCCATCAGGTGCTGGCGCGGGTTTGCCCGTTCGTTGGTCCAGGGCTCGACATCCTCAGGGTGAAGATCGAGCCTTCGGAAGAGGCCCTGAAACGGTCCAACAGGATGATCAGGTCCAGCTGTTTCCCAGATTTCGGCTTCGATTTCAGGATCAAAGCCGGGTAAAACGACAGCGCCATGGGGTTGACAGGCAATTGCTGCCATCAGATCAGCGGTTGAACCAACCGAACCGGTCGAACCCGCCGCAATCATCGGAGAGACGGGTGGCGCGGCAGCCCAATCTGTTGTCAGAGCATCGACAATTTGCCTTTGCCGGGCGCGGGGATCTCGCGCACCGTTTTCACTTTCGGCCAGGACACGGGCCCAGTGTAGCCCTACGATTTCTATGAATTTGCGTGCCTCGAGCCAATGTTCTGCTGCATCTGCGTTTAACTCGTCTGCGTCCAGCGCATCCCCAATCTTCTCCAGCTCGAGCCCCTCATCGTGGAACTGATCGATCAGAAACCCGAGCGTATCGGCCAGGTCTCCGGCTGCTCCCATGGAGATGGCCGTACTGCCCTCGGTCCTGAGGTTGCTTAGCTGGCGTTCAACCAACAGGGTCAGATAGAGTTTCCGTCGCATGGGGGACACCGCCGGCGCGATCTCGGGCCTCAGCATCGGATCCATGTAAAGCTCCGGGATCAGCGCCATGCGAGGCAGAATTGTTGGACCGGGGGCTATATCGGCCAGCGCATCCTCTATCGCGCGTTGGGTCCGGCGGGTATTGACGAGAACTTTTGTATGGGCGATCTGCGTCGGGCTGCTTGCGGCGTATCTTTCGTGGAACCCACGGGCGAAGGCCTCGGCGAAAGGAACTCCGGGACGAATGGAGAAGATCCGGGGCTCTCGATCGGAGGTCATGAGCCGCCGTCCAGAACGCGCCCGGCCTCGGTCAGGCCATCAGGCGTCCCGACATCCACCCAAAGGCCCGGATATGGCACGGCGCGGAGACGCCCCGTTGCCAGCAGACGGTCCCAAATGACGTTCATCGAGAAGGCGCTCTTTGGCGCGTTCTCAAACACATGTGGAGCGACGATCTGGGCTCCGGCATACACATATGGTGCGCTATCCCTTTCACCGCGACGGACAGGGGCATCGCCTTCGATGTCGAGGAAGAAGTCCCCGTTTCGGGTGTATGCGTGGGTCTGAGTTGTCGGAACCAGCAACAACAACGCGTCCATTGAGCCCGCGTGCCACCCAGCAGTCAGAACATCGATGGGGTTCGGACCGGCGAATACCGCGTCGCTGTTCATTGTCACGAATGGCGCGTGGCCCAACAGGGGCAGAGCCTTGACCACCCCGCCGCCGGTATCGAGGATCGGATCCTCATCCGAGAACAATATCGCCGGTGAGGTCCTGCCGCCAAGATGGTGCCGGATCATGTCGCCGAGGTAATGCAGATTGATCACGGCTTTTGAGGTATTCGCTGCAGCCAGATGGTCCAGTGTCCGATCAATGAGTGAACGTCCGGAAACCTCCAACAGCGGCTTGGGGCGGTTTTTGGTCAGCTGTCCCATGCGCGTGCCGAAACCGGCGGCCAGAACCATTGCGGTGTCGGGATGGATCATCGGGTTGCCAAGGATCTGACCTTGTCGAGCAAGTCAGGCTCGGGTGCAGGCACATGCCGCCAGATCCATTCAGCAAGAGGTGCAAGGCTCGGGTGTGAGAGGTCTCGCTTCAGATGTGCCCAGACCCTTGGGATCAGATCGAGATAGCGAGGCTTTGCATCCCGGACGGCCAGTCGGGCAAAGATACCAACAATCTTGAGATTTCGCTGTGCACCGAGGGCCGAATAGGCGGCCAAGAACTCATCCCGATTGATGGATGGCCGGGCTGCCAGATATCTGGCGGTCATCGCCTCCCGAAGATCATCCGATGTGTCGCGGCGCGCATCTTCAAGGAGCGAGACGAGGTCATAGGCCGCATGCCCGGCAAGGGCGTCCTGATAGTCAAGCAATCCAACCCGAGCCAGCCCTTCACGCTCTGGCATCCAGATCAAGTTCTCGGCGTGGTAGTCCCGGAGAACCACTGTGTCGGTCGTGTCCTTCACATCTGCCATCGCCTCGCTGATCAGGCCGATGTAGTCCGTGGTCGTCGTCTCGGATGTGTCGGAGCCTGACGCCGAGGGCAGCCACCATTCGGTCAAAAGCGCTGCCTCCCGGCAAAGAACTGGCAAATCGTAAGGCCTCAGGGGATGCAAACGTTCGCCTGAGCCGACGTTCTTGGGGGGACGGATCTCCGAGAGACGCACCAAAACATCTATTGCGGCGCTGTAAAGCTCGACGTCCAGTCTTGGTTCATCGTCAAGAACGCGCGCAAAGAGGTCGTCGCCGAGGTCCTCGATAAGAAGAAAGCCCATTCCGGCGTCGGCGGCGTAGATCTCCGGAGCATTCAGCCCAGTTTCAAGTAACCAATCGGTCATTGCCGCGAAAGGAGTCACGTCTTCGCCGGTCGACGGTGGCGCATCCATCAAAACCCGGGTCGCACCAGCTTTGCCGACGCGCAGGTAGCGCCGCGGTGAGGCATCGCCTGCGAGAAGCGTGACCGGTTCTTTAGCGTAGCCTGCTGTTTTGAGAAACGCACTTATTTGGGCTTCACGGTTCATTGCGCCGTGGTCTCGATCTGAGAGGTCTCAAGGGCTGTTTTGAGATCGATCAGGGAGACAGCGCCGTGCGGGGCGATCGTGATCTTCCGGGCTGTTTCCGAGGTGATGCTGATATCAATGTCCAGACGGTTTTCCGGCGGGTCCGGCCACCGATCCGGCCATTCCACCAGCAAGATCGCACCCTGCGCAGCATCTGCCAGCCCGATCTCAAGTAGTTCTTCGGGGTCCGAGATGCGATAGAGATCAACATGCCAAATCTCGCCCAGCGGATGGGCGTAAACATTTGCGAGTGTATAGCTAGGGGAAGGGACATCCAGCTCCGGAGCGCCGAGACATGTGCGCAGAACAGCGCGTGCAAGCAGCGACTTACCCGCCCCTAATGGACCAGACATTAAGACGGTAACTCCGGGTCGGACCACACCCGCCAACGCCTGGCCCAAACGGTGCGTCGCAATTTCGCCAGTCGAGTTGACGGTCACTACATCATCTGACGGATTAGGCCATTGAGGTCGGGGTGTCATGCGCTGCAGGTATTCTGAATTGTCCAACTGTCACGACTTGATAGCTGGCCTGGTTCGAAATCGCCAGCCGCTGTAGAGACAGTCGAGAACAGTACGGTCAGTTCACTCTGCGGCGCTGGTCCGGACAGGCGGCAGGGCAGCGACTTGTCCGTCTCCGGTTTCGTCTGCCAACGTCAACGTCGGATTCTGTGACGTGACGTCTGCCAACATGTCCTGCGCTGTTGTAATTTGGCAGGCAATGTGCAGATGTCCGGCTGACCTATCATCCTTGACCAGCATCGAACCCCCTAGGCGAACTGCAAGTTCCCGGATCGCCTGTAGTTCGGTAGACTCGCTGCCGCCAACCTTTTTCGGCAACGCTGCGTTCGAGGACCATGTCTCGACAAACAGCGTGTACGTCTCATCGCTGACCACAGCACCAACTGTCATTTCTTTTCCGGGAGATGTCTGCTTGAGCACTTCCTTGCCCATAGAGCACAGCAATTGGCGAAGCCGAAAACTATCTCCGTAAACGATCGGCTTTTCGTCAGTGCCGGTAAGATCGATCTTGACGGGCGATCCGGCTGCTTTCTGGTTCAGCATGGCCTGAGCAAGGTGCAGACACTCTCTCAGATCGCATTCGCTCGATCCGATCCCAAAGGGCTGCACGGGTAGGGAGGTCAATTCGGAGACATCGACAATGGCGTCCATCAAATCGTTGGACGCTTCGCGAATACCGGTCAGGCGTAGGCGCGCGGCGTCCTCCGGAAGGTTGCCCGTCTGAAGGTCCCGGATCAGCTCGTTAACGGTCGTGATCGGCCTCCGCAATCGATCGGAGACCTGGGACATCAACGACGCGCGCATTTCTTCGGCCAATTCGAGCGCCTCGTTGCGTTCCTGCAGAACCAGCGCCACGCGCTCACTATCAGTCATGTCGGCAAAGACAGCCATCGTCGAGCCGTCCGGCAGCGGTGAGATCCGAGCGATAAGCACTCGTCCGCTACGAAGCGTTAAACGCGAGGTCCACGAGCGACGTTCTTCGTCTCCGGTGATGTAACCGTAGATCTGCTGCCAGGTTTCGACCTCGACCGTAAGCTCTTCACAAAGCGCGGCCAACTGGCGGGCGTGCATCGCGGCATAGACTGTTTCGCTGTCGGTCTGCCAAATTCCGTGGAAAGCCTGGTTGACAAACTGCAGCAGGCCGTTGGCGCCAAACACGGCAATGCCTTCGGTGAGACGGTCAAGGGTTGCGCGGCGCAGGTCAATCGAGTGGCGGTACCGCTGCTCGAGCCGCATGCGCTCCGTGACATCATCAAAGATGAAGGCCAGCGAGCCATGCGGGTGGGGTCTCGCCAGAACGCGAATATTCGACCCATCAGCCAGATGCCAGAGCTCTTCGTAGTCGGCCGCTTCGGTGTTGTCGAAGAGGCTTAGCAGTTGCGCGCGCCAGGCATGGTAATCCTGTAGTTCCGGCAGCCGTCTGGTGGATCTTAGCTCGTCGATGATTTCGCGCAGGGACGGGCGACGGGCAAGCCAAGCGGGTTCAACCTGCCACATCTGGACAAGGGCCGGGTTGAACAACGCGAGTGTTTGATTGCGATCAAAAATCGCCAGACCAACGGTCAGATGGGCAAAGGTTTCCGTCATCGTTTGGACAAAGCGCGTGAGGGTGCGTTCTGCCGATGCTGCAGTGCCGGCGTCGGTAGCAAAGCCAATCCGGGTTCCGTTTGGCCCTATAATTTCCGTAACATGCAACGACACCGTGTCATCGGTATCGTTTACAACGATTTCGATACGGGACTTTTGCGGCTCGTCAGCTGCAATCGGCTGTCTGTTCAGCTTGGTCCGCGCGATGATCAACTCGACTGTCTGATCTGCTGTAATTCCAACCGTTCGGGTCTGGATCTGACCAGCTGACCAGTTCAGCGTTCCATCTTCGTTGCGATTCCACGCGATAATCGGTCCGCTGGAGACCAGGCTGCGCATCGTGTCCTGCTCCCACTGGTGGGTCTTCAGAACACTGTCGGCTGCTTTGACGCGCTCTTCCGCAGCACGCAGCTTAACATCCATGTAATTCGCGTTTCGGATCACCAACCGGATCAGACCGCCGGCGGGCGCACCGATTATCTCGAACGCTCTATTGTCGGGCGTGTAGGCAAGAAGGTTGATCGGCTCTCCGGTCATCTCCAGCCGGTTCACCGAATCACGAATTGCGGTCTGATCCGGCCCGAGGAAGCTCTCGAGAACGGTTACAACGGGTTGGTCGAGGCATTCACCGAGGAGGGTTATTGCATCAGCCGACGCCCTGCGTACACGACCGTCCGAGATCAGGAGAACGGACCCATCACTCAGGCCGGGCTCAGGTTTTGCGCTGCGGCGGACGTAGAACAGCAACCAAAGCACGAATGCCACTGCGATCAGGGCAAACGATGCCAGAATTACCATACCGTCCGTTGACCACGGACCTATCGCATCAGCGCTCAACTTCTCCGCCCCTCACGCGAACACCCAGAATCACTACATTGCGGATTGCTCGCCTTGCAACCTAGAGGCTACTTAAACGCAACTCTAGGGATATTGCTACCCTATTGGTGCGTCTAAATGGTTTCTAAATGGTTAATCGTTAAGGAAGCGTTGGTTTTCGCCGAGCGGGCCGCGAATTTCTACGCGCGTTGCAATCAACGCCTCACGAGGCCAGACGATTTCGGTAATTGCCCCTGGTGGCCGGTTGGCATGGCGCTCCTTCTCAGATTTTTGCCGGGTCTGACTGGGCTGATCGCTGCCATTGGCGAAGGAGACCGTGGCGCCTGTGCGCTCGAGTAGAGTGCGGGCAATAAAGAGTCCAAGCCCCATTCCCTCGTAAGATCCGCCAGCTGACTTTCGGTCACCTCGGGAACGTGTAGAGACGTAAGGCTCCCCGAGACGTGGCAGGATGTCCGGCCCGAACCCGGGCCCGTCATCGCCGATTGCAATGCGCAGGACATCGTTCTGCAGGTTCGCATCGACCCAGACCCTGTTGCGGGCAAAATCGACGGCGTTCTGGATCATGTTTCTAAGGCCATGAATCACCTCCGGGCGTCTCAGAATGGTGGGTTGGTCGTCTCCCGCCTCTTCTGCGGGGACACCACCGATACGCACAATCAGATCTTTTCCACGTCCGACATGTGGACGTGCGGCCTCATCGATGACCGCCGAGATCGGGGCAGAGCGTACATGTTTGTCATCGCGACCGCCTTGGCTGAGATCGGCCATGATCGACCCGCACCTGTCCGCCTCAGTGCGGATCAGGGCGATATCCTCGGCCAACTCAGGGTCGCCTTCCAGCTCCCGTGCAAGCTCTCCGGCCACCAGCTTGATGGTTGCCAGCGGAGTGCCAAGTTCATGGGCCGCTGCAGCGGCCATCCCTCCAATGGCTGCCAGTCGCTGCTCTCGCGCAAGCGCAATCTGTGTCGCGTTCAGCGCTTCGGACATCGCATAACCTTCGACTGTGACCCTGCGGGCATAAAGACCCACGAAGACCAAGCCGATGGCAAGGGCCGCCGAAATGCCGTGGCGAAACACTTCTGGCACGTCCAGGCCGCTGCCATTGGGATGTACAAGTGGCAGATGGACAAAGGACATCAGCGGGATGCTCAGCATCGCCGCAACTCCCAACCATATGGTCGAGCGCAGACGCAGTGCCGTTGCGGCGATGGTCACCGGTGCAAGGATCAGGACCGCAAACGGATTATTGAGCCCGCCAGTTAGCATCAGCAATGTCACAAGCTGTGCCAGATCGAAGAACAACGAAGCGAGCGTACCGTTCTCGCTGAGGCGTTTCTCGGCTGGATGTACGATATGGGCTACGAAGTTGAAGCAGACCGAAGCAGAGATCGCGAGGGCACAGAGCGACAGGGGAAGCTGGAAGTCCAGCGCTTGTGTCGCGATCAGCACTGCTGAGATTTGCCCTGCAATTGCCATCCAGCGCAGCACGACGAGAGTGCGCAAGCGAACCCAGTCGCCGCGGGCGTCGGTGTTGAAGAGGGAATGATCTACCGTCGGAGACATGCGCCGCACTATCGCGGCTTTTCACCGCAAGGAAAGCGCGATTTCGAATAGTTTATTTGTGTTGAGCGCACATTACCTGATCATGGGTGATCTTGGAACGGAGAGCTCCATGCAAAAACCTATGATCGCTGTTGCCGCTGCGATTGCTTTGGCCGTAGTCGCCGCAGCCGGGTACGTCGCGCTGACGCCGCGTTCGGCGCACATCTCGCCTGCTATGGTCAACGTAGAGGGAGCCGCCATTGGTGGGCCGTTCGAGTTGACAACGCACAAAGGCGACCGGGTGACCTCTGCGGATGTCATAGACGGGCCAACGCTGGTTTACTTCGGCTACACATTCTGTCCGGACATATGCCCGGTAGACACGCAGATCATGGCTGATGCGGTTGATATCCTCACGGATCGTGGTGTGGAGGTGACCCCGATCTTCGTGACCGTTGATCCCGCTCGGGACACGCCCAAGGAGCTTGGCTATTTCGTCGAGGGCCTGCACCCGAAGATGATTGGGCTTACGGGTTCGGAAGAGGACATCCGGGCGGCGGCTGACGCCTACAAGGTCTATTATGAGAGGGTAGACTTGCAAGACTCGGCGGCCGGTTACCTGATGAACCACACCGGGTACACATACCTTATGACCCCGCAGAAGGGCATCACGGCCCTGTTTCGCCGGGACTTCCCACCGGAGCAGATTGCAAACGACGTAGAAAAGGTGCTCAGCGCGCTTTGAATCTGGCGAAGAGCTCCGGTCGGTTCACCAGCAGAACACCAAAGGCCGTCGCTACGACGCCTGCGATTTCGATCCAGCCCAGACGTTCTTCAAAGAGCCACCATGCGAAGAGCGCTGTACAGGGTGGCACCAGAAAGAACAGGCTGGCAACGTTTGAGGCTTGCCCCCTTTTGATCAGGACATAAAGCATCGTAATCGCTCCGATCGAGAGCGGTAGCACCGACCAGACAAGTGCAATGATGAACTCGGGTGCCCATTCGATGGCCATGTCCTCGAACAACAGCGCGACGATGAAGCAGCAGAGTGCGGCTGCCGCGAACTGAACTGCGTTGCCGCCACGCATCGGTGTGCTGCCAGAACGCGATTTCTGAAGTATCGAGCCGATGGAGATGCCCAAGAGGCCTACCGCAGAGACTGCTACGCCAAGTGGATCTCCCAAACCGGCTTCAAGCTTGCTCAGGACAACTAGCATGACGCCAGCCAGCCCCAGAGCCATGCCGAACCATTGGATAGCGGTGAGACGCTCGCCGAGGAACCGGTTGGCAATCCAGGCAGTGAGAACAGGCTGTAGCCCGACGATCAGGGCCGAAGTGCCTGCCTCAATCCCCCAGGATATCCCGACGAAAACGCCGCCGAGATAGAGGAAATGCACCAGCGACCCGATCAGGATTTGATCTCGAGCCTCTGCACGACTCGGCCATGGTGCATGCGCGACCTGCACCCAAAGAGCCAAAATTGCAGCCACGATACCGAACCGTAGCGCCAGAAACGTCATTGGTCCGGCATGGGGAAGGCCCAGCTTGGCCCCGATGAACCCGGTGCTCCACAGCACAACAAAAGCAGGTGCCACCAAAAGGTCGGGGCGCATAACGGGTCTCACGGTAAGAAAATTGACAGATTGCAGCACTGTGACAGGACTACTACAAGCAACCAAGACAAATTGGCCGGTCGGTCTATATGTTCGGCACGGTTAGGGGGATAGTGGAGAGTAATTGTCATGACCGAGGTCGGTGCAGAAATTGGTGCAGACAACTCGTTGCTGGTCTTGGACGATGATGGTCCGTTCCGCAACAGGCTGGCGCGGGCCATGGAAAAGCGCGGGTTCGAGCCGATCATGGCCGAAAGCGTGGCCGAAGGGTTGGCGGTCTGCAAATCACGCCCTCCAGCGTATGCCGTTGTCGATCTGAGGCTTGAAGATGGCAACGGCTTGGATGTAGTCGAGGCGCTGCGCGAAGCTCGCCCCGATGCGCGCGTGATCGTGCTGACAGGATATGGCGCGATTGCCACCGCAGTTGCGGCGGTGAAAATCGGCGCTGTGGACTACCTCTCCAAACCCGCGGATGCCGATGACGTTGAAAAGGCATTGCTCGCGGGCGGTGAAGACAAGCCTGCGCCCCCTGAGAATCCAATGTCCGCAGACCGGGTGCGGTGGGAGCATATCCAACGGGTGTTCGAACTTTGCGACCGGAACGTCTCGGAAACTGCGCGACGTCTCAACATGCACCGCCGGACCCTGCAACGTATTCTGGCCAAGCGCAGTCCGCGTTGAACCGGGCTGTTCGGCTCAGGCGGGCGCGCCTTCCAGCAGCTTGATCAATCTTAGCGTCCGGTCGCCCGCGACGTGGAGTTGATCGAGGATCCCCTCATCCAGCTCCTCGTTTGGCCACTCGGCGGTCATGGCGCGCAGCCTGTCCGAAAGCGACACGGCCAGTGCGCGATAGAACCGTGCGGCAAACCCATGGTTCGTTCGAAACTCCTCCGTCAATGCTGATCGCGGGACCGACAGAACGCGCACATGCGTCTCCGCGGTCACTGAGGCGTCCGGCACCCGCTTCTCGACAAAGGACATCTCACCAAGGATGTCGCCGACGCCGACTTCAGCGACGACATCGTCGCCGACACCGACCGTCAAGGCGCCCTCGGTGACGAAGAAGATATGGGTGATGGCGACCCCTGCTTCGATCAGGACATCGCCGGGCGCGGCCTTGATAATGTTTCCCTGACGCGACAGCCAGATCAGGTCCTGATCCAGAAGATCGGCCAAGATGATCAATCCCTTGCGCATCTCAGTTTCCCTCACTCTCCTGCAAGCTGGCGTTGGGCCAGTTTTGCAAACGCACCGTCCCGTGCCATCAGCATGTCGTAACTGCCTTGTTCGACAAATTTCCCGTCTTCCAGCACGCAGATCAGATCTGCGTTGCGCACGGTCGACAGCCGGTGCGCGATGGTCACCCGAGTAATTTTCATGGCATCGAGCGTGCCCGAGACCACCGCCTGCGTGGTGTTGTCCAACGCACTGGTCGCTTCGTCGAAGAATAGCATCTTGGGGCTCGATGCGAGTGCCCGTGCGATCAGGATCCGCTGGCGCTGGCCACCTGAAAGGGTGCTGCCCCCCTCTGTGATCGGGGTGTGAATGCCCATGGCGAAGTACTCGAGATCCTGAGCCAGCCCAGCGCGTTCGGCGGCGATGAGGCATTCTTCCAGTCCCGCGTTTCCCGCTCCGCGGATGTTTTCGAGGATGGAGCCCGCGAAAAGCTGGCTGGCCTGCAGTACCACTCCGATCTGCCCGCGCACCCGGGTCAGGTCCAGACGGGTCAGATCCTGTCCGTTATAGAGGATCGACCCTCTGAGGGGACTCTCGAACCCGAGGAGCAGGCGTAGCAAGGTCGATTTGCCTGAACCTGACCCGCCAACAATTGCGACGTGCTGACCTTCGGCGATCTTAAGGTCTAGATTGTTCAGCACCGGTGCCAAACCTTCCCCATAAGCGAAGGTCAGCCCCGCCGCTTCGATCGCGCCGCTGAGTTGTCCGGGATCAGACCGGCCGGGATCGACCTCTGGTTCTGCTTCAAGGATCGGTTTTGCCCGCTCGACCAATGGTTGCGCCGAATAGACCTGTAGGAGTGCGTCCGACAGTCCGACAAACGCCCCTTGGAACGCCCCGAATGCGGCGAGAAAGCCGATGAAGATCCCCGCTGGCGCATCGACGCTTGCAAGCGCGCCCGCACCTGCAAAGAGCACCAACAAGGTGATCGTCTGGTAGGCGTCTGCAAACGCGCCAAAGTGCGTGGCGATCCGCCCGGCCCTGATGCTGGTTTCCCGCTCCCGCCGATAGACAGAGCCCCACCGGTCCATCGCGCGCTCCTCCGCAGCGGCGCTGCGCAGTTTGGCAACGCCTTCCAGCGTCTCGAAGGTCAGGCCTGCAATCTCTCCATCAAGAGCCGCCGCTTCACGGATCGGTTCGCGTTGCAGCACGCGGACCAGGATCACCGCGCCGATGTAGATCGTCACAAGCCCCGCGGCGATCAGGGCCAATGTGAGATCATAGCTGAAAAGGACCACGAGGTAGACCACTGAGAGGACCGCGGTCAGACCTGCACTCATCAGGATCGAAACGCCAAGCTGGCGCATCTGCTCAACGTTCTCGAGGCGCTGGTTAAGATCACCCGCAGGGAACCGTTTGAAAAACCGGGTGGGCAGGCGCAGGAGCCGATCTGTCAGGCCTGCGTTCAGGATACTGGCGCCGCGCCCGTCGATGCGCAGGGTGGCCAGTGCTCGCGCGGTACCGAGGGCGGACGTGATCAAGGCTGCGCAGGTCAGCGCGATTCCGACCGCAATCAGCAACCCGCCGATGCCAGCGGGTACGATGTCGGACAGCAACCAGCCCGTCGCAAGGGGCACCAGGATACCAAGCCCCGCGATCCCCATGGCAGCGAGCCCGGCCATAACAGCATCGCGCCGGTTACCCGACAGGATGACATGAAAAGCGAGAGACCATAGTCCCGTCACTTCTGCGGGAAGCGATCGGGAGATTGCATAGGCGTCCGACCGGATGGCCTCGGCGTCTTCTCGCCCGATCTCATGCCCGCGATCATCGGCATATGCCCGGCCGGTCCATCGCAGTGCCACCAAAGCTTCGTCGGAGCGTTGCCTGGCGATCAAGGGCCCCTGATCGGAATGCAACCAGTCCGGCTCAAGCACGACAGGCCGTGCGCGCAGACCCATCATGCGCACCAGCACAGGCACGGAAAAGACACCTGCGCCTTGAGGCAGTCCTGGCAGGGTTTCGGGCTTGAGACCCAGTGCTGCTGCGATCTGATGCCGAACCCGCTGTGCGGGTTGCTCGCGATCATCATCCTGTTGGGGTGCAGCGCCGAGTCGGGCGAGATCCTGCCGATCCGCGCGCTGGAGTTGCCCGGCATGAAGTCCGACGAGCGCATCTGAGTACGCCGCCACCACAGGCAGGGCTGTTTCATGGGTGATTTCAGCGTGTCGGATCTCGTCAAGTACTGCGTGCTCGGTCTCCGTCAAACTGGTGAGACCATCCGATGTCGTGCTGATCCAATGCCGCGCAGCATCGACGAGTGTCGTTCCGTCCAGAGCGGTTGGACTGAGCAAAACCCCGTCCGGTGCAATGATCTGGATGTCCGCGTTTGCATCGGGGGCTAGCCCAAACACCCAGTCTCCGATGCCGGCGACGCACAGAAACCGTCTTCCCTCGGGCCACAAGAGGTAGATCTCGGCGCTCCCGCGTTCGACTTCCCAGATGCGAGGCAGGTTTGGCAGAACTACGGGTGCTCCACCGCTAAGCTCCAGCCTGTCTGCGGCAGGCGGCGTAAGGAGATCGTCGGGCGTCATGCCTCGATGAGCCTTGCATAGAGACCATCCCTTGCGATGAGGTCTTGGTGGTGCCCCCGTTCGGCGACCTGACCACGATCCAGTACGATGATCTCGTCGCAATCGCGGATCGCGGAGAGCCGATGCGCAATGACTACGCAGGTGGTGCCGCGTCGCCGGATCGCCTCCATCACGGCAAGTTCCGTGACGGGATCAAGGGCGGAAGTCGCCTCGTCCAGCACCACGATCGAGGGGTTTGTTGCTAACGCGCGCGCAATCTCGATGCGTTGCTTCTCTCCACCCGAGAAGTTACTGCCACCTTCAGCGATCTCGGCATCATAGCCGCCCGGGCGGGCTGAGATGGTTGCATGGATCTGCGCATCATGCGTCGCGGTGATCATGGCCGTTTCCGGCACCGAGGCATCCCAGAGCGTCAGGTTCTCTCTGACGGTTCCTGCAAAGAGTACGACCTCCTGACGGACATAGGCGAGACGCGCGGCCAGCACCTGCCTTGGCCAGGCGGTATGCGGCCTGCCGCCGATCAGCACATCGCCTTCGCGCGCCGTGACAATACCGGTGATCAACTTGCCAACGGTGGATTTACCGGAGCCCGAGGCTCCGACCAGCGCGACCCGGCTGCCGGGTACAAGATCCAGCGACAGATTGTCGATAAGCGGGGGCTCAAGAGGTGCATATCCAAACGAGACGTCCCTGAGAGAGACCGCGCCGCCGGGCATCACGTCCGGTTCCACCGGGCGCTCCAGGTCGAAGCCGGGGTCGAGCGATTGCTCGAGCACGTCGTCGAGGCGGGAGGTGTAGGAGCGCAACTGCTGCAACTCCGCACCGAACCCGGCCAGTCCGGCCACCGGTGCCGCGAATGACGCGGATAAGGACTGGAAAGCTACAAGTTCGCCGAGCGACAGGTCTCCCGACATCACAGCGTAGCCACCACCAATCAGGACCAACACCGCGATCAGTGCGCTCAGCAACCCGGGGACAGGCGAGATCCACGCGCTGACGCGACCCGCCTGTTGCGTGCCGTTGACCACATTTGCGTGCAAACCGGTCCAACGGGCGAACAGCATATCTTCCGCACCGGAGGCCTTGAACGTCTCCATGTCCTTGAGACCGGCCACCCGCGCGCCCATCATCTTGCCCCGCTCGATTGAGATCTTGCGATATCGCTCAGACAGGAAACGGGTCGACGCCACCAGAACCAGAACGTTGATTGCAGCGAGGATCGCTACCCCCACTGCAAGCAGTGGATGATAGAACAGCATCGCCACGAGAAAGAGGCTCGCAGTAATGACGTTTAACGCAGCACGGGCCAGATCCCCGGTCAGCAAGCCGATAAGCCCCTCGTTTAGTCTCACGCGGTCGGCGATCTCACCGGCAAAGCGCTGTTCGAAGAAACTGATCGGCAGGCGCAGCATGTGCCAGAACAGATGCCGCCCGGTGCTGAGCATCATCGCCTCGCGCAAGCGCAACAGCGTGTGGCTTTGCAACTGGATAAGAATGAACCGAACGACCGCCGTGATCGCCATTCCGATCAGCAGCGGCACGAGCCAGTCATCGAGCTCGCGCACCAGCACGTAGTCGACGAACACCTGGGAGAACAGCGGCACAACAATACCGGGGATCACCAACGCCAGCGAGGCGAGGAATACGAAGAAGAGCGCCCAACCGAACCCATCAAGGCGGCGCAGTAAGGAAGGTATCAGGCGCGGGCGCGTGTCGCCGCGTTGGAATTCCGGACCCTTGGCAAAAACGAGGACGACACCGGTGAAGCTGTCGGAGAATTCCTCCAGCGTCTCGGTGCGCCGACCGCTCGCCGGATCGTTCAGATAGACCGTGTCGCTGCGCACGCCTTCGACCACGAGGAAGTGGTTGAAGTTGACGAAGGCTATCATCGGACCGTCGAGATCATGCAAATGCTCGGGTTCGGCTTTCATGCCCTTCGCCTCAAGGCCGAAGGTGCGGGCAGCGCGTAGCAGACTGGAAGCCTTGGCCCCGTCGCGGGAGACCCCGCAGAGGGCGCGCAACTCGTCCAGCGGCACGAAGCGTCCAAAATGTCCCAACACCATTGCCAGAGAGGCCGCCCCGCATTCGGCAGCCTCGAGTTGAAGGACAGTGGGCGTCCGGGCCCTTTTGGAGCCACCCAGCATCAGCGGTCCGGTGTGGACGCGAGGGTCTGCGACGCGCTGGGCACGACCAGATCAATCAACGGACGTTCCTCGATGACCACCTTGCCTTCGAGCAGAGTGCCGGCATTCACCCCGCTGACCGGGCCGCTGGAGGAAGACCATTCAAAGCCTGTCGGGGTGTCTGGCGTTCGACGCAGTTCCAGTCGAACCTCGATGGGCGCGCCGCCGAGTGAAAGTTGCTCGACCAACTGATCATTCTGCAGAACGCGGCGCATGCCTTCCGGCGTGGCGGGCAACGGTGCAACCGAGACGACCTCGGCCAGGATATGCCCATAGACTTCACGTTCGACCGTTGTGGGCGAGATTTCGGCCTGCATGCCGGGCTCGACCCGTTTGCCCTCGGCAGGGGGGACATACATCAGCGCCTGAAGATCCCGGCCAAGAGCGACAGGGGCGAGCGTCGCCAGCGCTGACCCCGGAGCCAGAACATCGCCAGGGTTAACCTTGATCTCGACGACCTGACCGGGATGGCTGGAGCGCACGACTTGTTCTTCGGAGAGCTGCGCGTTGAGGCGGGCGATCTCTCGCGTCTTGGCTTCGATGGCCAGCCCGTCCTCCAGAAGCTCGAACTCGCGCTGAGAGGCGCGTTCGGCAGCCTCCAGCCGGATCTTTTGAGCATCCTCGCCCAGCGCCGCGATGCGCTCTTCGACGTCGGAGACCGCGATTTGCGCCTCGATCAGGCGAAGCTCCGGCACCACATTGCGTTCGGCCAGGGGTGCCAGCTTGTCAGCCCGCTCCTGAAGCAGGGTCTTTCGCGCCGTCAACGCCCGCCGGGTCTGATCTATGGTCGCCAGACGATTGGTGTCTGCTGCCTGTTCGCGTTCCGTGCGTGCTTCGTTGGCGGCCTCAAGCTGACGGTAACGGTCCTGAAGATCTGCAAGCTCGGCTTCCGCACCGATCAGGTCACGCCGCAGAGCCGAGCGCGAGAGCGTTGCGACCACATCTCCTTCAGCGACCGTGTCGCCGGGCTTGATCCGGACCTCATCAAGCAACCCGCCCTGTTCGGAGGCGACTTCGACCAGGCCCGCCTGATCGATAAGGATCCCCTGTGCGCGGATCTTGACCGGTGCTTCCGTCTGGACGGCCCAGACCACCCCACCGGCGATCGCTATGAAGAAGCAGGCCATGATCAACCAGCCGGACGGACCAACCAGTCTGAGCGGGTGATCGGTCCGCTCGGGGCTTGCCATGCGATCCAATGCGGCCTTGCGAAAGATGTCCCGCGCCATGTCCCCTTTTCGGTTCGTGAATAGTTCGAACCGCCCCGTAGCTATCGGAAAAGTCTACGGAACTTGACGCTTGCATACAAGAAATCGGCGAACTTGATCCAGAGCGGGGGCCGAATGGTGATCGTGCAAGCGGGAAACGATGCGCGAAACACCCCAGCGAATCAGCAGAATCGCACGCGATTTTTCCGACCTTTCGTGGCCAGCGGTGTTTGTCGTGGTCGGTGGCCGATCTTATGCAAAATGCGAATTCGGCGAGGAGCATTTTCAGTTTGAAACGCCGTACGGCATAAGCCGCGCATTTTGGGAAAAATCGTCCGATTTTGGGCCCCAAACTGTGATCTAGGACGCCAATTCGGGCCTTTATCGCCCAAATGGTCCGCGGAATTGCGCCACATTTAGAAGCCCTAATTAGCTCCGGTGAGCGAGTGGAAGTGCGTCGCGGAGCAAACGCGTCGAGACGGACATTAACCAACTCCACTGCTGAATGCGGGGCGAATTCTTGCACGTCCCAGACTGGTGAAACTGCGGGGGCAAGACCGCGAGGGGTACGACCGCTGGAGAGCATTCTGTGAACAGCGGGTGCGGTAAACGAGGGTGAGTTATGACGACGGAATATACAATTGAAGCCGAAGACATGCAGTTGGACGGCTACCAGGCCAAGTACAACAGCAACGATGCTTCTGGCGGCGGATACATCCAGACCTGGTCTGACGGTTCGGCCTCGATCACCTTTGAAGGTGTTCCCGGAACCTACTCCTTCAATCTGAGTGTTTTTGACGAGAGCGACGGCCAATCGAGCATCGACATTCTGGTCAACGGCGAAGTCGTTTCCACCATCACGCTCGATCAGGACGAGGGTGGCAACTACATCTACAACACACTGACCGACGTCCTCGTGGAAGGCATAGAGCTTCAGCCGGGCGACACGATCGAGCTTCAGGGCACCCGCGATGGCGGCGAGCCGGCACGTATCGATGCCATGACGCTGACCATGACCTCTTCGGACATCACGTCCACCGGACCGGTCACGCTCTTGTCCGAGACGTTTTCGACCAACGTTTGGGAAAACGTCGACTCCAGCGATCTTTGGATCGGGAACGGCATGGCAGGAACCAACGGCTGCTGGGACGGCCAGATGGTCATGCGCGAAGTTGACATGAACGGCTACGAGAATGCGACCCTGTCGCTGACTGCATGCCTTGCTGGCTGCGGCAACTTCGAGGACAGCGGTCGGTTCGCAGATTTCCTTGAAATTCAGATCGTTGCCGAAGATGGCACCGTCATTGTGCTCGACCGTTTCAGCGGAGACGGGCGCCTGCTTACCGGCAGCGAAACCGGTCAGGAAATCGATCCCTATGAGGACATGCTGACCTACGATATCCCAGATGGTATCGGTAACTTTCAGGTCCGCATTCTCTCCGACATCTCGGCCTCGAACGAAGTCGTGTTCCTCGATAACTTCGAGATCGAAGCCGACCCGATTGTTGAAGAGCCGACACCGGAGCCGACCATCGAAGTGGCTGACGATGCCTACACTGTCGGTGAGACCGAAGATGTGGCTGCGAATGTCTTCGAGAACGACATGCTAGCAGAAGGCGCGTCGATCACGGCCCTTGAGCATGATGGCGACAGCTACAGCGTCGGCGACAGCTTTGAAGTCACAACCGCCAGCGGTCGCACAGGTACGGTGACGGTTGAAGCGGATGGCTCGTTTTCCTTCGACGGAGGCGACAACTTCGTCGAGATGGCAGAAGGCGAGACAGACAGCTTCCAACTGACCTACACCGCATCCCTGCCGGGCACGACTGAAAGCTCGACGCGCGTCATCGACTTCGAAGGCTTCGCTGCAGGCGACGTGATCTCGAACCAGATTGCCGGTGTGACCATCACGGCCCAGCGCAATGGCGACGGCGCCGGATCGGCCAACGATGCTATGATTTTCGACTCGTACAACCCAACGGGTGGCGATGACGATCTGTCGACGACATCGAACGGCAACCTGCTGATCATCTCTGAAGACAATGACAGCAACGACCCGGATGACAATGCCGGCGGCGGCGTCATGACCTTCGACTTCGACAACGCCGAAGACATCCAGCAGATCACCTTCGTCGACACCGAAGAAGGCGCGGCCACGATCACGCTGACGCTGGCAGACGGTTCCACGCAGGTTCTGACCGGACCGCAGACGCTGAATGGCCATGTCGGCACGTTCAATGTCGGTGTTGCCAATGTCGTCTCGATGACAATTGCCATGCTGGGCTCTGGCGCGATCGACGATATCGTGCTGGCCGATACGGTCACCGCTCCCGGCGCTTCGGACACGGCAACGATCACGGTCACCATCAATGGCGAGAATGCTCTGATGGACGAAGGTGAGAGCATCTCCGTCGGCGAAAGCGCCATGGGCGTCGATCTCAGCAACGTGATGGACAACACCACAGATCCCGAGCCGGGCCAACCCGATGTATCCGCAGTCGACGGTGATGCCGCGAATGTTGGCATGGTTGTCGCGGGCTCGAACGGTGGTCTCTTCACCATCAACGCCGATGGCACCGCATCGTTCGACACCAATGGTGAGTTCGAGGCACTGGCCGAGGGCGAAAGCACAACTTCGTCGATCACGTACGATGTGACCGACGCGGCTGGTGATACCGTGACCTCGACCTACACCGTCACGATCAATGGCGAGAACGATCTGGCTGACGCTGGTGAGACCTCCTCTGTTGACGAAAATGCCGGTGCAGTGGCTCTGGACAACGTCTTGGCCAACACTGTTGACCCCGAAGCGGGTGACCCGGTGGTCTCTGCGGTTGCCGGTGACAGCGCAGCAGTGGGCATGGCGATTGCTGGCTCCAATGGCGGTGTGTTCTCCATCAACGCCGATGGCACCGCATCGTTCGACACCAATGGTGAGTTCGAGGCACTGGCCGAGGGCGAAAGCACAACTTCGTCGATCACGTACGATGTGACCGACGCGGCTGGTGATACCGTGACCTCGACCTACACCGTCACGATCAATGGCGAGAACGATCTGGCTGATGCCGGTGAAGTGCTCACCGTTGACGAAGATGCCGGTGCAGTGGCTCTGGACAACGTCCTGGCCAACACGGTCGATCCCGAAGTGGGCGATCCGGTCGTCTCTGCAGTTGCCGGCGATGACATGTCGGTTGGCCAGCAGGTTGCAGGCTCGAACGGCGGTGTCTTCACCATCAATGCCGACGGTACGGCTTCGTTCGACACCAATGGTGAGTTCGATGCTCTGAACGACGACGATGTTGCTGTGACTTCGATCACCTACGATGTGACCGATGCGGCAGGTGACACCGTGACTTCGACCTACACCGTCACGGTGAACGGCAAAGGCGCACCGGAGCCGGAGACAGAGTTCGTCGACCTCGATGGCAACATCGTCACTGAGGCCGCGGGCAAGACTGCCGTGGCAGTCATCATCGACACTTCGTTCACGGCGCTCTCGCAGGTCAATGGTGCCTTGGTTGGCGATCTGAACGGCGATGCTCGGACCAACACCGTTGTCGATCTCTTCCTCTCGAAGGTTGTGGATCTCGCGCAAACCATGGAGCACCATCAGGAGATCGCGTTGATCCCTGCCGGTCAGGACTCTGCGGGTCCGGCGCTGGTCGTCACTGCTGAGCAGATCATCGATGCCGCGACCTCGACCCAGAGCCTGGGTAGTGTCGTGTCCCAAGCGATCGCTGACTGGAAAGCCGGAACCATCTCGGCTCTGGAAGGCGTCGCTGCCGTTGGTACCGCGTTGGCAGACCTCGTTCAGAATGCTCCGAGCCCCGCGCTCCAGAGCCTCTTCGCGCCGATCAACGATAACGCGTTGGACAACACGATCGATCTGGACCAGGCCTTGCTGGTGGCTGAGAGCTATCTCAACAGTGCCGGGGCCGATGCCAACGACGTCATGGTGCTGACCTCAACAGACGGCTTCGATATCTCGACGTTCACCAATGTCAGTGATCCGGCGGCGACCGTCGCCAGGATGACCGATGACAATGGTCTGGATGCCGACATCGACGTGGTGCTGATCGAAAATGGCTACTTCTCCGACAAGGCGGCACTCGATGCCATCGACTCGGACGGCCTTGCTGATGACATCACGTCCCAGCCGGCGTTTGGTCTTGAGCAACTCGTCGACTATGCACCGACCATCAGTGCTGGCGACGTTCTCGAGATCACCGTGAATGGTGTGACCCAGAGCGTGTCGGATCAGGATGCCGCGACCGAGGGCTTCCAGTGGTCGGCGGACGATGTCGAGATCCCTCTTGGATCGACGCCCACGGTTCTGGTTGGCATTGATCAGGACGGCAACGGCACCATCGCGTCGCATGAGCAGATCGATGTCTCGTCGATCCTCGTCGACAACGGTGACAGCTTCAGCTTCGATCTCGATGCGCTGAACCCGCCGGCGCTGCTCTCCGACATGGACTAAGCGAGAAAAGCCAGCCCGCTTGCGGGGGCTGGATGCAAGCCATGCTTGCGGCCGGGGCGGAGAAATCCGTCCCGGTTTTTTTTTATGGCTCAACTTTCTCTAAAATTCTCCACATTTACCGTGAAAATTGACTGTTCGTTAAGGTTGCCAAACCATTAATGAGCACTGTTAGACGTGCGCCGAATACCGGCTGTGTGCTGCCGATCGGCAAGTTAGTGGAGTTGCTTATGAAGAGCGTTTGCGTAATCCAGCGCTATTGGCCGACCCTCAGTCAGCCTACCGATAGAACCTCCGATCCCGTCGCGGATCTACGCGACATGGTCGCCGATCTGGGGTTCAACGCGGCCCCTCTGAACATCGTCGAGCTGCCCTAGGCCGCCAATTTCCTTTGCGTGATGGCGCCTCGCGCTGCAAACTCCGCTCAACAACAGAGGGGAGATCACGATGGCAGGTCAGGTCGAAGCAAGACTTTCAGAGATGGGGATTACCCTGCCTGAACCCGTGGCGCCGCTGGCGGACTACGTGCCGTTTGTGCGCACTGGCAATCTCGTCTTCGTCTCCGGGCAGCTTCCGCTCGGTGCCGACGGACTGGTGACTGGCCAGCTCAGCGCCGAGGATCACGCCTCCGACGGAACCGTGGCACCCGGCTCGAAGCTGCAACTGGCCGCTGCTGCGGCAACGCTTTGCGCCGTCAATCTGATCACTCAAGTCAAGGCGTGTATCGGCGATCTCGACGATGTCGTGCGGGTCGTCAAGCTCACCGGTTTCGTGAACTGTGACGGGACATTCGAACAGCACCCGCAGGTGATCAACGGGGCGTCATCGATGATGATCGGTGCGTTCGGTGAGGCCGGGCGCCATTCCCGTGCCGCGGTCGGATCCTCAAGCCTGCCTCTGGGCGCAATTGTCGAGGTCGAGGGCGTGTTCGAGGCCTCCTGACGCCGTCAGGGCTTGTACCCGCCCATCTTGCATAAGAGTTTCCACTCGGCGGCTGTTACCGGCACGACCGAGAGGCGGGACTGTTTGACCAGCGCGAAGTCGGCGAGCCTCTCCTCGGCTTTGATGTCCGCCAGCGTCACCGGATTGGGAACAGAGGCCACGGCGCGCACATCGACGCAATCCCAGCGCTCGTCATCGGTTGTTGTGTCCTGATGCGACTCCGCACAGACCTCAACGATGCCGACGATCCGCTTCTCATTGACCGAGTGATAAAAGAACCCGAGATCACCCTTCTTCATTGCGCGCATGTTATTGCGGGCCTGATAGTTGCGCACGCCATCCCATTCTGCGCCGTCCTTGCCAGCGGCAACCTGCTCGTCCCAGCCCCAGGTGTTGGGCTCCGATTTAAACAGCCAGTAAGCCATGTGGTGTCTCCGTTCTCGTGAGTGCGGGCGAGATCATTCGCGGCGCAGGGGTCTGTTGTAGAGGGCTTCAATCGCATCTTGAACCGTCATCGCGCCAGATATGACCGCTGCGACAACAGCGATAATCGGCGCTTCGATGTTGAGCTTGGTTGCGAGCGCGTATGCGGCTGTTGCTGTGGCCTTGCCCTCTATGGTTCCGGTATCCGTCGTGCCGCCTGCCTCACCCAATCGTAAACCGAAGGCGAAGTTGCGCGATTGCCGGGAGGTGCAGGTCAACGTCAGGTCGCCAAGCCCTGAGAGCCCGCCAAGGGTCTCAGCCCGCGCGCCGTGCGCCATGGCGATGCGCTGCATCTCGGCATAGCCGCGCGCCATCAGGGCCGCGCGCGCGCTTTCGCCCAGCCCGGCGCCGATGGCTATCCCACAGGCAATGGCAATGACGTTTTTAAGCGCGCCGCCAAGCTCAGTGCCCGTCAGATCTTGTGAGAGGTATGGCCGCAAGCTTGGCGTTGCCAACGCGTGCTGAAAGTCTTCGGCCGCGTCGCTGTTGCAGGCCAGCGTCAACGCGGTGGGCAGCCCGGCGGTCAGGTCCGCGGCAAACCCCGGACCTGATAGAACGGCCAACGGGTGGGCGGGCAGCACTTCATTCGCGATCTGCGATTGCCGTAGAAGAGTGCCGCTCTCAAGCCCCTTCGCAGTGAGGACAACCAACGCATCGGGGCGCATGGTCGGCTTGACGCGCGCAAGCACCTCCCGGGTCGATTGCGCGGGTGTGGCAGCAAGAACGATATCGGCATCGCAGAGTACGGTATCATCCGCGTTCCGAGACCATGTCGTGACCTGACGGCCGGCTTCTGACAGTGTCTTCGCCAGCGCCGAGCCCCATGCCCCGCGCCCAAGCACGGCGATGCCTGCGGTCACGCCTTTGCACCCCTCTTGCCAGACCCGAGCATGGGCGCTGCGCTTTCATCCAGAGGCCAGCGCGGGCGCGGAACAACATCGGCGGAAATCTCACCGGAGGCCATGCGCTCGAGCCCGGCCCATGCGATCATCGCGCCATTGTCGGTGCAGAATTCAAGGGGCGGCGCGACGAGGTTGAAGTCCGCTTCCGCGCACATGGTCTCCAGTCCAGACCGCAAAGTTTGATTTGCTGCGACCCCGCCCGCAACTGCCAGCACCCTGGTCCGGTGGTCCGCGGAAAACTGAGCGATGGCCCGTCTGGTTTTCTCGACAAGTGTCTCGCAGACTGCCAACTGAAACGCGGCACAGAGATCGTCGATGTCCTCTCGGTGCAGACCGCCCTGCGCCTCGACCAGTTTGTCGCGTGCCCGAACCACAGCGGTTTTCAGACCGGAGAACGACATGTCGCATCCGGGCCGATCCATGAGCGGGCGTGGGAGACCAAAGCGCTGCGCATTGCCGGCGTGCGCTCGCTTCTCCACCATCGGACCGCCGGGAAACCCAAGTCCAAGCAGTTTGGCGACTTTGTCGAAAGCTTCGCCCGGTGCGTCGTCGATGGTTCCGCCTAAACGGCGATACCGACCCAGCGCCTCAACGCTGAGAAACTGACAATGCCCACCGGAGACCAGCAGCAGGAGATATGGATAGGCCACGCCATCGGTCAGTCGCGCCGTCAGCGCGTGACCTTCGAGGTGGTTCACACCGATCAGTGGCAGCCCGGTCCCCATCGCCAGCCCTCGTGCAGTCATCACGCCCGCTATCACGCCGCCAATCAGGCCGGGTCCGGCGGTCACAGCAATCGCATCCAGATCACTCAGGCCCAGTCCCGCGGCGTCAAGCGCCTGTTCGATCACCAGATCTGCGCGCTCGGCATGAGCGCGGGCGGCAATCTCGGGCACGACGCCGCCGAAATCCGCGTGCAGCTCGCCTTGACCGAAGACCACATTCGAAAGCACCGCGCCGGGCCGGTCTGGCGCGCCGCGCACGACCGCCGCAGCCGTCTCGTCGCAGCTCGATTCCAATCCCAAAATGGTCAATGCGCGCATCGCGGCCCAAGCAGTGTTGAACGTTGTGTTTCTCGGTCTTACTAAGGCTTTGTACGGGAACGAGAAAGGGCCGATATGGTTGCGCCTTCCGCTGAAACTCCGCTGCGCATTGGCACGCGCGGGTCGCCGCTTGCATTGGCGCAAGCCCATGAGACGCGGGATCGTCTCGCTGCCGCGCATGGTTTGGCCGAGGATGCGTTCGCAATCGAGGTGATCAAGACCACCGGCGATCAGGTGCAGGACCGCGCGCTGTCCGAGATTGGCGGCAAGGGGCTTTTCACCAAGGAGATCGAGGAGAAACTTCTCGATGGCAGCATTGACCTAGCGGTGCACTCGATGAAGGACATGCCGACCGTTCTGCCGGGTGGGCTCGAGATCTCATGCCTGCTGCCGCGCGAGGATGTCCGCGACGCGTTCATCAGCCACCGCCATGCGGGCATTGCGGCGTTGCCGGAGGGTGCCGTGGTAGGCACGTCGTCGCTCCGACGCCGGGCGCAGCTTTTGCATCGCCGCCCAGACCTTGAGGTGGTCGAGTTTCGTGGCAACGTCCAGACCCGGCTGCGCAAACTGGAAGACGGTGTGGCCGAGGCAACCTTTCTGGCCGCCGCGGGGTTGCGTCGTCTTGGCCGGGCGGATCTGGCCGAGACAGCGATCAGCGTCGAAGATATGCTGCCTGCCGTGGCACAGGGTGCCATCGGGATTGAGACCCGCATCGACGCAGTTGAGACCAAAGCCTTGCTCGCGCCGCTGCATGATGGGCCGACGGACCAGCGCCTGCAGGCGGAGCGGGCGTTTCTGGCCGGGCTCGACGGATCTTGCCGGACGCCCATCGGGGGGTTGGCGCTGATTGAGGGCGATCAGCTGTGGTTCCGGGGTGAGATCATCCGTCCTGATGGGAGCCAGATCCACAAGACAGAGCGGCGGGGGAGCCTCTCGGATGCTGCCAACATGGGCGCTGACGCGGCGCTTGAACTCAAACGCCTCGGGGGAGATGGTTTTTTCGCGAGCTAGGTCATGAAGGTCCTTCTCACCCGGCCAAGGGCAGACAGCCTGCGGATCGTTGAGATGCTTGATGAGCCGGGCATCGATTGCCTGATCTGGCCGATGTTCGAGCCGCGCCACTTGATCCCAGACGACTCTGTCGGCGCCGAAACTGATGCGATCATCTTTACCTCCGCAAATGCGGTTCCCGCCTTTGCCGCCGCCAACCCAACCCGAGATGTGCCCGCGTTCTGCGTCGGTGGGCGCACCGCTGAGGCCGCGCGGGCGGCGGGGTTCACCGATTGCCGTGCCGGTGCCGGAGATGTCCTCGCCTTGATCGATCTGGTCGTCACATCCGGGGCACGTCGGTTGATCTATGCCCGGGGTAGGGATGTCTCGATGGATCTGAAATCGGTACTGCGGGAAGCGGGTGTCAAAGTGACCGAGCAGATTGTCTACGAGATGGCCGACGGTCCGCCCCCCGATTCGCAAATTTGCGAAGCCCTGGCCTGTGGACAAGTCGACATTGTCACGATCTGGTCGGCCCGCAACGCGATTCGCTTCGAGCAAGCTTTACGCCAGTGCAAAAAAGTTGATCTCTCCAAGGCGCTTCTCCTCGCAATTTCCGAGAAATCTTCTAATCCTCTGAAAGATATTGATTTTCGGGATCGCGTGGTAGCATCTGAACCGTCCGCCGAGGCGCTGATCGCCGCTATTCGGGAGAAAAATTCTGCACTGCGGCAATAGACGGTCCGACCTTGCGATTGTACTGCTCGCTCGGGATCAATAACGTACATGGCGGGGCTAACCGCTACGCTGAGCGGAGTGCTTTGCCGCCAGCGCCACGATGGGAGCTTGTGAATGAATACCTCGCGCGGCAGCGATACCGATCAGCCCTCGGAGGATAAGGATAGTCAGACTGCCGAGACCGATGTGGTCGAAGAGGCCAAGGCTGACGCCGAAGACGTCCAGGAAGAGATCCAGAACGAGCTTGAGTCTGCCGAAGAGGCGGTCATGGAAGTGCGCGAGGACGAGCAAGGCTCGGGCTTTGCGGCCACAGCTCTGAAGATATTGATCTTTGTCCTGGTGATCTTCGGCCTGTCGCTTTGGCTTGTGCCCATGGTCGCGCCGCATCTGCCCGCGGGTGTTGCCCGCCATCTGATACCGGGCCAGCAGGAGATGGATCAGAAACTCGCTGACATCTCCGGCGAAGTGAGCGCGCAGACCGAACAGGCGAGCGCGGATGTCGAGGCGATGAAGGCCCAGATCGCGGAGTTGTCCGAACGACTGGCAGCGGCCGAGACGGCTGCTGAGACGGCGAAGGCCGACGCGGATCAGGCGCTAGCCGATGCAGCCCAGTCCACAGAGGCGGCGACGTCCGCGACCACATCCGAAGCCGTTCTCGCGAATGCTGAGGCGGCGGCTCGCGAGGCTGCAGAGAGGGCTGAAGCAGCGACCTCGGCGGCGACGGAGGCCGGGAAGGTGGCTTCTGCTGCGACCCGCGATACAGCATCGCTCGCACGCAGGATCACAAGCCTTGAGACGCAACTCACCACGGTTACCGACGAGCTGTCGGCTTTCAACAACAGCCTTGCCAATGCGGGGACGGACGGCACTACGGCAGGCCCGGAGCTTGTCGCGGCCTTCGCCGCTTTGAGCGCGAAGGTTGACGGGATGAGCGATCGGTTCAAGGAAACCGCTGCGTTCGTGACCATCGACGAAGCGGAGCGATTTGCGACGCAGGAGGATTTGCGCTCGGCTCGTACGGCGCTGACGGCAGACTTCAATACAGCGCTGGAACAGCTTCCCGGTGCGGGGACGATCGCGACGGCAGAGGACCTCACCGGGCTTCGTGATGAGGTCTCCGGCCAAATCGAGACGCTGACCAAGGACGTCTCCTCGGCAAACGAAACCGCGAGCGAAGCGGTTGCCGCGGCCAGCGCCGCGCAAAGCGCAGCCGAGGAAACGGCAGGCAAGGTCGACGGAGCGATCCGCGATGCGTCCATGCGCAGCGCAATGGCGAGCATCACCAGTCGTCTCGCAAACGGGGCAGAGTTCTCGTCAGCGCTCGAGGAAGTCGCGTCACTCTCGGGTGAAGCTGCTCCGGAGCCGCTTCTGGCGGTTGCAGGCAGCGGTGCTGCAACCACGGATGAGCTAACGCGGGGCTTCAGCCGGG
>CAYYZH010000010.1:0-42662 GCA_964475765.1 uncultured Limibaculum sp.
TACAGGTGCCATACGCCTGCCATACGCCCTGATCCCAGCGCCAGTCAGATGTCGAGATCGACCCAGAGGAGGTGATGGTCCGACGCGCGGTGATGCTTTTTCTTCAGCTCGGGATAGACCTCCCAGCGCGGTGGACGCGTCCCCGGCCAGATCCCGCGGCGCTCCATCCCGGCCAGCGTAACCTTGTCCCACAAGGCAGGTGAGAGCAGCAGATAATCGATTTTGCCCTTGTCGTTGCCCAGCCCGTGCGTGCCGATTCCGCGGTTGCCATTGTCGACGTTGAACTCGAACGCCGTGAACTTCGCGTGGTCTGAAATGTCTTTCAAATCAGTATCTTGCAGCAAGGGCGCAAGCTCGTCGCTGTCTGGCGTGTCGTTGAGATCGCCAAGCACGATGACGTTCTCGACGCCCTCAGTCTTGAGCCGATTGTAATAGCGCACGACCGCCTCGGACTGGGCCCGGCGCTTGGCCTGACTGCTGGCATCGTTACCGCCAAACTTGGACTTGAAGTGATTTGGCAGTAAAATCAGTTGGTTACCGCAAGGCGTCGTGACCTCATATTCCGGGCAGTCCCGGCTGAAGATCGGGAATCCGTCGGGCTTCAGGTCGTCCGCATGGCTTCGCATGGTCCCGATGGGAAAGCCGTTGCGGGTCGCCAAGCCGACATCAATCCCGCGCCCGTCATTGCCATCGATCACCATGATATGGCGGTATCCCTGATCTTCGGCGACGCCGACATCGGCGAGGACGCGATCGTGGAACTCCTTGAGAACAGGGCGACTTTCGGCCTCGACCACCGCCAGCACATCGGCGGCGGCGTCCCGGATCATCCGCGCCGTGTTCATCATGGCGACCTCGTTCACGGGAGCGGTCTTGAGCTCGCACCAGCCGATCCAGTCCTCCCGTCCATTGGCCTTGATGAAGGCTGGACGGGAGCGAGGACGGGAGATGATCTGACCGCGGATCTTGCGGATGCGCACGAACGATCCCTCGTCGCGTCTGAGCATCCCAAGCTCTTGAAAAAGCTCAAGCATCCGGACCTTGTCGGCGTCGGAATAGGTCGCTTTCTCGAACAGTTTGTTCAGCTCCGCATGGGCATCCAGAACGCCGGCATGAACATCTGTGTCGTCATTGAAGACCTTTGCGCGGTCAAAAAGGTTCTCGACGTTAAAGGCGGCGACACGCATCGCGGGCTCCCCTGCTCCGGCTGAAATTCCTTTGCCCGGAGCATACCACAACCCTGACGGGCGGGGCGTGAAACCGTCTTGTGAGCGTATCGCTCGATGGCTAGGCTTGCGACCAAGAGGGAGGGACGCCTTGTCCAGACATGACTGGTCCGCCGATGTGTTCGCCGCCATGCAGGCCCGCGACATATCCACTGTCGCCACCGTTCCCGATGGTGGCCTGACGCAATTGTTGCAGCGATGTCAGAGTGATAGCGACACCCGCGTCGTCACATTGACCACCGAGGAAGAGGGTATAGGCATCATGACCGGCCTCTGGCTGGGCGGTCAGCGCGGCATGATCGCGATGCAATCGTCGGGCGTCGGGAACTGCATTAACGCGCTTGGACTGCCGCATATCATGCATGCGCCCTGCCTGATGTTGGTGACGATGCGCGGTCAATGGGGCGAGTTCAATCCGTGGCAGGTTCTGATGGGGCAGGGCACGCAGCCTGTGATGACGCAAATGGGCGTGAAGTGCTTTCCCGTCGACAAGGCCAAGGAGGTCGGAGAGACCTTCGGCGCCGCGGCGGATCTGGCGTTCAATGGCGGGATGTCGTGTGCGGTCCTGATCAGTCAGCGCGTGATCGGAGCCAAGGGATTTGTGCGCAGCGCAGGGGCCGATGATGAGTGATAACTATCTGAACAGACGTCCTTTTACTGCCGCCGTTTTGGGTCAGCGCGATGGCGCGCTGATCGTCCCGGGGCTGGGGTCCCCGACCTGGGATTGCTTCGCCGCAGGCGATAGCGACGACTATCTCTACTCTTGGGGCGGTATGGGCCTTGCGGTGTCAACGGCGTTGGGGGTGGCGCTGGCCCGCCCAAACCGGCGCGTTTGTTGCGTGACTGGCGATGGTGAGATGATGATGGGACTGGGCTCCCTGTCCGTCGTTGGCGCGCAAGCGCCGCAGAACCTTTCGATTCTGGTGCTCGATAACGAACACTTCGGCGAAACTGGCCGTCAGCCCGGCCTTGCCGCGACGACCGATCTTTGCGCTGTCGCCCGCGGCGCAGGTATCGCAAAGACGATGCAGGTCACCTCGATGGATCAGGTCAATGAGTTGTCTGAGATGTTGTTCCAAGCGCCCGGACCGTCATTTGCCGTGGCCAAGATTGCGCTGACGGAAGATCCGCTGCTGCTGCCGGAAAAGGATGGTGCCATCATTGCCCATCGCTTCCGGGAGGCGGCGGCAGCCCAGCCATAGCCGGATCGCCGATCGTCAGCCCCGCCTGATAGGCTGTTTCCAGATGCCCCTGTCGCCGGGCATCCGAGCCGCCCGATCCATGCAGCACATGGATACGTTTGTCGTGCATTCCAAAGTAGCCCAACGTGCCCGTGCGCCAGATCGCGTCCATGGCCTGCTCGTACCCATAGGGCGCCATCGTCTGGGGCGAGGCACCGGCCGGGATCAGCATCACGCACGTCCGATCACGCAGCAGGGATTTGTCCGGATCGTCGACCTGATCGTAGGCCCAACCCCACGACCAGACCCGGTCGACCCAGCCCTTGAGCATCGCAGGCATCCCCCACCACCAGAGCGGAAAGATCAGCGCGAGCGCATCGCAGCGCGCGACCCGCTCCTGCTCGGCGAGGACATCCGCGGGCAATGACCCGTCGCCGAACTGATTGTCGTCGTCCGGTTGCCAGACCGGGTTGAACCCCTCGCCATGCAGGTCCGCAATCTCGACAGTATGTCCGCCTCCGCGGCACCCTTCGGCGAAACGGTCGGTCAGTGCGCCGGAGAGCGAGTCGCGCCGGGGATGGGAGAGCACCGCAAGGACATGCATCACGCCACCCGATCGCCCTTCTTCGCCTGCACTGTGCGGTTGTCGACGGCGGGCAGCATCTTGGCCGGGTCGCGTGTTACCATCACGTCTATGACGCTTGGCCGCGTGCGTTCGGCAAAGGCGGCCTTCAGGGCGGGGCCGAGGGCATCCGGTGTCTCGACCCTTTGGCCATGGCAGCCCATGGCATTGGCGACCTCGGCATAATTGGTCTCGGCGAGGTCCGACGACTGATATGCGCCCTCGCCGTACATCAGGTGCTGAAGTGCTTTGACATATCCGGAAGCCGCGTTGTTCACGACAATGACCGTGACGCCAAGGCCCATGCGCCGCGCGGTCTCCAACTCGCCAAGCACCATGTTGAAGCCGCCATCGCCGGTCAGGCCGACGACCACGGCATCGGGCCGCGCCAACTGCGCGCCCATGGCGCCGGGCAGGCCGTAACCGATTGACGCGAAACCGCGATCCGGCACGAACTGGCGTCCCGCGCGTTTTGTATCGAACAGAAGTCCACCCCAATGCGCGGCGAATCCTCCATCCGCGATGAGGTAGCCGTCATCAGGCAGCAGGCGGTTCAACTCGGTGATCAGGCGCGCCATGTGAACCGGGCTTTCGTCGGAGTGCAAACGGTCCGTGACCTCCTCGCGCCACTTGGCCATGCGGGTGGGGATCTCGGCGAGATAGGTCGCGCGTCTCGTACGCTGACCTTCCGCGCTGTCGGTCATCGCAGCGAGTAGATCCTCGACTCCCGCCTTGGCATCACCCCAGAGTTTCAGGGCAGGCTGATAAGTCCGGCCCATCTCCTCGGCCACGATATCAAGGTGAATGACAGGCCGGCGCGGTGCCGGAACGGTGTAACGCTTGGTGGCGATCTCACCGAGCTTGCAACCGACGACAAGCAGACAGTCGCTTTCCTCGATCAGTTTGTTTGCAATCCGATCATAGCGCCCGAAGAGCCCAGCGTTCAGATCGCTGGTGCAGGGGACAGCCCCCTTACCGGTCAGGGTGTGGGCGACGGGAATAGCACATGTTTCAGCCAGCTTCGTCACGGCTTCGGCGGCACCGGAGATATGAACCCCGCCGCCGCAGAGCATCAGCGGGCGTTCGGCCCTCGCGATGCGGTCAGCTGCATCCGCCAGCGCGTTGGCGTCGGGGCGGCAACGCAGAGCAGGAGCAGCCATGTGTGCGGGATCGGCGTCGAAATCCCCGTCCTCGAATCCATGCAAACCGTGGGCGATGTCTTCGGGCACATCGACCACAACCGGCCCGGGTCGACCTGAAGTCGCGACCGCAAAGGCGCGGCGCATGATCTCGGGTACGCGGGAGATTTCTTCGATCCTCAGGACTTCCTTGCAGGCAGGGCGCAGGATCGCAAGCTGGTCGGTCTCTTGCGTCATGTTCTTGCCCGCATGTGCGCGATGGGCGTCACCTGTGATGACGACCATGGGAGAGCCGGCGTTCAGCGCCTCGACCAGTCCTGTGACAAGGTTCGTCGCCCCAGGCCCCAACGTGGCATCTGCAAGGCCCACACGGCCCGAGACCTTGGCATAGGCGTCCGCGGCAAAGACCGCGCAACGCTCATCGTTGATCAGGTTGTGGCCGAGCCCGAGCCGCCGCGCAGCGTCGTAGAACGGCAGAAGCTGGAACCCGCCCATGCCGAACATCGGCCCGGCTTCATGCGCCAGCAACATGCGCACCAAAGCCTCGCCGCCGGTCATCTCGTTGCTGCTCATGCGCTGCTCCTCACCAAATCCCGTGCGGCATACATAATCATATCGGTCGTTATCCTCAGTTGGTCTTCGAGATTGGGCGCATAAGCGATCAGGCTGCGCGGCGCACCTAGGCGCTTGATCCGACAGGGAACCGCCTCGGCCACAGTCGCCGCGACCTCTGCGCCGAAACCTCCAACCTGCACACTTTCATGGGCGATCAAGAGGTGCCCGGTGCGCCGTGTGCTGTCGATCACGGCTGCTTTGTCCCAGGGCCAGAGATCGCGCAGGTCCAGCACTTCTGCCCCGATCCCCTCTGCGCTAAGCGCGGCGGCTGCGTTCGTCGCAAAGTTGGCCGTGTTCGACCAGCTGACGATGGTGATATCCTCGCCTGCGTGCCGCTGCGCAGCGGTGCCGAAGACATGTGTTGCGTCCGTATCCACTGTGCCTTCCAGCGCCCAGATGTCCTTATGCTCAAGGTAAACAACTGGGTCATCGCAAGCGATCGCGGCCTTCATCATCGCGTAGTTGTCCTGCGGCGTGGCGGGGCAGCAGACGACCAGCCCTGGGACATGGACGTACCAGCTCTCGAGCGATTGCGAGTGCTGCGCGGCAGAGGATCGCCACATGCCCATCGGCTTGCGGATCACCATCGGCGCGCGGGATTGTCCGCCGAACATGAAACGGGCCTTGGCGATCTGATTGACCAGCTCGTCTGTGGCGCAGAGGGCGAAATCGGCAAACCGCATCTCGACGACGGGGCGCGTGCCGACCATCGCCGCGCCGAAGGCAGACCCCATGATGGCGGCCTCTGAGATCGGCGCGTCCGACACCCGGTCTGGTCCGAACTCCTCCCGCAGCCCCTTGTATTGCTGGAAGACGCCGCCGCGCCCAAGATCCTCGCCCACGCACCAGACGGTGGGGTCGGCGCGCATCGCCTCTGCCAACGCCGTGCGGGCGGCTTCGGCATAGGTCATCACAGACATTAGCGGGCCGCCTCCGCCGGGGAGCCGATGTCCTGCACGTCGTCGAACACTGTCACATCGTCAGGCCAGGGCGCGGCTGTCGCCTCAGCCAACGCGTCTTCCATCTCAGCCCATGCTGCCGCGCGGACCGCGTCGAGGTCAGCTGCCGGAACGTTTGCTGCCAGCAGCAGATCCCTTTGCCGCTGGACCGGATCGTCCTCTGCCGTGCGGGCTGCCGCTTCGCCCGCGGGCCGATAGGCCGCTGGATCAAAATAGGTATGACCATGCTGACGGTATGTGCGGGCGTGCAGGAACTCCGGCTGGCGGGTTTCGCGCACGCGCGCGATGATGTCGGCTGTCAAAGCATGCACCGCCTCCGCGTCGTTGCCGTCGACTTCGGAGGTAAGCAATCCGAAGGACCGCGCGCGGGCGGCGGCCCCCTCTCCTGCGGTCATATCCGAGGTGCGGGTCGACGCGGAGTATTCGTTGTCCTCGCAGACGAACAGGATCGGCAGCCCAAAGACCCCGGCCCAGTTCAGGCCCTCGAGAAACGGTCCGCGGTTGATCGCGCCGTCTCCGAAAAAGTCTACGACTATCCGCTCGTCGCCGAGCAGTTTCAGGCCATGTGCCGCGCCCGCGCCGATATGGATGTTCGCACCGACGACGCCGTTCGCGCCCAGCATGCCGACTGAGAAGTCGGCGATGTGCATCGATCCGCCCTTGCCGCCGCAGCAGCCGCCGGTCCGGCCCAGAAGCTCCTTCATCATTGCTGCGGGTTGCGCGCCCTTGGCGAGCGTATGCCCGTGTCCGCGATGGGTCGAGAGGATCAGATCCTCGCGCTCCAGATGGGGCATAAGCCCGGCTGGGATCGCCTCCTGCCCGATACTGAGGTGGATGGCGCCGAGGACCAACCCGTCACGCGTCGCGGCCAATTCAGCCTGTCGCTCGAACGCGCGGATGCGCTCCATCATCTTCAGACGGGCAAGGGCGCCATCGCGGTCAAGGTTGGGTCGGTTTGTGTGAAGATCGCTCATCCGCGGCACGGTGGCGCCGATTGCGCGCACCTGTCAAGCGGACTAGCCTTTGGCCATGACAATCGAATCCCTGATGCTGGATTCTATCACAGATGTCGCGGACCAGCACCGTGAGACGGTCGTGCTGTCGGGATCACATGGCGGGCACTATCCCGCGGCACTCGCCTCGCAGGCTGGGGTGCGCGCGGTGATCTTCAACGATGCGGGCATTGGTATGGAAGATGCCGGGATTGCTGGCGTCATGGCGTTGGCCGAGGTCGGTATGGCCGCTGCAGCGGTCGATGCGATGAGCGCACGAATTGGAGACACCGCCGACATGCTGGCGAATGGGATCATCAGCCGGGCAAATGATGTTGCCCGAGAGCTGGGTGTAGTCCAGGGCCAGTCCGTCGAAGACGCGCTGCGCTGTCTGGTAAAGGCGCCGCTTCCCCGGTCGACATTGCCCAAAGTGGCCGAAGCGCGGACCGCTCGGCAGTTGGCGGGTCGCAACATCCATCTCCTCGATTCGGCATCGCTGGTGCGCCCGGAGGATGCCGGGGAGATCGTCGTGACCGGCTCTCATGGTGGCCTGATCGGCGGGGATCCCGCCCGTGCGGTTAAGGCTCCAGTCCGCCTTGCCGTCTACAACGATGCGGGCGGGGGGCGAGACGGCGCGGGGCTGACACGGCTCCCCGCACTCGATCAACGCGGCATCGCGGGGGCAACGGTGGATTGCCGAACCGCCCGGATCGGTGATGCGGTCTCCGCTTTTGAAACCGGCGTTATCAGCCACGCAAACGCCGGAGCCGTGACGATGGGCGCAGCGCCGGGCATGCCGCTGCGCGACTGGTTGTCTGACCTTCCTTAAAGGCCGACAGCCTCTGGAGAGAGGTGGATGTTAAACCGCTCCCGCGCAGCCTTATCGCGATCACGGGACAGGTGGTTGGGGAACATCTGATCGAGGATCTGGCGTTTCCGCTCGATTGCCTTCTGCACCAGATCCGGGCGTCCGATCTCGAGCCATTCTTTTGGAGATGTGCGGTCACCCAGCGCCGGGTAGATGTATTCTGTCTGCATCAGACCCAGCGTCTGATCATGGCCGAGATAGTGACCGGGTCCTTCGAGACAGACCGAGCGCATGACTTCGAGACTGACCGTATCGTCGGTCACCTCGATCCCGCGCACACAGCGCTGGCACTGGCCGAGCATATCGTCGCCAAGGATCAGGCTTTCGAAACAGAAGCCTAGAAGCGAGGCGTGCATACCGACCGACTCGTAGACCATGTTTAGGCCGGAGAGGCCCGCCATGACGTTCGAGATGGCCTGCTCCCACCCGGCCTGCATGTCCGGCAACTTGGCGTCGGCGATCCCTGCGGCTGCCCCACCGGGAAGACCATAGAACTTGTGCATCTGCGCGCAGCCCGCGGTCAGCAGCGCCTGCTCGCCCGATCCGCCGGACATTGCACCTGTGCGAAGATCGCTGACGAACGGCCATGTGCCGAAGATCGCGGGGTGTCCGGGCGCAATGGCGTTGACATAGACAACGCCTGCCAGACATTCGGCTACGGCCTGCACGATGGCGCCCGCAATCGGCGCGGGTGCTGTGGCTCCGGCCTGTCCTGCGGAAAGCAGCAGCACTGGCATCCCGGCCCGGATGCACGCTTCCATCACTTCACAGCTCTCCGTCGCAAACTTCATCGGCGGGACGACGAAACAGTTCGAGTTCGAGATGAAGGGCCGCGCGCGATAGGCCTCCTCGCCGCCTACCAGCAGGTGGATCATCTCCATGCAGTCCGGCATGTGACTGGGCTCGACGAAACTCGTTCCGATATGCTTGGAAGTGCCGCGCGTGCAGGCGTAGAGTGTATTGAGATCCAGCTCGAGATTGTCGGTGATGTCCCGGCAAACCATAGGTCTCTGGAAGAAGTGGACGTTGTCGAGTTGCTCAACGATCCGCGCTGCGTTGTAGAGGTCCTGCAATGTCGAGTCGCGGTATTCCCGCTTCTCTACGTCCACCATGTGAACCGCTGCGCCCGCAGTGCCGTAGTGGACCTTGTTGCCGCTGAGATGCAGATCGTGCTTCGGATCTTGCCCGCAAAGGGTGATGTCCCGTGCAGCCTTTGCAAGCATGTCCTCGATCAAAGCAGGCGGGATGCGGATGCGGCCATCGTCGCCAAGTATGGCTCCGGCGGCAGTCAGCGCCTCGATCCCGCTTGGCGGGGCATCGGCAAAGCCGATTTCCTCGCAGGCGGCCAAAGCGGCTCTGTGAATGCGCTGAATGTCCGCGTCGCTCAGCGGGTTAAATGTGCCCCCGCTCAGCCCAGGTCTGACGGGCCGCACATCTTCGGCCAAGGGGGCCGCGCGCAGTGCCTGGCGGGCCGCGCGGCCTCCGGCACGTCGTGCGCGGCGCGGTTCGGAATTGTCTGGATTTGTGCTCATCTCTCGCTCCTTTGGAGGCAGGTCCGTTAGGGGGACTGCTGCTCAGAGGGGCGAGCCCCGTGCCGCACGGCCACGATCCGCGCCGATGGTGCGCGAGATCAGGTTCAAGAGATATGCGTCATCAGGCATGGAAAACTCCGGCTTCCAGTCTGATCAGACTTGGCTGTAACGCCTGAAAAAACCGTCAAAACGCGACATCGCTGTCGTTTTCGGGCGATCCACAGGCGATTACGAGCCTCAGCCGGTCAACATCGCATCGATGTCGAGGGATGGATCGAAACTGGCGAGGTCCGATAGGTCGCCGTTCTCCAGCATCTTGCGCCCAGCCGTGACGATCGTTTGATGGGTCAGCCGGGCCAATGCTCCACCGATCGAGATCCGGGCAACGCCTATCCCAGCATAGTCAGCGCGAGAAATTTTCGCCATCCGTCCCGCCGCCAAGGCGTTGACTGGTGGGCCGATTTTGCAGATCTCCTCCAGAACTTCGGGCTTTACCAGCGGCGCATAGAGGACATCCGCGCCTGCCTCGGCAAACGCCTGACAGCGGCGCAGTGCCTCCGCGCCGTCATATTGGCGGTTCATCCAGCCATCCGCTCGAGCGGTGAGGACGACATTGGCGGCCTTTGCCGCTTCGACGGCAGCGACAACACGCTCAAGCGCATGGTCGAAGGCGTAAGCCCCGGTACCAGGCAGATCCGTGTCCTCCACTGACACTCCGGCAAGCCCGGCCTCTGCGGCCATGCGAACGGTTTCGGCAACGGTAGCGGGATCGGGCCCATAGCAGTTTTCGAAATCGCCATTGATGGGCAGATCGACGGCCATGCTGATGGCCTGCGCATGCTCGAGCGCCTCTTTGCGCGACACGGTTCCCATATCCGGGCGCCCCAGAGTGAACGCATGGCCTGCAGATGTTGTCGCCAGGGCCTTGGCTCCAAGAGACGCCAGCACCTTGGCCGATCCGAGATCCCATGGGTTCGGCATTACAAACGGATCGCCAACTTTGTGCAGAGCCCGAAAGGCGGCGACCTTCTCGTCGCGGGTCATGTCAGCTCTCCCAGCTTTTCTGTAATCACATCGCAACCCATTGCCACGTCGGCTTCGGTCACGTCGAACTGCCCGACATTGAAGCGGATCACGAACCGCCCGTCATGCGACGTTTGTGTGAAGTAGGCGCGGCCGTCGTTGTTGACCGCATCTAGAAGTTTCCGGGTCGCCTCATCGCCTGCAGTTGCAGCGAAGGTGAAGAGCGCCAACGACGGTTTGGTGGTGACCTCGAGGCCAGGGGTGGCAGCGATCCGCTCCGCCGCCATATTTGCCCAGGCAACGTGATTGCGAATGCGTGTGCGCAGACCCTCCAGCCCATAGGCGCGCAGCAGGAACCAGACCTTAAGTGCGCGGAAACGTCGGCCAAGCGAAATAGACCACTCATTATAGTTGACGATTTCATCCTGCCCGGGCGTTTCCAGAAACGAAGGCCGCAGTCCAACGGTTCGGACCAACGCCCCGGGATCGCGCACGAAATGGCAGGAACACTCGAACTGCGCACCGAGCCATTTGTGCGGGTTGAAAACAATGCTGTCTGCATGCTCGGCCCCCGCCCACAGGTGTCGAAACTCCGGGCAGATCATGGCCGATCCAGCCCAGGCCGCATCTACATGGGTGAAGAGATTCTCGCGTTTGGCGATCGCGGTGATCTCCATGGCAGGATCGCAGGCTCCGATCGACGTGCCGCCCGTGCAGATCACGATACCTGCGGGGAGATGGCCAGCGGCGCGGTCCTCCGCGATTGCTTTGGCCAGAGCGTCTGGGTCCATGCCGTGGTCCCGGCGTGTGGGCACCTTGACCAGATTGTCGGTTCCAATGCCCGAGAGGGCCACGCCCTTGTCGATCGAGGAGTGATTTTCTGCCGACGCATAAACACGCAGCCGGGGCGCGCCCGCCAGACCCGCGCTGTTGCCGGAAGCCTTAAGCGCGCGTTCCCGCATCATCAGTATAGCGCATAGTGTGGCCGTTGTGGCCGCGTCCTGCAGGGTCCCACGAAAATCATCGTGCAAACCGACTGCCTGACGCAGCCAGTCGACCATTACCGTTTCCATTTCTGTCGCGGCTGGGGAAGTTTGCCAGAGCATACACTGGGCTGCCATGGCGGTGGCCAATTGCTCGGCGATCATCGAGGCAGGTGCGGCATTTGCCGTGAAGTAAGCAAAGAACCGGGGATGCTGCCAATGCGTCATGCCTCCGGGTACGATGCGCTCAAAATCTGCAAAGATCGCATCCATCGCTTCGCCGTGCTCAGGTGGGGTCGAGGCGATCTGTGCCGCGATATCTCCGGGCGAGACGGGCGCGCGAACCGGGCGGTCCGCCACTCCATCAAGATAGTCCGCCGCCCAGTCCGCCGCGCGGTGTGCCCATGCGCGATAGTCTTCCCGTTCCATAGGCAAAGCCTCCCAATACCCGAAGATTAATCACACCCCACCAACCCGCTGCCGTCAACCGGGCGCAGCCCTGGTAAAGGTGGTGGATTGGGTGGGCCCTGGTCGGAAAGTGCGGTGTGCCCGAAGGGCGCCGCGCGCCGCACGATAGGTATGAACGGGCCGTCAGGCTCGTACGCGTTCCGACTTTGGATCATACATCGGCTTCAGACTGACGTCCGCAGCGACACGGGTGCCTGCCACCTCGATCTCATAGGCACTGGCCAACACGTCCGTTGCCTTCTCGCCTTTGCACGGGACATATCCCATACCAATGGCCGCACCGAGGTGATGCCCATAGTTGCCGGAACTCAGGTAGCCCACGATCTCACCATCCCGAAGGACCGGTTCGTTGTGGTAGAGCAATGGGTCTGGATCGGTCAGGCGAAACTGCACCATTCGCGCGGAAAGTCCTTCCTCGCGTTTGCGCGCCACGGCATCACGACCAATGAAGTCCTCTTTGGTCTTCGAGACTGCAAAGCCTAGTCCGGCCTCGAGCACATGATCCTCATCCGTGATGTCATGCCCGAAATGGCGGAACGCTTTCTCGATCCGGCAACTGTCCATCGTATGCATGCCAACAAGCTTCAGCCCATGATCTGCACCCGCTTCATCCAGTGTTTCGAACACATGGGCGGCCTGATCGGCGGAGACATAGATCTCCCAACCAAGCTCGCCCACATAGGACACTCGATGCGCCCGTGCGATGCCCAACCCGATCTCGATCTCATGTGCCCAGCCAAAGGGATGGTTCTCGTTAGACCAGTCATGCGGGCTGATCGCCGCCAACAGGTCCCGCGATCTTGGACCCATCACCGCGAGGCATCCTTCACCTGCAGTGACATCGGTAAAGACCACGCGCCCATCCCCTGCATGCCGGCGCAACCAGCCGAGGTCCCGGTGGAGGGTCGCCGCAGGCGTGATCACCAGGTAGGCTGTCTCTGACAGGCGGGTCACGGTGACATCCGCTTCAATTCCGCCCTTCGCGTTCAAAAACTGCGTGTAGGCGATTTTGCCCACGGGCACCGACATATCCGCCCCGCAGATCCGGTTCAGTACAGCTTCGGCATCCGGCCCCTCGGCCCTGATCTTGCCGAACGAGGTCATGTCATACATGCCCACACCTGTGCGGATGGCGTTGTGTTCAGCCGCGCCATTCTCGAACCAGTTCTGGCGGGTCCATGCGTATTCGTACTCTGCTTTCTGTCCATTAGAAGCGAACCAGTTCGGACGCTCCCAACCTGCAGTCTCGCCAAAGCACGCACCGCGCGCTTTCAGATGCTCGTGAAAGGGCGAGCGTCTTATCCCGCGCGCGGTCTCTGGCTGTCGATAGGGGAAGTGATCGGCATAGAGTAGGCCGAGGCTCTCGCTCACCCGTTCGCGCAGATACCGCCGGTTGCGCTGGAAAGGCTGCGCCCGACGAATGTCGACATCCCAAAGGTCAAACGGTGCCTCGCCGTCATTGATCCACTGTGCGAGTGCCATCCCCGCGCCGCCTGAAGAGACGATGCCGATGGAGTTGTACCCCGCTGCCACCCAGAAACCGTCCAGTTCGGGCGCTTCGCCCAGATAGTACCGGTCATCGGGCGTGAAGCTCTCCGGTCCGTTGAAGAACGTATGGATCCCTGCCTCACCCAGCATCGGCATGCGGTTGATCCCCATCTCCAGGATGGGCTCAAAATGGTCGATGTCCTCGGGTAGCTGGTCAAAGCAGAAGTCATCGGGAATGCCTTCCATTCCCCAAGGCTTTGCTTTGGGCTCGAACGCGCCCAGCATCATCTTGCCCGCGTCTTCCTTGTAATAGGCACACTCGTCAGGGACCCGCAGCACAGGCAATTGGGTTAACCCCTCGACAGGTTCGGTGACGATGTAAAAATGCTCACAGGCATGCAGTGGCACGTTCACCCCGGCCATCCGTCCGACATCACGCGCCCACATGCCACCGCAGTTGATGACGACATCTGCGGCGATCTCGCCGGTCTCTCCGCCGCGTGACCAGGTTAAGCCAGTGACACGTCCATTGGCCTGCGCGATGCTGGTGACCTTGACGCCTTCTTCGATCTGCGCACCTTGCTGGCGAGCCCCTTTTGCGAGCGCCAGTGCTATGTTGGCGGGGTCCGCTTGTCCGTCCAGCGGCAGATGCACGGCGGCCACCACATCACTGACCTCGAGATGCGGGTACATCCCCTTGACTTCGTTGGGGCCAATCTCGTGCACATCGACCCCGAAGGCCCGCGCGAGGCCGGCCTGACGCAGGATCTCCTCGCGCCGGGCCTCGGTCAGCGCGACGGTGATCGACCCGTTCTGACGCATGCCCGTGGCAACGCCGGTTTCTTCCTCCAGTTTTACGTAGAGATCGGCCGAGTATTTCGCCAATCGCGTCATGTTCTGGTTCGGGCGCAACTGTCCGATCAATCCGGCAGCGTGCCAGGTGGTGCCGCAGGTGAGCTGCTTGCGTTCGAGCAACACCACATCCTTCCACCCCAGCTTGGCCAAGTGGTAGGCAACCGAACAGCCGGAGACCCCGCCGCCGATGATAACGGCCCGAGCCGTCCTTGGGAGATCAGCCATGCGCTCCATTTCTCCTGAGTTTAGCGGTCATCAGCATCTGAAGACACGCTCGGTCGTTTAGGTGTGCGCCCCGAGCCAGGCCATCTGCATGTCCGTGAATCGTTCGAGATAGTCCTGGCGCAGTTGTTTTTCCTTTGCGCCGACATCGTAGGCGGGTGTGGTCAGCGGCTTGGCTGTACTGACGTCGATGACGACAAATCCACTGGACCGGGCCATCAATTCTGCACCGAACAGTTCCACCCACCGCGGTTTCAAATCGTTGGCTTCCGCGGTGCCCGAGGAATGAAACCTGGCCTCTCCGCGGAACCGGGCGCCCTTGCGCGAGAACACATCGATCATGTTCACCTCGACCCGAGGGTCATGCGCGAGGTTCGCCATTGTCTGGGGCGAGCGAATTTCTGCAAACGCGATCTGATCGGAACTCAGCGCTTGAAATGTCCCCTTGGGCGAGACATTTGGCCCGTCCGGGCCGATGGTTGCCACATGCCCCAGCCGCCACTCGTTCACAAAGCTCTGCAGTGTTGCGTTCAGCATCGTCCGGTCCTCACAAGCCCTTGACAACCTTATGACCGTCCGCCTCTAGCCGCCGGGCCATTTCGCCAATATGCGCGGGTCCAACTTCGCAGCATCCGCCGATGATCCTGGCGCCCTTGTTGACCCAAGTCATGGCATGATCGGCATAGCTTTCGGGCCCCAGATCCGTGCGCTTACCGATGATATCCACCGTCTCGCCCAACACGAACTCCTTAGGGATGGGGGTGAAGCCATTGGCATATCCACCGGACGGACGACCGTCTTTGACCAGTTGTGCCATGCCTGCGGTCATTGCCTCGGGTGCCGTGCAGTTGAAGAGAATCGCTTCAACCGGAACCCCGTCTAGTGCGGCGATCGCGTCTTCGACCGTCTCTCCTGATCTCAAGCGTGGCTTGCCATCCTCCGCAAGCTCCTCGTCTAAGGTCCAGGCGATCCAGACCGGTTTGCCGGTTTCTGATGCGGCAGTTGCCGCCATTCGTGCCTCTGACGCCTTGGACATCGTCTCGCACAGGAAGAAATCCACATGTGGCGCCTGCAAGACGGCGATCTGGCGATACTCCTCCAGCAGCGCCTCATCTGGAGGCAGCAGCTCCGGATGATAGGATCCAGCCAGCGGCGGCAGGCACCCGGCGATGGCCGCTTCCAGCCCAACTGCATCTCGTGCTGCATTCGCAAGATCGATCGCGCGTTGTTGCAAGGTTTCGAATTGATCCATTGTGTCGAACTTTTCGAACCGGCTGGGAGTGGTCGAATAAGAATTGAGTGTGACGACTTTTGCGCCTGCCTTCAGATAGTCCTCGTGCAGCCCCTGTACGACCTCCGGCTCGTGCATCATCACCCAAGCCGACCATTGCGGATGTGCAGGTTGTGAAGACCGGCGTACCAACTCCTGACCCATTCCTCCGTCAAGCAATACGATCTCTGCCAAAATCCCCTCCCCCTAGACCTTTATGGCTACACTGGCCCAACGCGCAGAAGCGGCCATCTGCGTGGCTTTGTCTGCGCAGGCTGGGCGAATGCCCAGTACCGCGCCAGCGGCATGGTCGCCTGTGGGCCTGATCATGCGCGCAGTCTTTCGTTCTCGGGATCCCAAAGTGGACGGTCCTCGGCAACGCTCGCCTTCCGGCGTTCCCCAAATATCTCGATCTCCAACTCGGTACCCGGAGCAGTACAATCCATACGCACGGTTCCCAGTGCAATCGAGACGCCCACACGGTACCCCCATCCCCCGGAGGTCGTTTCACCGACCACTTCATCGCCCTTCCAGACCGTCGACATGTACGGCGCATCGCATTCACCTGCGTCGACAGTCATGGTCACGAACCGCTTCTTCACACCCTGCTGTTTTTCGTTCAGCAAGGCTTGCTTTCCGGGGAAATCCTGCGGTTTGTTCAGTTTGACGAACCGATCGAGCCCGCCCTCCAGCAATGTGTAGTCGGTCGAAAGATCGCCCTTCCAAGACCTATAGCCTTTCTCAAGGCGCAGGCTGTCGAGCGCGAACATGCCAAACGGCGTCGCACCAGCCTTTAGGACGGCCGCGTAGATTGCAGGCATGGCCGAATTCTCTGCATGGATCTCCCAACCGAGTTCACCAGCAAACGATACCCTCAGCAAGGTCACCCAGTGACTGGCGATCTCGCTTTCCTGAAAGCTCAACCAGGGGAGCGAGAGGTTCGCCGGACAGATGCCGTTCAGCACGTCGCGCGACTGGGGGCCAGTCACGATCAGAGTCGACATGCGCTCAGTCCAGTCCTCGAGGGCAAACGGTGCGTTCTCTGGCAGGCGTTTCTCCAGCCACTCGCGATCGTGCCATTCCGCTCCAGCGGCGGTGACCAGAACAAAACTGTCCTCGGCTTCACGCGTCACGGACATTTCGGTGACTATGCGTCCCTTCTCGTCGGCGAAGTACAAAAGTCCGACGCGACCAATTTTTGGCAATGCGCCCGCAACCAGACCACGCAGCCACTCGTCCGCGCCAGTACCTTTAACCTTGAAACGTGAAAATCCAGGCAGATCCAATACACCACATCCATCGCGCACCGCTTCGCATTCTTCGCGCACACGCTTTTCCCATGGGCCGGAGCGCGTCCACGTCTGTGTCGCTTCTTCTGATGTGTCATCACCGTCCTTGGCGAACCAGAGCGCACGCTCCCATCCGTTGAACGCGCCCATCTGGCCGCCAAGCGCCTTGACCTTGTCGTGGTTCGGACCCAGTCGCTTGTCTCGCCCGGCGGGCCACGCGTGATGCGGGAAATGCATCGCGTATTCGTGCCCGTAGATTTCCATGCCCTTGGCGGTGGCATAATCCTGATCGCACCAACCGGTAAAGCGCCGGGGATCGCAGGCCCACATGTCCCATTCTGTGCCGCCCTCGGTGATCCACTCCGCCAGCACCTTACCTGCGCCACCGGCCTGACAGATCCCGAAAGTGAAGACGCAGGCTTCGAACGCATTGGGCACACCCGGCATGGGACCGATGTTCGGCAAACCATCGGGCATGTAAGGGATCGGGCCATTGATGACCTTGTAGACGCCTGATGTCGCCATCAGCGGCACCCGCGCCATGGCGTCTTCCAGATACCACTCCAGCCGGTCTAGATCATCAGGCCAAAGCTGGAAGCTGAAGTCTTCGGGCATCGGATCGTCGGGCGTGATCCAGTGCGCCTTGCAGTTGCGCTCGTAGGGGCCGAGATTAAAGCCATTCTTCTCCTGTCGCAGATAGTACGAGCTGTCGACATCACGGAGCAGCGGAAGCTTGCCGCCTTCGCGCTCGGAGCGTTCCTTCAGCGCGTCGAGTTCGTCGAACAAGATGTACTGGTGAGACATCGACACCATCGGCACGAACCGGCCAAACATGCGCCCGACTTCCTGTGCCCGATAGCCTGCGGCGTTGACGACGTACTCACACCTGATCTCACCCTTGTCGGTCTCGACGATCCACTCGTCATTCTCGCGCCGCGCGCCGGTCATTGTCGTGAACCTTGCGACCTTCTGCCCAAGATCGCGAGCGCCTTTGGCCAACGCCTGCGTCAACTGCGCCGGATCGATATCGCCGTCATACGGGTCCCAGAGTCCACCAGCCAGATCATGAGTTTCGAGAAACTCGTAGCGGTCCTTCAAGTCCTGGGTCGAGCACATCTCGATATCCATGCCCTGATATCGGCCCATGCCACGGACCCGCTCGAACTCCTGCATCCGCTCCTTGGAGTGCGCCAGCCGGATCGATCCGGTGACGTGGTAGTTCATGGGATAGTCAACCTTTTCGGCAAGCCCACGGTAAAGCTCGCAGGAATACCGCTGCATGTTCATCACGGCCCAGGACGCTGAGAACGTCGGGATGTTGCCCGCCGCGTGCCAGGTTGACCCCGAGGTCAACTCGTTCTTTTCCACCAGCACGCAGTCGCTCCAGCCCGCCAACGCGAGATGGTAGAGCGCAGAGGCCCCGACAGCACCGCCACCGATGATGACCACGCGGGCATGGGATGGGAGATCGGCCATGTCAGCCTCCTTCAGTTCAGCGCGAGACGGGCTGCAAGCCCGCCGAATACAAGTGCGCAAAGCCGGTTCATGGTCCGGCCCGCGCGGCGGATGGTGTCAGACAAAAGGCCCGCGGCGATGCCGTAGCCACAATTGAATGGGATGCTGGCGAGAGAAAAAAGCAAGCCGAGCACAGCAATCTGGAGCCAAACGGGCCCTGTGCCGGGGTCGGTGAACTGAGGCAGAAACGCCAGCACAAAGACCGAGACTTTCGGGTTCAGCAAGTTCGTCAGGGCGCCGCGCTTGAACGCCTGCAATCCATCGGAGGTGCCCTCCGCTGACGGAACGGGTGGTGGTGCGCGCCATGTCTGAACGGCGAGGTAGATCAGGTACGCCGCGCCAGCATAGCGCAAAATGTCATAGGCCAGGTCAGAGGTCTGAATGAGAGCTGCGACGCCGAGGACCGCGAACACGGTGTGCGACAGAGATCCAATCGAGACGCCCAGCCCCGCCAACATGCCCACGCGTTGGCCACCTGCGGCTCCAGAAGCCGTGATGAATATCATGTCCGCGCCCGGTGTCAGGTAAAGTGCCACTGACGCCGCGAGGAAAGTTGCAAGGATGACGGGATCGATCAACATCACATCGTTCGATCAATACACTGGGGGCGCGATCACCCAGATCGCGACGCAAGGAACGGCTCCTGGGTTACGCCAGCGATAAGGCTCGCCTGTGAAACGAAAACTGTCTCCGGGTGTTAGATGAAACCTGCGCTCGCCGATCCAGAGATCGAGCGCACCGGAAATGATGTAACCGGCTTCTTCGGTCGGACGAATTACCGGGGTCTTCAGTTCGGCACCCGGCGCAAACACCGACCGGACGATCTCGAATGACCCGCCAAGGTCGGGCGACAACAGCTGTTCGACCAGTCCTTCGTCGGCATTGCCAAGACTGCGCCAATTGTCAGCCCGTACGACATAACCACGTTCGCCGTCAGGGGCCTCACCCGTGCCGAAGAACAGTGACATTGGTTGGTCGAGTGCTTCGGCCAGTCTGCGCAGGTCACCAATGGTGGGCTCTGTGACGTCGCGTTCAATCTGGCTGAGCCACCCGACGGATCGCCCGACCTTCAGCGCAAGTTCTGCCAGCGTTAGCCCACGCGATTTGCGTAGGGCGCGGAGATCTCCTCCTACACCCTGAGCGCGTTCCTGTGATGCGACGGCTGGCTGCACGATCCCTCCAAACCCGGTACATGATTCGCAAATGAAAAAATCTGATAAAATTTCATTCATGTCCAGCATTGAACATGTTGTCCGACGCCCAGACGCTGCAGGCCCACAATTGCACGATGTGTTTGTCGAAAAATCAGCTACGCTCTGAGGTGATGACACTCGATGAATTCAACAGCTTTTGCGACGGACTGCCCGCGACTTCCCATGTCGTGCAATGGGGCGGATCGGACGTCTGGAAGGTGGGCGGCAAGGTCTTTGCCGTTGCTGGCTGGGGCGTGGATGAACCGGCCTTCACCTTCAAAGTCAGCGACATCGCCTTCGAGATCCTTGGCGAGATGCCCGGCCTGCGCCCCGCGCCCTATCTCGCGTCACGTGGCATGAAGTGGATTCAGCATTACGCCAGCCCTGGGCTTTCTGATCCGGAGTTGCGCAGCCACATCGAAACCTCGCACAGCATCGTCGCCTCTGGTTTGACCAAGAAACTGCAGCGCGAACTGGGACTTCTCAAGTCTAGCTGAGTTTGAAAGATCCCCGCGCGTCCGAGATGATGCCCTTTGTGACATAGGCTTTCGTTCGTTTGCCGCGATGGGCCGCGTCGGTCATTGGTGAGCTGCCATGTGTTATGCGGAGCACGAGATACTTCTTGATCAGTCGCTGCTCCTCAGCGGTTTTCCATTTCCTTGGGTTTGTTCCCTCCAGCCCCGTTTGGGTCATCGCCCGAGCCAACACCTTGTGGACATAGGCTGGGCGGTTCACATGGTTGTCGAGGATCAAGGCGACCCCGTATTCCGATGTGACGATGTCCGCGATGTCGTGGCCATGGACCTGCGCTTTCGGCGAGCGGTAGAACCAATCGAGCCGGGAGAACGCGTGCTGGATCGAGATCATCTGTACCAGCGGATGCTGCCCGGCTTTCCAGAACCGGAAACACCACTCTGGCGCGCGAAACTGGGTTTTCTCCACAGGGTCGTTCACGATCTGACCGTGCAGTGTGAGGTGCCCGCGCACGGCCCCGGTTTTGGACCAGAGATCGATCCCGTGCTGACCATAGAGATCCTGAAAAACTGCGGGATCCGCATCCTTTATCTTCTTGAAAAGCGCGGGCAACTCTCCCTGAGCGCTCCCGGTGCCGACCGTCCATTGAAAGCACCCGAAGGTCATGAACGCGTTGTCCCAGGTGTTAATCGCGTCGAGATTGCCCTCGTTCTCCGAGACGCTCTGCATGACGTTCAGAGCGCTTGCGGTCATGCCGAGTTTCTTCAGGTCCGCGCCACTGGATGCAACGAACGCCTTGATCGAGTGACTGCCCCGCGTGAAGAGCCCGCGCGAATGCTTGCCGAATTTCTTGGTGGCCTCGCCGTCCGAAACCGTGACGCTCTTGTTCGTCTCCGTGATGACCAGCGACTTGCGAACGACCTTCGGGCTCTCCTGATACCAGTCCTTGCCGTAGAACGGCATGAAGCCCTTCAGCGACAGCTTCGCCATCTCCAGTGTTACCGCGCGTCCGTCTGACGAGAGGCCATGTTTATCCGCAAACGCCTTGACCGCCTTGGTCGTGCCCTTGCCGTACTCGCCATCGGCACCGTACTTGGCCCAGTTCATGCACTCGCCAAAGCCAAGCTCGTTCAGAATCATTTGAAGAACCCGTACAGCAACAGCGTTCGGTGACTTGTGGCGAAGATCCTTCAGGATTGCAGGCTTCTTGATTGCGTCCTGCATGTGATGCATTGGGTCGAGAAAGACAAAGCGCTGGACGATCAGTCGACCGAGTTTCGCGGTCACTTTGGTGCCATCCACAGTTTGTCCGTTGGCCTTGGCAAATGCTTTCACCGCACGGGTCGTGCCCTTGCCATAGTCCCCGTCCGGGCCGAAGCGGTCCCAGTTAAGGACCTTGCCGAACCCCAAATAGTAAAGCGCCTCCTGTAGAACCTTGATCTCCGCACTTGCATCGCTGTCCTTGACCAGCGTGCGGGCGACCGCACCGTCTTCGATCAACCGTTCCAGCACCGAAATTTCAGCCATGGCAAAACCCCCAAAATATGATCATGACAACATCCCGATCGGTTAACATCAGGGTAGGGGCTCACCGTTGCATCCGTCAACGCTGGGTTGAAACCGTGGTCCAAACCCCGTGCAGTCACCACAATGGTATCTTTGCATCGCCGCGCAACCGGCTAGGATATGCCGCATGAGATAGAGGACTGACGTGGATACATTCGACTACATCATCATCGGGGCAGGGTCTGCCGGTTGCGTTCTGGCAAACCGGCTGAGCGAGGATGCCAGTGTCTCCGTCTGCGTACTTGAGGCGGGTGGGCGCGACTGGCACCCCTACATCCATCTGCCTGCGGGTTTCATAAAGACCTTCTCGATGCCGTCGGTGAATTGGCTCTACAAGATGGAGTCGACGGAATGGACAGGCGGTCGCGAGATCGCAGCGCCCCGAGGCAAGACGCTGGGGGGGTCGAGTTCGATCAACGGGCACATCTACAATCGCGGTCAGGCCGCGGATTACGATCACTGGGCGCAACGGGGCAATCGCGGTTGGGGCTATGCGGATGTGTTGCCCTATTTCCGGCGGATGGAAAGGCGCATTGGCGGAGACCCGGCCTATCGCGGTGGCGATGGGCCGCTCACAGTAACGGATATCGATTGGTCCCATCCCCTGACGGAGGCCTTCATCGAAGGCTGTGTCGCGGAGGGCATCCCCCGCAATCCCGACTATAACGGCGCGATTCAGGAAGGCGTCGCCTATGCGCAGCGCACGATTGAGAATGGGCGGCGTATGTCTGCGGCGCGGGCTTTCCTGCACCCCGCCGCAGGACGAGCCAATCTCGAGATCCGAACCCAGGCGCATGCGACCGGATTAATCCTCGATGGCAAAAAAGCTGTAGGCGTGCGCTATCGCAAAGGTGGTCGCGGCGGCAGTGCGAAAGAGATTCGGGCCCGGCGCGAAGTGATCCTCTCCGGCGGGGCTTACAACTCTCCGCAAATTCTACAACTCAGTGGGATTGGCGAGCCGGAGTTTCTCCGCTCGATCGGGATTGAGTGCCATCATGCGCTGCCAGGCGTGGGTGAGAACTTGCGCGATCATTATGCACCGCGATTTGCAGCGCGCGTGAAGAACATCGACAGCATCAACCAGCGGGTTCGGGGGCTTGGACTGATGAAGGAGGCCATGGACTGGGCGCTGAACCGTAGCGGTATCCTCGCGCTCAGCCCAACACTGGTCTATTGCTTTTGGCGCTCGCACCCGGAGGTCGAGAACTCGGACCTGCAGCTCACATTTACACCGGCAAGCTATGACGAAGGCGTTCAGGGTCAGCTCGAGCGTGAACCCGGCATGACGGTTGCGTCGTGGCAGCAGCGCCCGGACAGCTCTGGCCATGTGCGCATCCGTTCCGCAGACCCCTTCGATGCGCCGGTCATCAATCCGAATTATCTCGGGGAGGCGTCCGATCGTCAGGTGCTTCTAGCGGGTATGAAGCTTGCGCGTCGCCTGCTCGCGTCTCGCCCACTCGAGCCCTATAATGCAGGGGAGATGTTTCCCGGTCCGGATTGCCAAAGCGACGATGAATTGCTCGATGCTGCCCGGGCGCGCGGCACAACGACTTTTCATCCCGGTGGATCCTGCCGGATGGGGCCGGATACTGACCCGTCTGCTGTCGTTGACGATCAACTCCGGGTGCACGGAATTGCGGGTCTGCGAGTGGTCGATGCGTCGATTATGCCAATGATGCTGTCGGCGAACCTCAACGCAGGTACGCTGATGATCGCGGACAAGGCATCCGACATCATTCGGGGCATCGCTGCGCCAGAGGCCGCGACACTCTCTGCGGCTTGATATCAGGTACTCTGTTTGTCCAGGGCGCCAAGGCGGGCATTTGGCTTCGGTAAACAGACAGCGTATGGCCCAATCGGGCCGGTGCTTTCGCGCCAGCGACATGGCCGCGTTGGGTCCAATCTAGAGTTCTGTGTTAGTCGAACTTGCGTACATCATCGATGACCTTGCCGTCATTTGGCAGACTGCCTGGCGGTACGATCTCCGCCGTCCCGCGCAGTTTGAGAACATCGCGCATCGTCTCTTCGAGCTCTGTGGCCTCTAGTCCCTCAGCCTCGGCAGCAAGATGCATCGCATCGGCATCTCCATCCCGATCCACGGTAAGACGGGCCTTCGAGACCTTTGAATGCCGCGCAACGATCTGGGCGATTTGCTCCGGCCTGACGAACATGCCCTTTACTTTGGTCGTCTGATCCGCCCGGCCCATCCAACCTTTGATCCGCATATTGGTCCGTCCACAGGCCGACGGTCCCGCCAGCACCGCGGACATGTCTCCTGTCGCAAATCGAACCAATGGGTAGTCAGCATTCAGAACAGTGATCAGAACTTCTCCGACCTCGCCTTCGTCGACAGGATTGCCTGTGCCCGGTGTGACGATTTCTAGGATTACACCTTCATCAACGGTCATGCCTTCAATCGCTGGGGTCTCGTAAGCGATCGACCCAACGTCGGCTGTGCCATAGCCCTGCAAGCAGGAGATCCCGTTGTCCTGATAAAACTGGCGAACCTGCGGAAAGAGTGGCCCGCCGCCGACAATAGCCTTAGTGATCTTTAGGCTCTTTGCCAGCTCGTCAGCTTTCTCCATCATCACCTTGAGAAAATCCGGTGTTCCTGCATAGGCGGTTGCACCAAGATCTGCTGCCGCCGTCACCTGAGCCTCAGTGTTTCCGACGCCGCCTGCGATCACGGTCGCGCCGATTGCCCGCGCCCCGCTGTCGAACATCAGCCCGGCAGGTGTCAGATGATAGGCAAAGCAGTTGATCACGACGTCATTCGCGCGCAGTCCGCCTGCGTAGAGCGCGCGGGCAAATCGCCACCAATCCGGCGTGTCCATCCCCGGCTCGTAGATCGGTCCTGGCGACTGAAACATGTGTGTAAAGTCTGATGCCGACCGCACGGTCAGTCCACCAAATGGTGGATCGCTTTTCTGCATCTCGGCCAATTGTGTCTTGCGCAGCACCGGCAACTTGGCGAGCGCAGCCCGATCCGTCACTGAATCTGGATCAACCCCGTCCAAAAGTTTGGCAAAACCGGTGGCATCTGCTTGCGCCGAGCGGATTTGTGCCCGCAGGCATTCAAAGAGGGAGGCCTCCCGCGCTGTAGGATCTCTGGTCTCAAGATCGTCGTAGTGGTCAACCATGTCTCTCCCCTGCAGCCGCTATGCTTTTCTGTGGGCGGCGATGGTGTTGGTGCCGTTAGCCTTGCTTGGCGAAGCTCGCTCAACGGCTTCAGAATGACCCGGAGCGACCGACAAGAGCAAGTCTGACAGAGTGAGAGCAGATATTTGCGTCGACTACCTCCTGATCAATTCAATCTACGAACATTCACAACCCACACGTGAACTTAAAGGTGATGAACTCTGCTGACTTCTCAAAGGATCCCAGACTCACAAATGGACTTCTGAAAGTCACGACCAGTGAGATCCTGAGTGATTTGCGTTTGACGCAGACGAAAAACTGTCGGACCGATGCATGGTCCAGGATGCGGATTGATAGCAAGGCGACTTCGTAAGGACCGCTGACACCGGCACCTATCTGGTACGTTGGTGGACGAGATAGTTCTCTGATCCCTTCGCCGGACGCAAACGACAGGAGACATCGCGCATGAAGTTTCACATCGCCGTCAATCTCGAGCGGATGAGCCCGGATGAGGACATGGCCGCCGTGCGAGACCATACGCTCGAAATGGTGCGTCTGGCGGACCAAGCAGGGTTCGAGACAGCTTGGGCTGCCGAACACCATGCAATTGAGATGACCATTGCGCCGAACCCGTTCCAGATCCTGACGTGGTGGGCGGGTGAGACCGAGCAGATCCGGCTGGGGGTTGGCGTGGCGAATGCAGCCTACTGGCATCCAATCAATTTGGCAGGCGAAGCGGCCTTTCTTGATCTGATCTCGGGTGGACGGCTCGAGTTGGGTCTTGGATCAGGTGCCTATCAGCGCGAGTTTGACCGGATGCGCCCGGGCCTCGACCAAAGGGACAGTTGGCAGTACATGCAAGAGATGTTGCCTCTTGTGCGCCAGCTTTGGCAGGGCGACGTCGCACATGAAGGTCAGTTCTGGCAGTTTCCGGCATCGACTTCCTGCCCCAAGCCGGTGCAGCCGGAGGTGCCGATCTGGGCCGCCGCGCGATCGCCCGTGACGTTTGATTACGCCGTGGCCAATGATTGCGACATCCTGAGTTGGCCCTTAACCTTGCCCATGTCTGAGGCCGAAAAGTACCGTGGTCATCTCGACGCAGCGATCGCCAAGGCGGGTAACGGCTGGAACCGCCGGTTTGTGATGATGCGCCATGCAGCCGTCTATGAGACCGAAGACGATCGCCAGGCGTCGCTGTCAGCCATCCGGAGCGTGTTGGGCCGGTTCGGCAACCTGATGATGAAGAAAGGCGAAGTGCATAACGGATTCCCCGATCTGGTGCCGCTTGAGGAACTCGACGGCAACGTTCGCGTCGATCCCGTGATGCTTGAGGAGAACCTACTGTTTGGATCGCCCGCGGAGGTGATCGAAAAACTTCAGGCCTATCAGGTGATGGGCGTCGACGGCTTCATCTACTACGCATCGATGGGGCTGGATCTGGAACGGCAGAAACGCTCGCTCCGTCTCTTTATCGACAAGGTTGTGCCGGCGTTCTCATGACGTGTTTGTACACACCGGATGGCACCGCCTATGACCTGATTGGCCCGGAGGATGCGCCGATAGTAGCATTGATCCACGGGTTGGGCCTCTGCCGAGCATTGTGGGAGCCGCATCTTGCGGCGTTTGGCTCACGCTATCGGGTGATGAACTATGATCTCTATGGTCATGGTGACAGCGCGCCTCCGCCTACGAGTGCGTCCCTATCGGTCTACGCTGATCAACTCGCAAGGTTACTGGACCACATTGGCGTGCAGCGAGCGGCGGTGGTAGGGTTTTCCATTGGTGGCATGATCAATCGGCGCTTTGCACTGGACTACGGCGAGCGGGTTGCGTCGGTGGTGGTCATGAACTCGCCCCATGATCGAGGTGAAGCCGCACAACAGCAAGTAGAGGGTCGTGCGCGAACCGTCCGCGATCAGGGCGCTCTTTCGACGATGGATGCCGCGCTAGCCCGATGGTTCACGCCCACTTTCCGTAATGCGCGTCCTGACGTGATGAACCTGGTCCGTGATTGGCGTTCTCAGGCCGATGCAGAGAGCTATGCGCAGGCGGCCTGGGTTCTCGCGCATGGCGTGCGTGAACTTATTCAGCCGGACCCCCCGATTGACGTGCCAACGCTGGTTCTGACATGCGAGAATGACACGGGATCAACACCATCAATGTCTCGCGCCATTGCTGAAGAGATAGAAGGCGCAGAGTTGCTGGTCATCCCCGCACTCCAGCATCTCGGCTTGATGGAGGAGCCTGACGCATTCACTGCGCCGATCCTATCCTTCCTCGATCGCCAAGCCCGAAAGGTCACCTCTATTGACAACCCGCCGGGCGTCTCCGCTAATGGCCCTTAGGGTTGTTGGAGCAGCAGATGCATCGTGTTTCCTGCCAATTGGGCCGCCGCGCCACAGGATGTGACCTGGTCGTCTAGACAAGGCGGATCACCCCCGCCTCTCTGAACTCCGCTCCTGCTAATGTGAAACCCTATGACCAAGCCTTCGCTGCGCCTCGCGGTCGATATCGGTGGCACATTTACTGATACTGTGCTGACGGATGCCCGGAACCGCATCCTGGCCACCAACAAAACGACGACCACGCCCGCGAACCCGGTAACAGGGGCGTTGGATGGCACACGCCGAGCGTTAGTAGATGCCAAGGCCAACTGGGCTGACATTGCGACTTTCATCCACGGCACGACATTGGCGACCAATGCGTTGATCGAACGCCGAGGTGCACGGGTCGCGACGGTCACGACAGAGGGATTTCGTGACATTCTCGAGATCGGGTACGAGCGGCGCTACAGCCAGTATGACATCAACCTGACCAAGCCGGATCTCCTGGTGCCGCGCAGCCGGGCGTTGACAATTGGCGGGCGGATGGATGCCGGAGGGCAGGAGCTTTGTTCTCTGGACGAAGGCGACATTCCACGGCTCGTAGAGGAGATTGAGGCCTCCGGCGCAGAGGCAATTGCCATTTGTCTACTACATGCCTACGCGAACCCGGCACATGAGTTGCAGTTGCGCGATGCATTGAGGATTGCGACGCCGGGATTGGTTGTGTCCCTGAGCCATGAGGTTAGCCCTGAAGCGCGGGAGTTCGACCGTCTCTGCACCACCATCGCGAACGCCTATATCCAGCCACTGATTGCGCGTTATCTAACAGATTTGGAAGCAGCGTTTGTCGGAGAAGGCCTGACCTGCCCGATCCTGATCCTGACGGCGGGTGGAGGCATGACGACGATAGAGACAGCCTGCCGCTTGCCCATCAGGTTGGTTGAGTCAGGCCCCGCCGGTGGAGCCATATTGGCGGCGCGCCTTGCAGCGGAGTCGGCCGAGACCTCGGTGCTCTCGTTCGACATGGGCGGGACCACTGCCAAGCTCTGTTTGATCGACGATTTCCGTCCGCAAAAATCGCGTAGATTCGAGATCGCTCGTGCCGCCCGTTTCATTAAGGGCTCCGGAATGCCAGTGCGCATCCCTGTGATCGAAATGATTGAGATCGGTGCAGGCGGTGGGTCGATTGCTGGCGTCGACAGGCTGGGACGGTTGGGTGTTGGCCCGCACAGCGCCGGATCCAATCCAGGACCAGCCGCTTTTGGCCGGGGTGGCACGGCGCCGACCGTGACAGATGCCGACATCGTACAGGGTTTGATCGATCCCGCGCGATTTGCCGAGGGGCGGCTGCCAATTGATACGGACGCGGCAAACCGGGCGTTGACGGTTGGGGTTGGCGAGGCGCTGGGCCTTGATGCGACCGGAGCGGCCCACGGCGTAAGCGAGATCGTCGATGAGAGTATGGCAAGCGCCGCACGGATGCATGCTGCAGAGACCGGTCAGGATCTTGGCGCGCGTGTGATGATCGCCTTTGGCGGCAATGGTCCGCTGCACGCGACCCGCGTTGCCCGTCGTGCCGGGGTAAACCGGATCATGATCCCGCCGGATCCCGGTGTCGGCTCGGCGGTAGGGTTCCTTCATGCACCCGTGTCGTTCGAGATCGTGCGGTCCCGTTATGCGCTGCTCGATAGCGTTGATCTCGATGGCTTGAACCGGTTCTTTGAGGCGATGCTGAGCGAGGCCAGAACAGTTGTCGAGGCAGGCGCGCCGGATCAGCCGCTCATCGATCGCCGGACGGCGTTCATGCGATACCTAGGACAGGGGCACGAGATCGAGATCGAGCTGCCAAACCGACCGCTGACAGATAACGACATCTCCGATCTGCATCGAGCGTTCACCGACGAGTGTCGGCGTCAGTTCAGCCGCCCAGTGCCGGACATGGCCATCGAGATCCTCAACTGGTCTGTCTCCGTCGCATCAGAGATGCCGCACCCGGTGTCTGTAACTGGGCAGATTGAGCGTCGTACAGTTGAAGCGAGCCACACTCGATCGATCCTCTGCGATGTCTCCGGCGCATGGCACGAGGCGAGCGTTTTTGATCGCTACGACTTGCGCCCAGGCGAAGTGCTGGACGGTCCCGCATTGATTGTCGAACCGCAGACGACCACTTTGGTCAGCGCCGATTTCTCTGCATCCATCGACGCGGCGGGGAACATTTGGCTCGAGCGGCAAACCGGGGGAACGAGATGAGCACCGACACCCGCTTGCAGGTCATGTGGAACCGTCTGTTGGCGGTGGTTGAGGAGCAGGCGCAGATCTTAATACGCGCTGCCTTCTCTCCGATTGTTCGCGAATGTGGGGACATCTCGGCTGGGATATTCGACGCTGAGGGTCACATGCTGGCCCAGGCTGTAACCGGCACGCCTGGGCATATCAACACGATGGCCGAGGCGGTGAGAACGCTGCGCAGTCTCTTTCCAGTCGCTGAGATGAAACCCGGCGATATCTACATGACCAACGATCCATGGCTCGCTAGCGGACACCTCAACGACTTTCTTCTGATGATGCCTGTGTTCCATGCAGGCCGCGTTGTGGGGTTTACCTCCTGCACCTCGCATCTGGCCGATCTTGGTGGGCTGGGGATGGGGCCGGAGGGTGGCGATGTCTTCGACGAGGGACTGTTCGTGCCGCCCTGCAAACTCGTTGATGGAGGAGAGATCAACCGGTTGCTGCTGGACATCGTGCGGGCGAACTCACGCGAGCCGGTCGCCAATGAAGGGGATATCTATGCGCTGATCTCATGCTGTGAGATAGGATCGGCCCGTCTGTCAGAGACGATGCGCGAGTTTGGTATCGATGATCTGCACGACCTTTCGCGATTCATCATCGAAACATCGCGGCGAGGTACAATTGTTGCCATTGCCGAGCTGCCAAGGGGGACATGGCAGAGCACAATGAAGGTGGACGGGTATGAAAAGGAGGTCACGCTCGCGGCGACACTGAGTATCGCCTCAGAGCATGTGGCGCTGGATTTCTCCGGTACGTCCGGTCTCTCCGCCAAGGGGATCAACGTGCCGCTAAACTACGCTGCTGCCTATTCGGTCTTTGCCCTGCGCTGTATCATTGGGCCGGACATTCCAAACAACGCGGGATCGCTCGCGCCGTTTCGGGTGACAGGTCCAGAGAACTGCATTCTGAATGCACAGCGTCCAGCGCCAGTGGCGATGCGTCATACGCTTGGGCAGATGACGCCAGATCTCGTTTATGGGTGCCTGGCGCAGGCACTACCTGACCGTATTCCAGCAGAGGGGGCCTCTTGCATGTATGATTTACCGCTACGTCATGCGCCCGAAGCGGTCGAGCGCGGCGACGCCCAATTCGCGGTGGAACTGGTGTTCTCTGGCGGCACAGGCGCTCGGCCCCATCACGATGGGTTGTCGGCAACAGCGTTTCCCTCCGGGGTCTGGGGCAGTCAGATCGAGACAACCGAGGCCGCTGCACCGGTGATCTTTGACCGCCGCGAGCTACGCACCGATAGTGGTGGTGCGGGAAAGATGCGGGGTGGCCTAGGTCAACGGATCGAGATGCGTCCTGCCGATGATCAGGACATCATGCTTTTCCTCTCGGTCGAGCGCGTGAAGTTTCCCGCCCTTGGTCGGTCAGGTGGCCTGTCCGGCGCGCCCGGGCGTATTCGGATGGGATCGAACGGTGAGAACTTGCCCGGCAAAGGAGAGGTTCGAATTCCAGCTGGCGAGACCCTTGTTTTCGAGACTCCGGGCGGCGGTGGGCTTGGAGTGCCTTCGGATCGAGATAGCGAGGCTGTGCGCCGCGATGTTGAAGAAGGTCTGGTCAGCCCCCACGCGGCGCGGACGATCTATGGGCGCGTTCCATGATCCGAGCTGTGCCTCATGTAGCGGCACTGGATGCCTACGCCTTGGCCGATCTTGGCGGCTCTCCCGAGACTACCACTTCTCTGGCGCAAAACGAGAGCATCCGAGGACCGAGCCCCTTGGCGGTTTCGGTGGCGGCGAGAGCATTGGCGGAGGGACATCTCTACCCCGATCCCGACTGGACAGACTTGCGCGTTGCGTTGGCTGACCTGCATAGGATTGATCCCGATGATATCCTCTGTGGCACGGGGTCTTTGGATCTGATCGCCTGCATTGCCCGCGCCTATGCTGACAGGGAGAATGCAGTACTGGCCCCGGCGCACGCCTATCCGTTCTTTCGCACGGCCGCGCGAATGGCGGGTGCGCGGTTCGATACAGCGGACGAAATCGCTCTGACGGTATCCGTCGATACGCTACTGGTCGCTGTTCGCCCGGATACCCGGATCGTTTTTGTTGCTAACCCAGGAAATCCAACCGGGACCCGGATCGGACGGGCCGACATTATCCGTCTCCGGGCTGGTTTGCCTGCAGACATCCTGTTGGTCATCGACGAGGCTTATGGCGAGTTTGCGGATCATCTGGACGAGCCCCTGTTCGACATGGTGGAGAGTGGCAACACGGTGGTGCTACGTACCTTCTCCAAGGCCTATGGTCTGGCCGGAATGCGGGTCGGTTGGGGGGGCTTTCCAAAACCGATCGCGGCAGAGGTCCGAAAGCTCCTGAATCCCAACAACATAGCGGTCGCTTCGCAAGCTGCGGTCTGCGCTGCACTGCGGGATCAGGCTTACATGAAAGAGACATGTGCGATGACCGCCGATCTGCGTTCTGACCTCATGGCTGGGCTGCAGGGTGCGAGGATCAGCGCTATCGAGAGCCATACAAATTTCGTCCTCATCCCGTTCAGAACCTTAGTGGATGCACAGGCTGCGGATGCCGCATTACGTGCCGAAGGTCTGGTCGCGCGCGGCCAAAGTGGCGCCGGACTTGGGCATACTCTTAGGATCACGCTTGCGTCCGGAGATGCAAATGACCGGATTGTCCGAACGCTGAGCTCATGGGCGAAGGGAAAAGTGTCATGACCGCCTCGCGTGGGCGCGCCCGTTTTGGAGTTCTCGTACCCTTCACCAACACCAACCTCGAGCCCGACATGATGCTGTTGCGCCCCGATGGGGTATCGCTGCACTTCGCCCGGTTGGGTGGGTACGACGCGGATGAGATCCCCGATGAGACACAGATGCAGGGTCTTGGCGGGGCGGATCTGGACGAGCCCCTACGGCTTCTGTCGGGTGTGCGCCCGGATGTGATCATCTATGGCTGTACGTCCGCGACGCTCTCGCATGGGCCGGTGTTTGACCGAGAGTTAACACACCGGATCAAAAGCCATAGTGGGGCGCACACTGTCACCGCTGCTGGCGCGCTGGCATATGCATTGTCGGTGTTGCAGGTGAAGCAGATCGGGTTTGCCTCGCCTTATGTCGCCGCGATCAATGATCTGGCGATCGATTTCCTTGCCAAGATTGGCGTCCACACCGTGCACCGATCGGAAGTTGCTGAGACGCTGGACAATATGGGGCAGGGAGCACTGACCCCGGACGCCGTTTTCGAGCTTGGCATCCGCGCGGATCACCCTGATGCCGATGCGTTGGTTCTGTCCTGCACCGACATGCGCAGTGTCGAGGCCATCGCCCGGCTGGAGGCCGCGGTGGGCAAACCTGTCATTACCTCTAATCAGGCCATGGTGTTTCAGGCGATGCAGTTGGCAGGTATCAACGAGCCGGTGTCGGGCTATGGCCGACTGTTCGAGACGCCATGCATCCAGAATGGAGTCGAGTGAATTGTCGAGTACACCCCGAATCGTGCTGCACAACCGGGAAACCGATGCTCTGGAGCGTCTTCTGCGGGCCGATTTTCCCGATGCGGGTTTTCGAACCTGTGACAGCTATGCCGCATTGCCCGGTATGATCGCCGAGTATCGGCCCGAGATCGTCTACTCCGTGCGGTTTGACGGAACGCCCGGCTTTCCGAGGGAGGCGCTGATTGGCTCAAATGGACCGGCCTGGATTGCCAATGGCGGGGTTGGGACCGACCATCTCGGTGTTTGGAATCCGGCACGGACTATGGTTACCAACGCGGCTGGGGTCGCTGCCGATATGATGGCTGAGTATGTAATCGGAGGGTTTCTCTATTTCACCCTCGACCTGCCAGGATTTACTGCGGATAGGGCAGCGCGGTCTTGGCGACCCCGTGCAATGACGCCTATCAAGGGTAAGAAGCTGCTGATCATCGGGCTGGGTCACACCGGGCGGGCCATTGCGTCCCGCGCCAACGCGTTCGGGATGGAGGTAGTTGGAACGCGTGCTCGCAGCAAGCCCGTGGCAGATGTCGACGAAGTGCATGGGGCGGAGAAGTTGCACGACCTCTTGCCGCGCGCTGATTTCATCACGGTCACTTTGCCACTGACCGCCGCGACCCGGGGTTTGATTGGACCAAGAGAGTTTGCCGTCATGAAACCCGGCGCGGTTCTGGCCGATGTCTCCCGTGGAGGCATCGTGAACCAATGCGCAATGTACGACGCGTTGACGGTGGGGCATCTCGCCGGAGGCATAGTGGATGTTTTTGAGACTGAGCCGTTGCCCCAGGACAGCGCACTGTGGTCGGCGGACAACCTCATCATCACGCCTCATTGCTCGTCTGCCTTTGATGGGTCGGAGGAAAACGCCTTTCGTCTGTTTCTCGACAATCTGCATCGTAGGCTGCGGGGAGAGCCGCTGGAGAACATCGTAGACCCGGTGCGCGGCTATTAAGCAGAACGGGCCGGCCCGATGTGACGGGATTGCTGAGCCGCGCGCGGAACGGTAACACCGGCGAGATCCAAAACGAATACCTGTACCGAACAGGAGCGCGCTTGTCCCATCGTCTCGCAGTTCCGCCGGTGCCGATTGAGACGGACAGCGTGATTTATGACATCTCGCGCTTGGTGCGGAACGTCGGCGAGCCGTTTGCAACTGGTATCGATCGCATCGACCTGGCTATTGCACGCGATCTTTCCCGGCGCTTTGCAGACCGTTGCATGTTCGTCCACGCCAAGCTGGGCGGGCCGGCAATTCTGCCGCGAGAGGTGGGCGAGGTATTGCTCGATCACCTCGATGCGGTTTGGCATCAGGGCAGCACAGCGCCGCCGCCAATTCCGCGTGGAGCCGCTCTGCGTGGCAGAGTTCTCGGGGCACTGCGGCGTCCGCGGTTGGACGCTGAACAAACGACCTATGTCGTTGCCTCGCATACCGGTCTGTTCCGTTATCCCGGTGCAATAGAGCGGTTAGATCCGGCTGGCATGATGCGCCGGCTCGTCTATCTGCACGATCTCATTCCCTTGGAGTATCCCGAGTATCAGACCCCCGCGTCAGTCCGGAAGTTTGCGACTTTTCTAAGGGAGGCGCTGGCTGGCCGAGTCCAGATCGTGACCAACACCGAAGACACCGCGGCGCGGGTGCTAGCTCACGCATCGTCGCGAGGTCTCGATATTGCCTGCCCAATCGTGTGCCGACCGACACTTGCTGAAACGACCCCCCCTTATGATCGGAAATTAGATCCGAGCTTGGCAGAAGTGTTCGCCGCCGAACGGCCTGTTTTTCTCATGGTTGGCACAATAGAGCCGCGCAAGAACCACCTTTTGATTCTGAAGATCTGGCAGGAATTGGCGAAGGGGGAGCAGGCGCCGCATCTCCTGCTTCTTGGCAAGCGTGGTTGGATGTGTGAAGCCCCAGTGGCGCTGTTGGATGACTGCACAGAGCTTGCCCAATTCGTGACAGAAATCTCCAATCTTGGGGATGATGAGGTGGCCGCTGCAATGCGGAACGCTCGCGCCTTACTATTCCCCTCCTTCGCCGAAGGGCTGGGCCTTCCGGTGCTCGAGGCTGCCGCCGCCGGACTGCCGGTGATTGCTTCGGATCTTGCAGCCGTGCGGGAAATTGCAGCAGTTGGAACTGTCTTCCTTGACCCAGAGGACAAAGAGGGTTGGAACGCAGCGATCCTAGCCGCAGCAATCGGCCCCCAGATACATCCGCCTGACGATGGAACGTAAGCTCTAATACCTTTGGTCTTGGCAAGTTCACCGTTTCCGCCATGATATCGGACGGAATTGCCAAACCAAACGCGTCGGAGGGTATTATGACGCCTGAAGAAATCCTGTCCCATCCTGCCCGTGTGTTGAGCCAGGCGCAGCGTGAGTACTATTTTGAACATGGGTTCGTCGGTGTCGAAAGCCTCGTTCCCGCTGAAACCCTGACAGCGCTGCAGGAGGTCACTGCCGAGTTTGTCGAGCAATCAAAGGCCGAGACCCAGTCCGGCGATGTGTTCGATATCGGTCCAGGCCACAGCGCCACGACCCCGGTGTTGCGGCGCCTAAAAAAACCAGACGACCGGCACGGCACCTATTGGGGGTTCGCGACTGGTCTGATGGCGGATGTCGCCGCGGATCTGGTCGGGCCGAACGTTGTCTTTCATCACTCGAAACTGAACTTCAAATGGTTCGACGAAAGCGACACCGTCAAGTGGCATCAGGACATCCAGTTCTTCCCGCACACCAATTATAACGTGCTGACCATCGGGTGTTATCTTGCGGATACCGATATGAACAACGGCCCGCTCGCGGTTCTGAAGGGTAGCCATGATGAACCGCTTTATGACCAGTACGATGCCAATGGAAACTGGACCGGAATGTTGTCCGATGATGCCGCCGCCGGGGTGGACATGGGCCGTGTCGAATATCTGACCGGGGCCGCGGGATCGATTACGATCCACAATGCCCGGGCGCTCCATTATTCGCCGTCTTCGAAGTCTCCGCTTCCCCGTCCGCTACTGTTGAATTGCTATACATCGGCCGACGCCAAGGCATACACATCACATCCTGATCCCTCGAGCCATGTCTACGAAGTCGTCCGTGGCGAACCGGTGAAATGGGCGCATCACGATCCGCGGCCATGCCAGATGCCGCCGGACTGGTCAGGTGGATACACGTCGATTTATGCTGCCCAGTCTGGAGAGGATGAGGACGTGGCCCCGGCGATGTAGGCGGAGCCTGTCATGGCTCTGACACTCAATCCTTCGAACCGATTGCGCCGGTCGCCGTTGTTTGAGCGGGTCCAAGCTGCCGGCCCAAAGGCTTGGTCCGTATATAATCGGACACTCATCGGGCAATGGTACCGCTCACTCGAGGACGATTATGCACATCTGAAATCTGCAGTGCAGGTCTGGGATGTCGGGGGAGAGCGGGTTGTCGAGGTGAAGGGACCCGATGCAGAACGTCTTATCCAGATGGCAACGCCGCGTGACCTTTCTCGTTTAGCAGACGATCAGTGTGCCTATGTTCCGATCGTTGATGGGCGGGGCGGTATGCTGAACGACCCGGTATTGACTCGGCTTGGGCCGGATCGTTTCTGGCTGGCGCTTGCTGATGGAGATGCGGGTCAATATCTCAAGGGCCTTGCAGCCGCTAGCAGGTGTGCGGTCGACATATTTGAGCCCGATGTATGGATTGTCGCCATTCAGGGGCCTCGGGCTGATGCGTTGATCGCTCGTGTCTTTGGTGCTGAGGTCACCGGGATGGGGTTCTTTCGCTACCGTTGGGTAGAAGTCGGAGGAAAGCCAATGGTCCTCGCACGTTCGGGCTGGTCGGTGCAGGGTGGGTTTGAATTACACGTCGATGGCTCTGACCAAGCCCTTGGCATTTGGGACAAGTTGGTCGAAGCGGGAGAGGATCTTGATGTGCGGGTTGGCTGCCCCAATCTGATCGAGCGCATCGAAGGAGGCCTGCTGTCCTATGGCAACGATATGTCTGTCGAGCATACCCCATTTGAGGCCGGGCTGGATCGGTTTTGCGCGATGGATCGGGACCGCGGTTGTGTCGCCCATCAAATCTTGCTTAAGGCCCGCGTGCCCAAACGTCAGATCCGTCCCATCGAGATCTTGGGGCCGAAGGTTCCGGCGGTCGCCGCTTTGTGGGAGGTGATCGCGCCGGACGGTCAACCCGCTGGTAAGATATCGTCCGCTACCTGGTCGCCCGAGTTTCAGACGAACGTTGCGATTGGGATGATCGATCATCGGTATTGGAGTACTGGTAAAGACCTACGTGTCGTTGCGCCCGATGGCAATCGCGAGGCAAAGGTCGCCGAGAAATTCTGGGGACGGAGCTAGCCCGCTGCACGGTCATCGTTGTTCAGGCGGGCTGTCCTTTTGGCCGCTTCAACCCGATCTGACGCTTGGTCTGTCGCGAATGTTTCAGCAGCAAGATCCCGATCCCATTTGCCAAACTCTGATGGTTCTTGGGCGTTGAGGATGGTTTGGTCCGGGGCTTGAGCCAGTGACTGAAGCCAAAACCCGCGATACCAACCGAACGCCACGCTGATACTTAGTGCCCCACCGCCGATCCACAGGATCAGTACGCCCGCAAGTGAACTGGCGCCCAAAAGCCCGGCGCAGAGCCCGAGAATTGCCCCAAGGCTGTAGCCGATAGTCAGGAACACCGGTGCGGGTTTCATACGGACAGTTTGGCACAGGTGCGGTTATTTCCGAATTAACGATCCAAAATTGCCAAAATTCGATGATTTCGTCTGATTCTTGCAATTTTTTCGCAACAACGTGGGGTTATTTGGCTGATTTCGGGTCCCGTGACATCGGCGACCTTGCAATGCAACAAAACGCGATTAAGCCCTCTCCCAGAACGCGGTGGCCCCAGTGGGCTGCGAGCAAATCAACCGAAATTCAACAGTAAGAGTACCTATGAAACCCCTGTCTCATTTGGATCGACTGGAGTCCGAGAGCATTCATATAATTCGGGAAGTTGTTGCTGAGTTCAACAACCCGGTCATGCTCTATTCCATCGGTAAGGATTCCGCCGTGATGCTGCATCTGGCGATGAAGGCCTTTGCACCCGGTATCCCCCCTTTCCCGCTGCTGCACGTCGATACGACCTGGAAGTTCAAGGCGATGATCGAGTTTCGCGACAAGATCGCAAAGGACCTGGGTCTCGATCTGATCGTGCACATTAATCAGGAAGGGGTCGAACGCGGGATAGGTCCATTCTCGCATGGGTCCAAGCTGCACACCGATGTAATGAAGACCGAGTCGCTGAAACAGGCGCTGAACAAGGGCGGTTGGGATGCCGCCTTTGGCGGTGCGCGCCGCGACGAGGAAAAAAGTCGAGCCAAGGAGCGTGTGTTCTCGTTCCGCTCGAAATCGCATCGCTGGGATCCCAAGGCGCAACGGCCAGAGCTTTGGTCGCTCTACAATGCGCGTGTTGCACACGGTGAAAGCGTGCGGGTCTTCCCGCTCTCGAATTGGACTGAGTTGGATATCTGGCAGTACATCCATCGGGAGAGCATTCCCCTGGTGCCGCTTTACTTTGCAGCCAAGCGCCCTGTGGTCGAGCGTGATGGAATGCTGACTATGGTTGACGATGACCGCATGCCGCTTGAAGCAGGGCAGGTGCCGGAAGAGCGTATGGTCCGGTTCCGCACGCTGGGCTGTTACCCGCTGACGGGTGCCGTCGAATCCGAGGCGACATCTGTGCCTGATATCATTCTCGAATTGCTTCAAAGCCGGGCGTCGGAACGTGAGGGACGGGCGATCGACAAAGATCAGATAGGGTCCATGGAGAAGAAAAAGCAGGAGGGGTATTTCTGATGAGCAACTTGACCCCAGAAAACATCAACATCGACGCCTTCCTGACCGAGCAAGACGCCAAGGACCAGTTGCGGTTCATTACATGCGGATCGGTCGACGATGGGAAATCCACTCTGCTGGGCCGCCTCCTCTATGACTCAAAGACCGTCTTCGAGGATCAGCTTTCGGCAACGGAGGCCGAAAGCAAAAAATATGGCACGCAGGGTGCAAACGTCGATCTGGCGCTGCTGGTCGATGGCCTTCAAGCCGAGCGCGAGCAAGGCATCACCATTGATGTTGCCTATCGCTACTTCGAGACTGACAAGCGCAAGTTCATCGCCGCGGACACGCCGGGTCATGAACAGTATACCCGTAACATGGCGACTGGGGCGTCGACCGCAGACCTCGCGATCATCTTGGTCGATGCGCGCAAGGGCATTCTGACCCAGACGCGTCGGCACACCTACATTTGTTCGCTGCTGGGCCTGCGCCGTGTCGTGCTTGCCGTGAACAAGATGGACCTGGTCGACTGGGATCAGGGCGCGTTCGATGCGATCGTACAGGAGTACAAGGCGTTTGCCGGGCAGCTCGACCTGACCGACATTCACGCAATCCCACTGTCGGCCCTCACCGGAGAAAATGTCTTCACCCGGGGAGGAGAGATGTCGTGGTTCGGCGGTCCGACCCTAATGACCCTGCTGGAGACGGTTGAGATCCATCGCCGCGAACGATCGGGTCCGTTCCGGATGCCCGTACAGTGGGTAAACCGACCCAATCTCGACTTCCGCGGTTTCTCCGGCATGATCGTCTCCGGCTCGGTCGCAAAGGGCTCTGAGGTTGCCTCCGGTCTGACCGGCAGAACCTCGCGGGTGACGCGCATTCTCGGCCCGTCCGGGGACATCGAGCAGGCACAGGCCGGGCAGTCGGTGACGATCAGCCTCGCCGACGAGATCGACATCTCCCGCGGCGATGTGATCTGCGCATCGGAGGGGCGTCCCGAAGTAGCGGACCAGTTCGCAGCCCACATCGTCTGGATGGATACCGAACCTATGCTGCCCGAGCGTGAGTACATTGCCCGGTTCGCAACGGCGCAGGCGACGGGCCGGATCACCGATCTGACGCATGAGATCGACGTCAATACGCTGGACCAGTTGGCGGCCAAGACGCTCAACCTCAACGAGGTTGGTTACTGTAAGGTGGCGCTGGACCGGGCGGTGGCATTCGACGGTTACGGGGATTGCCGCCAGACGGGCTCGTTCGTGCTGATTGACAAGTTCACCAACACTACGGTCGGCGCTGGGGTCATCGACTTTGCTTTGCGCCGCGCCAGCAATATCGAATGGCACGATATGAAGATCGACAAGGCTACCCGCGCGGCAGCCTTCGATCAGAAACCTTGCGTGCTGTGGTTTACCGGGCTTTCCGGCTCGGGCAAGTCAACGGTAGCCGATCGGCTGGAGCAGAAACTCCATGCCCTAGGCAAGCGGACCTATCTGCTCGACGGAGACAACGTCCGGCACGGGCTTAACAAGGACCTGGGCTTCACCGATCAGGACCGTGTTGAGAACATTCGCCGGGTAGCGGAAGTCGCACGTCTGATGTCGGATGCAGGCTTGATCGTTTTGACGTCGTTCATCTCGCCCTTCCGGTCCGAGCGACACATGGCGCGTTCGCTGATGGACGAAGGCGAATTTGTCGAAGTCTTTGTCGACACGCCGCTCGAGATCTGCGAGGCCCGCGATCCCAAGGGGCTCTACAAGAAGGCCCGGGCGGGTGAGTTGAAGAACTTCACGGGTATCGACTCAGAGTACGAGGCACCGGCCAACGCCGAACTCGTCCTCAAGGGCGGCGAGTACTCTGTGGATCAACTGGCAGACCAAATTGTGGCCCATCTGGAGAAGATGACCTGATGCGCTCTGCGCTTAGGTAACCTCGTGAAAGCCATACTCAGCGTGTTGCAGCCAGGTTCAGTTGCAACACGCGTTGGCTGTGCGCTGGTCGTATGTCTGGTCGCGTATGCATCTCTTACGCCGCAACTTGTCGTCCCAGATGCCGTCCCCGACCGGACCGACCTTGTCATTCATCTGATCATGCACCTGGTGCTGACGGGATCGCTACTCGTCGCATGGCCCCGTCGATTCACGCTTATGCTGGTGCTCGGCTTGGGGCTGGCGATCTTCTTTGAAGTTGCACAGATCTTCGTGGACGGCCGGGACTTCGACATTGCGGACCTCGTTGCCAATCTCGTGGGTGCGGCACTTGGGGCCGGTGCTTCCCAAATTTATTCTCGCTGGTTTGAGCCTTCATGAGGTCAGATTTTGGCGATTCGGCCGTCTCCCACAACCCCCGAGAGAGGGTCTGAAGGGGCTCTCGATTTTTGATAATGACCGAATTTCTTCCGCATGTGGAAAAGTAATACTTTCTGGCTACATAATAAAAATTTGTTAAAAATTCGTCAACCCAAGGTTGTTTTCGGCGAAAATCTGCGCATGTGTGGCTAAAACTTGTTCAAGTTTGGCGCCAATATGTGCTAATCCCAACCTGACTGTTTGCGGTAGGGGTATCGCAATCATGTTTTCGACGAGTGAGTTTGCAGTGTTATCGGTAACTGAGTGAATGATGCCTGACCTTCAGCCCATCCTCGACCTGACACCTAGTAAAGGGGCTTCACGCAAGCTCGGCCAACGCCTTTTCTAGGCGCTGCCCGGACTGTTTCGTCGTCTCAAACCAATGGCTTGCCTATCCGGCACGCGAGTGAAGTAAAGCGGGAGCAGAATCCATGAGTAACATCACGATCCAAGCGGAAGATTTCGACCTTCATAACTATGATGTGGTGAGCGGTAGGAAAGCAGATGGCGGCAAGCTGATCAAACTATCCGGAAACGACGGGAGCGCATCAACCACCTTTAGCGGCGATAGCGCGACGTACGACATCACCATCCACGCCCAGGACGAGACGGATGGCGTTTCGAAAATCGAAGTCATTGTTGATGGCGAAGTTGTTGGGATGGTCGTGCTTGACCAGCAGACCAACGGGCGCGGATCGAACAACAACGGTTTCACGGCCTTTACCCTCGAAGGGATTGCGATCCCGGAAGGTGCTGACTTCGAACTGCGCGCTTGGAAAGACGGCGGCGAGTTCGCTCGGATCGACAAAGTCGTGTTTGACTCGGTCGGCCCGTTCCCGGCACCTGCCGAACCCGAAATGGTGATGATCGAAGCTGAAGATTTCGATCTGACAAACTTCAAAGTCGTGCACGGCAACAATGCTTCGGACGGCGCATTGATCCGAGCGACAAAAAATGATGCCCGGCTTTCGACCGATTTCGAAGGTGTGTCCGGCACATACGACGTGACGATCTCCGCTCAGGACGAGACCGACGGAGTCTCCCTTGTGAAGGTTTTCGTCGACGGTCACATGGTTGGCCGGTTCAGCCTGGACCAGCAGAGCAATGGCAGAGGTTCGGACAACGGTCGCTTCACTGACTTCACGCTGGAAGGCATTGAAATTCCAAACGGCGCAAAGTTCGAAATCCGTGCATGGAAAGATGGCGGTGAACTTCTTCGCTTCGACAAAGTGACGTTCAATCCTGCTGAGCCGGAAGAGCCGTTCCGTGACAGTTCGGATCTTGAGGGCGTTGTTTGTCTCGACTTTGAAGACGCAATGGCTGGAGACGTGGTCAACACCCAGTTTGACGGTGTGATGATCTCCGCTCAGCGGGATCGCGACAATACTCCCGCAAACGATGCGATGATCTTCGACTCGGCCAACCCGACCGGCGGCGACACCGATCTGGCCTCGGATACCCAGGGCAATGTCCTGATCGTCTCGGAAGACAACGACTCGAGCGATCCGGATGACGCCATCGGCGGCACCATCTGGTTCAAGTTTGACGTGCCCTCCTTCATCGCAGACATCAAAGTCCTCGACGCAGAGGAAGGCGGCACCATCCGTCTGCTGAACGAAAACGGTCAGCTGATCGAAGAAGTTGCGATCCCACAGGGTGTTGATGGGGGCATCCAGCAGATCATCCTTGATGTCGATGGTGTCTCGCAGATCGACCTGACGCTGAACGGCTCGGGCGCGGTTGACGACCTGAAGTTTGTGCCGCAGCCGCCCCAGCCTGGTTCGTTGTCTGGTCGTTTCTTCATGGACACGAACGATGACAAC
>CAYYZH010000011.1:0-22361 GCA_964475765.1 uncultured Limibaculum sp.
GATTCCCGCCGGAAAACTAACACAGTTCCTGGACCACTTTCACCGGATCACGTCAGCAGGGCAACATCAGTCACTTCCCTCACAACCCGTCCAGCAGCTGTATGATCCGCTTCCTGCGATACTCCACATGTCACATCATCGTCCGGGCCCAGCTTGAGTTCGATCTCACACGGCAGCTTCAGGATGCCTTCGCCTGAGTGTCGCTTTCTTGCCATGCCCAGTCCACCCTCGCGGACGAAACACTGGCACAGTTCTAAGAGGACAGGACACAAAGGCAATCGACAGAGAAACCCTCTATGTTCGGCTCTTTCATGAAGGATGCAAACTGGACATCGACAGCGAGCCCTACGAACGCCAGCGTCCTAAGCCACTCTGCAATTGGCGGAGTCATTCCTCAAGCGGCCGGATTTGTTGCACAACAGCCCATCTCCAACGCGAACCGGAACAGCAAGGTACTGCGTAAGAGGCCGACAAAGTTGGAGAATAACTGCTCGATACTGTCTCCGATCGACAAGAACTAGACCGGCATCGACATTGAGAAATTCTAATTCCAATCCCGTTCGTTGATGCCCACTCAGCGGTCTGGTGGACCCATATGGCGAAACTTGAGGCCGACCACAGAACCGACCCGGACCTCATTCTATCAACAATGAAGTTCGTCGCGGGTTCTTCTCGATAAGGGGGTCCCGTCCGCCACGCAAAATTGAGTTCCCTTCGTAAAGAGTGCGTTGGTCGATCGCTGGAGGGTTTAGCCAGTCCTCTTCTTTCATCTGGCCGGATTGGCCATACGCCGTCAGCGCATTGCCATAGCAAACGGCTTTCACGGTTTCTTCGGAGATGCCAGAGTCCAAAGCTAGCTTTGCTGTTTTTGCGACACCAAGGCAATCAGAGATCCCCCAATCGCATGCGCTGTCGACGATGATCCGCTCGCCGCCATACTGCTTCAATAGCTCTACCATGCGGGCGTTTCCCATTTTGGTAGACGGGTAAATCGAGAACCCTGCCCAGTATCCGCGTTGCAGGGTTTCGGCGACGGTTTCTTCGTTGTTGTGGTCGATAATGACTTTGCCGGGGTCCATGCCATGTTCGTCGCAGACGTCCATGGATCGGGACGTGCCACGCTTCTTGTCGCGATGCGGCGTGTGGACCATCACCGGCAGGTCCAACTCCTTGGCCAGTTCAAGTTGTAGCCGGAAATATTTGTCTTCCAGTGGTGTTTGTTCGTCATAGCCAATCTCACCGATCGCAACCACGCCCTCCTTGAGCGCAAAGCGGGGGAGCCATTCCATTACGCCCTCGGCCAGTTCTTCGTTATTGGCCTCCTTCGAGTTCAATCCGACGGTGCAGTAATGACGGATGCCAAATTGACCTGCGCGAAACCGCTCCCAGCCAACGATGGTCGAGAGGTAGTCCACATAGGTGCCGACAAACGTCCGGGGTTGGCCAAGCCAGAACGCAGGTTCGATGAGGGCCACGACACCTGCGGCGGCCATCGCTTCGTAGTCGTCGGTTGTGCGGGAGATCATGTGCGCGTGTGGATCGATGAGCATCATCTGACGGCCTCCTGATTTGGCAGGGCCGGGGTCGTCTCCTGCGCCAAGATTTCTTCGGCCAAACTGTCCCAGGTCAGCACGCCAGACGCGATGTCAGCTGCCCCTGCCCCATCGAATGCACCGGCCGCTGCCATGGCCAGCGCGGCGCCCTTTGCGCTCAGCCCATCTTCCGCATAGGCGCGTTTGAGGTCGGTCAGCGCGGCGGCATCTGCGAACGGCCCCACGCATCGCCAGAGCTCAGGGCTGACCCGACGGTCGGCGGCCCAACGTTCATGCGCATAGTCGCAGAGAATCCGCGCAAGCTCTGGATTTGAGCGTTCATCCAGCCCTGTGATTGGCGCCAGCAATGAGCCAACAAACAGTGCCTTCAGCACCATGTGGTTCCAGCGGTGGTCGTCGAAATGATCGCGTGGGAAAGGGTTATCGTGGGCAATCGCCTCGAACACCGGTTTGAGGTTGGACCTGAGCCCTTCACCACATTCGAAATGCAGCGTCTCGGGCTCGGGATAAAGAGGAAGCCCGCGATAGAGCGCGATCATCTCGGCCACGTCCGAGGTTCGCCGCAGATCCTTGAAGATGTCAGCGAAGGGCCGCTGTCCTTTGAACGACAACAGTGCACACACCCGGGCTGCGCCATCTATCGACCAGCCGCTAGGGTTCCAACCTGGATAGGCGACATCTGCGGCGTCCAGATCCTCTGGACCTAAATCAAGATCGGCCTTGCCCAACCTGCGTGGCGACAGACCAAGCACGATGTGCAGATCTCGCTCTGCAACCATTTTGCCCGTGGCGTCGTCAAACCAGTTGGCAGCATCGCCTGCCTGCCGCCGCACCCATTGGCGCAGCAGATCGACCGGTTGTTCGGACATACGACCCTCCCGAGGTTTTCGTTCACTTTATGTATGCGACGCGGTGGCTGCTAGAGGCATCTTCATCCTGAGGGCGATTGTAAGCAGTACGGCGCACCTCTAGTGTCTGCAAACGCACCGGCAAGGACCTTATATGCAACGCACACTCGCGATCTTGGCCGTCGGCCTGGCGCCTCATCTGTTGGGGCCGCACACCCCAAATTTGAACCGGCTGGTCCAGCGCGGCGGGATGCGGCACCTCAGTACAGTCACCCCGGCTGTAACATGCACCGTGCAGTCTACCCTGGTGACCGGACTGCCGCCATCGGGCCATGGAGCGGTGGCAAATGGCTGGTATTTCAAGGACCTGCGCCAGATACTGCTGTGGCGCCAACCGAACAATCTGGTTGCAGGTGAAAAGATCTGGGACGCGGGCAAGATGCGCGATCCATCATTCACCTGCGCCAAGATGTTCTGGTGGTACAACATGTATGCCAGTGCCGATTGGACGGATACGCCCCGACCGATGTACCCAAGCGACGGACGCAAGATCCCCGATCACTACACTCAACCGATGGAGCTTCGCGACGAATTGGATGAGCGGTTTGGTCAGTTCCCACTTTTCAAGTTTTGGGGGCCAATGGCCGATATCACCTCGTCCGATTGGATCACCAAGGCGACATTGCACATGATGGAGACGCGCTCGCCGACCTTGACGCTGACCTATCTGCCGCATCTCGACTATAATCTTCAGCGCTTGGGTCCGGATCTGGAGCACCCCCGGCTGCAAGAGGACTTGCGCGAGATCGATGCCTGTTGCGGCGCTCTCATAGACCATGCGCAAGCGACCGGCCAACGTGTCTTAATCGTCTCAGAGTACGGTATCACCAAAGCGACCGACGCGGTGCACATCAACCGCGCGCTGCGACAGGCAGGGATGATTGCCTGGCGAATGGAGTTGGGGCGCGAGATGATCGATCTTGGCCAATCGAAGGCGTTCGCACTGTCGGATCACCAAGTCGCCCATGTCTATGTTAACGACCCGGACCGGCTCGCTCGCGTGCGTGAGGTCATCGAAAAGTTGGACGGCGTCGATGCAGTTTGGGGCGAGGAAGAAAAAGTCGCGAATGGTCTGGATCATGAAAGGTCCGGCGATCTGATCGCGATAGCCAAGGCAGACCGTTGGTTTAGCTATTACTGGTGGGAGGATGACCGGGTAGCGCCCGACTATGCCACGACAGTCGATATCCACCAGAAGCCGGGCTACGATCCGGTCGAGTTGTTCTTCGACCCGGATCTCAAATTCCCAAAGCTCACCTCGGCTTGGAAACTGGCCCGACGCAAACTCGGGTTCCGGGGATTGATGGACGTGATTTCACCGAACGCGACGCATCTGGTGAAAGGCACCCATGGGCGCATCACGGATGACCCAGAGATGGGGCCTCTGGTCATCTCGTCCGAGTCAGGACTGCTGCCCAAGGGGGCGGTCCAAGCGACAGAGTTCAAGGATCTTGTCCTGCGCCATGTTTTCGAAGGATGAGGACCAAGGCGGCAGTCTGGGCCGCATTCATTTCGCAATGGCTGGCATTGGAGGCAGATGCGTCGACTAAGTGCACACCCGCCTTGCCCTTCTACTGCGAGAACATTCATATCGGGTGCGCCGGACGATCCAAGATATCAACGCAGGGGTTCACGTTTCGGGAGCAAAGCGTCGTCTTCGAAAATGGTACAGTGTGGAATGTGCGCCCCCGTGAGGACCGCAAAGCCCTCATCCTTTGGCGACAGGATAACGATGACTGGATTCGAATCGAGGAAAACAACCGGTTCAGTCTACGCCGCTATGACCATGGTCGTGCACTGATGATGCGCGGTCACTGTCGTCATGTGCCAGACGCCACTCGCTGAAGCGCAAGGGTCAGGGCAAAGCCGCCTGCTGCGAGAACCGCCAAACCCGATGCCCCTGTGGAACCGATCAGTGCGGCATCGTAGAGCGAGATGCCCGCGATCATGGTCACTACCGCCTTTGGCACGTCGCCGGGCTGACGCCGAAACAGACGGTGCAATGCAAAGGCGACGACAGCTGCAAAACCGATCCAAATAACCAGAGCGATGGGGCTCTGGATCGCCTGCACCAATCCCCACAAGACCGGAACTGCCAATACCGCCAACGGCCAAGCGGCGCCGATCCGGTCATAGGCTTCCTGCTTTGCCGCATAGGTCAGGCCAATGATGTATGCAAACAATCCCAGCGCACCCCAAAGCGCGCCGCCTGCAAACGTGCCTACCGCCACTGCAGCCAACGCATAAGAAAAGAAACGCGTTGCCCCCATTATGACGGGTCCAAAGCTGACTTTCTTGTGCAGAGCATCATAGGCGACAACAGCCGTCGCCAACGCTATCCCGGCAAGACCTGCGATTGTCCCAAGCGTAAAGGAGATGGCGATCCCGGCAACGAGCATCGCGAAACCCCCAGCATACACCGTCTGTACCGCGATTTCTCCGTTTGGGATCGGACGGTTCGCACGCTCGCGCGCATCGATCTCCGCATCAAAAGCATCGTTCAGCCACATACCACCTTCGTAGAACAGCGTCAGAACAATGCCCGTAAGAACATAGGTGGAGAGCGACAGATCTCCGCCCGTGGCCAGAACAGACCCGGCCAGGGCATTGGTCCAAACGGTTGGCAGGTTCGATACCCGGCCAAGGCGCAGTAGCGTTCCAAGCGTCACTGCCCGAGTTCTCCAAGGACCCAGTTCAGCTCCCGCACCACTGCATCTTCAACGGCACCCGTGCGCAGGCCTTGGGGCAAGACATTCCAAGTATAGGTTTCAACTTCGAGATGCGGTGAGATGGGATCCCCTCGATGCAAGGCAATGATCTCCGCGAGGAACGCCTGGGTGGTGTCAAAGTCGGGCAGCTTTTCGAGGAAGACGGGAACATGGAAATGCACCCGCCATTCACGACCATCGGTGGCACCGCGCCCGAGTGCCTCGCCGAGGTCGGCAAAGCGGTTCAGGCCATCGGGGCCGCGCTCGATCAATTGGTGCAGATATGTGGGCTCATCATAGCGCGCTAAGACCTGTCGCATCTCCGGCGAGCCCGACAACACCCTCACCGCGGAAGACAGTTGCAGCTTGTGTATGGGGATCCCCGCAACATTGAGCGCTGCAATGGACCCGGCCGGGTCCTCGAACTCTACCGCGGCATGGCAGACATCGTAGCAAAGACCCAAATGGCGCGGCAGTGCGGTTGCAGCATCGGCGGTCGACAGAGCGGTTAGATCCGCCAACTGTCGAACGGCCCTGTCGCTAAAGAGGTGAGTTTGAAAATAGGCAACGGTTTCTTCGATGGTCTCAAGGAAACAGCAAGGCTCCGGTTCGATAGCCAGCGCGACCTGCCGTCCGGTGTGGGCCTCCAGCTCGATCAGATGCGCCACGGCGCGAAGATAGTTGGTAGCCATCTCTGCCTCGGCGCCCTGTCCGTTCGGACGAAACGCACCTGGTACCGTTGAAAGCGAGAGGAAGCCGGGTGCATTGATCTCTGCCATCAAATTGGCGAGGTCGAGCGTATAGGTCACTCGCTCCTCAGCTCGCCAGTCCGGGAGATAGACGTCTTCCTTTACGCGGGTCCCGTGGAAGGGACCGTATGGGAAGCCATTCATCGTCAGCGGGAGGTAATCATTCGCCTCAATAATGTCTGCCAGTTCAGCGCGGTTTTTCGCGTCTGCCAGCTCGGCCATGGTCTCGGCGGAAAATCTGAGACCAACGACAAATGGTGCGTCAGGGCAAATCTTTTGCTTCACAGCCAGAACAGGACCGGTCAGGGCAGCCTTTGCCTCGGCCCAGCTTTGTGTCGGATGGATATTCAGACAGTAGGTCAGGGCCTGCGCCCCCGGCAGAAGCACCTCAGCCGCCCTCGCGATCGCGGAGCCAGTGCATGGCCTCAAGCACTTTATCGGCGTCCATCTCATGCACTTCTTGGCCGACACCGAGGTCAGCCAGCAGGGTGATGGTCAGCTCACCGCCCAGATGTTCGCGGAACTCATCAAGGCCCTTAAGGATAAGGGGACGTTCATCCTCACCCGTACGCAGAAGCGCGGGATGGAAAATGCGAAAGCCAAGATGTTCCAACAGGCTCGCGACACGCTCGTCAATGCCTTCGGCCAACAGCCCTTTCAGAACCGAATAACGCGTATCAAGCGCGATGCCGATGGCCACCGCCTCTCCGTGGCGCACATGGTTATGCGTCAGCGCCTCCAGCTTGTGGGCGGCCCAGTGGCCGAAATCCAGCGGGCGCGCGGATCCCATTTCAAACGGATCACCGCCATGAGCGATCTGTCGCATATGCAGTTCCGCCGAACGGCGGATCATGTATTCCTCGGCGGCCCGCTCGAAGGTGATCAGAGCGTCGGCGTTCGCCTCCAACCAATCATAAAACTCGCGATCACGGATCAGCGCCACCTTCACGGCTTCGCTGAGCCCTGCGATGCGCTCGCGTCGCGGCAAATCGTCGAGATATTCGAAGTCATTCAAAACAGCCCACGGGGGTGCAAAGGTGCCGATGAAGTTCTTGTAGCCCTTCAGGTTGACCGCATTTTTCACGCCCACGCCGCTGTCATTCTGGCTCAGCACTGTTGTCGGCACGCGGACATGGCGTACGCCGCGGTGAGCAGTGGCAGCGGCAAGACCCACGGCATCGAGAACGGCGCCTCCACCGATGGCAACCACATAGGAATGCCGGTCGACCCCACGCCGATGCACCGTGTCCTGGATCTCTTCTATCCAGGTCAACTCGGTCTTGATCTTCTCGCCGCCGGGGATCGGCACGACATCCATCAGATCCAGGCGATCAGAATGCGCTGACGCATAGACGCCGATCTGGTCGATCAGTTCATGGCGAGCCTTGGCGATACCGTCATCGATATAGACGATCAACCGGTGGCGCTTTTCGGGCTCCCGCCGGGACAGCATATCGACGAAGAGTGTGTTGTCGGCTCGAAACAGCCCTCGGGTGAACGCCACCGGGTATTCATAGGGAACAGAGAAGCGTTGCCAAGAGAGTTCGGACGCCACTGGCGCATGCCGATCTTGCAGGACCATCGGTTCCTCCCTGCGGATGTCCGGTCTGCGCCGTTGATTCCGCTTTACATCAATTAATCTGCGCGTTTCCGTGTGGCAAAGCAATGCGGGAGGGACTGGATGCGTATTCTGAGTGGGATATTTGGCATTCTTCTAGTCGTCTTTGTTGTCGTTCAGTGGAACGACCCGGATGGGCCAATGTGGATGGTGATCTATGGGATCGGCGCTACCTGGTGTTTTCTGGCGGCATTTCATCCAGCGCTCTATAGCGTTGGCACGGTTGCTGGGCTCTTCGTGCTTTGCCTGATCGCCTCAATTGTTGGCCTGATCTATTTCTGGCCGCAAGTAACGGACTGGTGGGACATTGATGTCTGGTGGCCGGAGGTCACCGGAGAGACCTCACGCGAAGGGATGGGCATGATGGTGCTTGTTCTGTTCATGCTCGCACCGGCCTTCGTCCTTAGGCGTGTGCGTAGTGGCCGCGCATAACGCGGGCTGGCGCGGGTCTTAGGGCTTATGGCATTGACGAATTTGGTTAGGCAGGCCGGGCTACAACGCGGCAATGGTGCTCAGGGCGAGAACTTTTCCGATCGGATATAGATCTCCACATCCATGCGTTCGAGATCCGAATAGACGTCCGCGAAAGCTGGCATCTTGCGAAAGCCATCAGTGGCGCGGCGATAGACAAAACCGGGCTTGTATTTCTTTGGCTTAAGCTTTGGTGCCTTGCCGGGATAAGCCTTGGAACCATGACAATGTTGACATTGTTCTTGCCAGATCTCACGCCCAGCTGTGATCCGCCCTTCATCAAGCAACATCTCTTCAGTGAAGGGAATGGGTGGCTTGGACTTCTTCTTGGCGGCAGTCGCGTCGACTATCCCTCCAGCAAGCACTGCCGTTGCAAGACTAAGAAAGCCAAAATTTCTCCACATGTTGTTCGATTCTCCCGTCAGCTCTCTGCGGTGATACGAAAAAGGAGGGCTCGCCCGTCGGCAAGCCCTCCCTGTTCTCTGGGCGTCGATTACTCGGCAGGAACGATTTTGTAGATCGTATCTTGCGAACCAACCGGACCTGTCGTGATCGATGTCAGGGCATAGACCTCACCCGCATTGTCCTGAGCGAACGCCAGCATGTAGGGAAGGTTGCCATCCATGTTCACAACGTCGGCCACCGCACGCGTGTAACCGCCATTGCCGTCAGGTGAGCCGATCATGATCATGCCGTCCATGACGCCGAACTGACGAGACCAGTCACCGTAGATGTAGGCACCGTCCCATGCGCTGTGCCCACCCCGGTATACATAGCCACCGGTTACCGAAATGCCTTCGCAACCGTCCGGCTTGGCCGTGCAGTTGTTGTACGTCATGATCGGCATTTCCAAGTTCGTCTTGTCGCACTGGGCCGGATGGTTGTCGGGCTCAAGGTAGTTGAAGCACTGATCGGCCTCCATCAAACGCCAACCATAGTTACCGCCGGCCTTGATGATGTTGACCTCTTCGAATGAGTTCTGCTGAACGTCAGCACAGAACAGGTCGTTGTTGCCACCCATATCGAAGCTGCAGCGCCAGGGATTGCGCAGGCCCGTCGCGTAGATGCGCGGCTCGGCATCCTCGTCATCCAAAAACGGGTTGCCGGCAGCCGCTTCGCCAGTTTCCGGATCAATGCGCAGGATCTTGCCCAGCGGTGTGGTTATGTCCTGACCATTGCCTTCCAAGGGATTGTGACCGATGCCCCAATCGTTGGCGTAACCACCATCACCCATGGAGACATAGAGCATGCCGTCAGGGCCAAAGTCGATCCAATGGCCGTTGTGGTTGAACTGCGGCCATGCGGTCGAACTTAGGATCCGCTCCGATTTTCGATCAGCAACGTTCGGATCGTCGGCCGAGACGGTGAACTCCGACACGATATTGTTGTGGCTGTACCAAAGCATCTGCCCCAGATCGCCCTGGAAGTCGAGGTGACCAGAGTAGGCCACATAGAACTTGCCATTGTTCGCAAAGTCCGGGTGGAAGGCCAGGCCCAGAAGCCCACGTTCGTCAAAGTCCGGGTGGCGATCGACGATCAGCGAGCGAATATCGAGAAAAGGCGTCCCGTTGAGTTCGCCATCCTCAACGATCATGACGCGGCCCCATTGTTCGATCACGAACATGCGGCTGTCGCCCTTAGGTTGTTTCATCGACAACGGCGCATTGAGGCCGGAGACGACCGGCTCAAGTTTGACCTTTGGACCAGCCGATGCGGCAGTCCCAAGGGCAGCAGTCGTTAGGCCAACTACAGCGGCAGTGATAAATTTCTTCACCGTATTCTCCTCCCTTTGAGGGGGTCGATTGATCCCGACCCTTGTATGTCGAACCGACGCAAAGAATAAGAAACGCCGAATGCCCCCACGTCAAGATGCTTGCGCCTGGGTTGTATTTCGTATGCGATCATCTCACAGCTTTCGCGAGGAACACTGCAAACGATGTCGAAGTTTTGGCTGATCCCCTTGCTTCTGCTGGTCATGGTGATCGTGCCGTTTCTTTTGTGGGGCGAGCGTCTGGAGGCTTTGCTCAACATCGAATCGGCTCAGCGGGAACTTGGCGCGGGCTCCCTGCACGCGGGACTAACCGGGATCGTCCTATTGGTCGCGGATCTCTTTCTTCCGATTCCGACGACTTCAATCATTGCTGGGCTCGGGATCATCTATGGCCCAATGCTTGGGACGCTCTATGCCTTGGCGGGATCTGTTTTGGCAGCAGTTGTGGGCTACGGGCTGGGCCGATTTCTGGGCCGGCCTTTCGCTGTTCGGTGGATTGGCGAGCATCTGCAAACAGGCGAGCGGGCCTTTGCCCGATATGGCGGCTGGATCGTCGCGGCGTCGCGTTGGATGCCGGTCCTGCCGGAGGTGATCTCGGTCTGCGCTGGATTCAGCCGGATGCCCTTCCTTGCATTCCTCGTGGCCGTTTTCTGCGGAGCCCTACCGCATTGTGCAGCATTTGCAGTCATTGGTCATCTGGGTGCGGATACACCGATTTGGACGGTGTTGATCAGTGCGCTGATCCCAATCTTACTTTGGCTCCTGGCTGTCTGGACAGGATTGACCCAACGACTGGGGCTGCAGGTATCTCGCTAGCCCGAACCGTCTCGCGGCACCTCCGGGCGCGTGTCATAGATCTGGGCCCGGATCTCCCTCGAGAACTTGATCTTCCCTGCTTCGCCAATTGGAAACACTCAAGAACCTGTGCTTGGCTGCAACACAGCCAGAGCCTGTCCTTTGCGTTGGATGATCCGAACCTCCGAATTCGCGCAAACTTACGGGTAGCAAACGCGCAGAACTGCGTCCCCGGAGAAGTCACGCCATACGCCGGCGCAAGTTTTCGCTTTCACCGGTGAAGTACGCATCGAGTGCTGTGCACTCAGTGATCCGGTCCACGCGGAAACTCCGGAAATCTTCGCGCAACTTGCACCAGGCAGAGACGGTTGCGACTGAGATATAGTAAGTCAGAGCTACGGGAAGAATGGTGCGTTCGGTTCGCTCATCATCCAGAGACTGGTAGACGATCCTTAGCTCCTGCTCTCGGCGAATGGCCGCGCGCAATTCTGCCATCAGCCCGTCTTCGGGCGCAGGTATTCCATGGTCCGAAACCAACAAGCTACCGTCCGGTACGCGGTGCGTTTCGATCTTCCGGTGTACGCGGTCGGCGGCCTTACGCAGGCTCGCATCGCCAGTCCGGCTGATCAGACAAAGGCCAACCAGGATGGCCTCCAGTTCTTCTTCGCTGAAGTTCAGGGGCGGCAAGTCATAGTCGCCACGCATGACGTATCCGACACCTGTTTCGCCTTCGATGGGGATGCGCAGTGATTGCAGCGTGGCGATGTAGCGGTATACCGTCCGGGGCGAGATCTCCAACTCGGCAGCAATCGCAGCGGCCGACAAAGGCGCCTCGGCGGTGCGCAGGATGTGAATGATCTCGAACAGCCGGTCAGTTCTTTGCATCGCGCCCTCCGTTTTCTCGGGTCTACCACATCCATACTGACAGATAGCTGTCAGTAGCAGCGGCCTATTCTATCGGTCGCAGCCATCGGACGAACACTATGCACAGAGAGATCATTCCCAACTCCCGGAAGGCTGGCGTGGCGCTCATGATCGCCTCCGCGGTGATGTTCAGCAGCGCGGGCCTCTTTGCCAAGGGCGTCTCGGCAAGTGCCTGGGATGTAATATTCTGGCGTGGGATTTTTTCTGCGGTGCTGACAACGTTGTTCATCGCCGGACGTGGGTCACTTGCACGCGAATTTTTCGGTATGGGCCCGGCCGGTCTGACAGCGGCGGTGATCGGAGCATCAGGTTCAATTGCGTTTATCACCGCATTCAAGCTGACATCGATCGCCAACGTAGCATTGATCTACGCGGCGGCACCGATGTTGGCGGCCTTGTTCGCCTGGCTCTGGATGAAGGAGAGAATGACCTTGTCAGTTGTGTTGGCATGTCTGATGTCCTTCGCCGGTGTTGGCTTGATCATGTCGGGCTCACTCGGCGGGATTAATCTGCGAGGTGACCTTCTGGCGCTTTGGATGACTGTGGTGATGGCGATCTATCTCGTGATCTACCGCCGCTATCCCAAAACACCCAGCGGTGGACCCATCGTGCTGGCTTCGCTTTTGGTGTTGGTTCCTGCGCTGGTGTTTGGCACGCCCTTCCAGAACCCTATTTCCGAGATCGCGATCATGGCGGCTTTCGGTTTGGTATTCGCCCTAGCGTCCGTGGCCATGACCGAGGGCGCAAAGCGTTTGCCATCTGGCGAAACAGCATTGCTCAGCACGCTAGAAACTCCGCTGGCCCCGGTTCTCGCCTGGCTGATCCTTACCGAAGTCCCAGCCTGGATGACCGTCGCGGGCGGCGTCCTGATCCTGCTGGGCATTGTCGGTAGCCAGCTTGCACAATCGGCTCCGTCAGAAGCTCAAGGAGAGGCGACATGCCGACAGCCCAGCGGTTAAACCGGACCCTGACCGGTTTCATTGTGCGCCAGCCTCTGTTCTTTGTGGCAACAGCAGGCCCCGATGGCCGGGTAAATCTCTCACCGAAGGGGTTAGAAACTCTTCAGGTCAAAGGTCCGCAGCGCATCGTCTGGATGAATCTGACTGGAAGCGGCAATGAGACTGCTGCCCATGTACGCGCGGATCCGCGCATGACACTGATGTTCTGCGCTTTCGAAGGGTCGCCAATGATCTTGCGTGTCTACGGCAATGCCCACGTGTTTCATCCAAGGGACGCCGAATGGCCCCTGCTGGCTGATGGGTTCCCCGATATGGCGGGTGAACGGCAGATCTTCGATCTCGAGATCGACCTCGTCCAAACTTCCTGCGGCACGGGCGTGCCCGTCATGAACCAAGTCAAACAGCGCGGCCATGACGAGTTGCTGCCCTTCTACGCAGAGATGGGGCCTGACGGCGTCCGTGCCTACTGGCGCCGCAAGAACCGCCTCAGCCTCGATGGCGTCGAGACCGGCATCGAGGGCTAAGTTAATGACCCACCTACGACAGAGGATCAAAGCATGAGCGACCTCACACCTTACCTGTCCGGAATCGTTTTGGCCTATTCGGCCTTCTTGCTTGGCATTGCTAGCCCGGGCCCGAACGTGCTCGCGATCATGGGCACGTCGATGAGCATGGGCCGCCGATCAGGGATCGCGCTGGCACTAGGCGTAGCGCTGGGATCTTTGACATGGGCAGTCCTCACGGTTGCCGGGCTCTCAGCGCTGCTGTCAAACTATGCTTCTGCGCTGGTGGTCATCAAAGTTCTGGGCGGCCTGTATCTGCTCTGGCTCGCATTCAAGGCATTCCGCGCCGCCAACGCCCGCCAAGATATTGAAGCTCAAGAATTACCCGGAGGGCGCAGCACCCCTCTGCGCTATCTGATCCGAGGCTATGTCATCCAAATGACCAATCCCAAGGCGGCATTGGCTTGGATTGCCATCATCTCGCTCGGTCTGACTGAAGACGCTCCGCTTTGGGTCGGCGCGGCAATCGTACTGGGCACCTTCATCCTATCGGTCTTGATCCATGTGCTCTATGCGGTGGGGTTTTCGACACCGGCCATGGTGGCGATCTATGGCCGCGCTCGGCGGGGTATTCAGGTGGTGCTTGGTACATTCTTCGCCATCGCCGGGCTGAAACTGATCTTTAGTCGGAGCTGATCTGCGCGAACGGTATTGCATTGGATCTTCTTCGAAGCGCAGAAAGACTTTGCGCGACTAGAGATGAATATCCGGCGCGCCACTCTCTACCCAAGTGATTGGTGAACTTCGCAACGGCGGTACACACGGCCTTTCGAGCGCAAGATTAAAACTGCCATGTCTCGATTACTCAGCAGCGTGGTTACTGAAAGCACCGCCAAGTAGTTCCGCCGTATGCTCACCAATCTCTGGGACTGCACCACCAACCCCAAGTGGTGCGTTTCCAAATAGGAAGGGCGCATTAGGTACGCTGAAAGCACGGGTGCCGTCTTCGACATCGGCCATCAAACGTCGACTGACTGTTTGCGGGTCCGCGACTGCCTCGGCCACTGTCTGATAACGTGCACATGGCACGCCTGCGGCCATCAGGTGTGCTTCGGCGTCGGCGGCAGAGCGGGTGCTGGTCCATTCCTCGATTTCGGCCATCAGGGCCTGCCAGTTCTCCTCACGCGGTAATTGCGTGTTGAACTGCGGGTCGTCGCGCAGTTCGGGTTTGCCGATCGCATCCGCCAGCCGCTCGAAGTTACGCCCAGTGATAGGTATCGCCATCACATACCCATCTGCGGCACGCACAGGTGTCGCCAGCCAGCGCGGGAAAGCGCTGGGGGTCTGAGCCTCCTGCACCTCCAAAATCATAAGGTTGATCATCGTGTCCATGAGCGAGACGTCGATGAATTGCCCATGGCCATGGCGCAGCCGCCCGATCAAAGCGGTCTGAATGGCGCCGAACGCATAAACGCCACCCATGATGTCGGCATACCAAATGCCGTTCTTCGCTGGTCGATCGGCACCATCGTAGCTCTGCGTCGCTAGATCATGGCCCGAGACTGCGTGCAGGATCGGCGCATAAGCAGGCGCATTGGAACGTGGTCCGCCTTGGCCGAAACCGGAAATGGAGCAGTAAACGATATCCGGCCGCTCCGCAGCCAGAGACGGATAGTCCAGCCCCAGTTCCGCCACCACGCCGGGGCGGAAGTTCTCGACTGCCACATCGCAGGTTTTCGCCAGAGCACGGATTTGCTCGACATCATCCGGAGAGCGGAAATCGATAGCGACAGACTTCTTGCCAGCATTGGCATGCCCAAAATAGGTGCTGGCCCCTCCGCGCATCGGCTGTTTCTGACGCATGTGTTCGCCGCCCAGAGGTTCGACCTTGATAACCTCGGCCCCGCAATCGGCCAGCAACCGCGTGCAGTAGGGGCCAGAGATGATCCGGGTGAGATCAAGCACTCGGACCCCGTGCAGAGGTTTCTGCGCCATCAGAGATTGAGCGCCAGAGCAGCGTCCTCCAGCAACACCGGCGCTTCCGACAATAGCACATCGGTAGCCCCGGCATCGAACGCCCCTTCTCCCACGCTGAGCGGGTCCTGAGGCTTCATGCGATGGTCAAGCACCATGCGCGACAGAAGCAGCCGGCGGGCATCGCCGCCACGGGCACCCAGGCTCGCGCCTTCTGTCGCCAACAGAGTCGCAGTCGCAGCATTATAGACGGCGTTCGACGCCTTGCGCGCCATCGTCTGGTTGCCCGAGGCGCCCACTTCATCCGCCAGCGCCATGGCGAGCTGCACGGTGTTTGCGAGCTGCCCTCGGAACTGCCCGGGCATGTCGTCAGCTCCTTCGATCTGCGCCAGAAGATCCGCCTCCAGATCCTTGTGGGCACCGACCTTGGCCACCGCGCGTGTTGTAATGTCCAACGAGTTGATGTTCGACGTGCCTTCCCACAGAACGCCCAGATGCGCATCGCGGACCAATTTGGCGTTAACCCAGTCTTCGATGTACCCGTTACCGCCGCGCACCTCCATCGCACCGGTGGCGACGCGAACGTTGTCACGGGCGGTGCGATATTTGTGGGCGGGAGTCAGGATACGGATCAATCGTTCAGCCGTCGTATCCCCGGCCTCTGCCTTGGTGATCTGGGTGCCAAGGTAGAGTGACATGGACAGCGCCTGCTCCGTCGGGACCATCAGCTTCATCAGTTGCCGGCGCAGCAGCGGTTTCTGGATGATCGTCTCCCCAAATGCGCGGCGATAGCCGGCAACGGTCAACGCCTCATTCAGACAACGGCGCATCATGGCCGCGGCTCTTACACCGTGGGACAGGCGTGAGAGGGACACCTGGGTCATCATTTTCTTCAGGCCGTCGTTTTCATGTGGACCCACTTCGCCCAACGCATAAGCCGTAGCGCCTTGGAAGACGATCTCGCCCGAAGCCATGGATCGGCTGCCCAACTTATCCTTTAGCCGCACGATCCGGTAATCGTTACGTGAGCCGTCGTCACGGCGGCGCGGCATGGCAAAAAGGCCGATCCCTTTGTTACCCGCGGGCGCTCCCTCTGGCCGCGCCAGCAGCAAAGCCACATCCCCATCAGCGCACGAGCAGAACCACTTCTCTCCATACAAGCGCCATTCGCCGTCCTCCCAACGAGCTTCAAGTTCAACGTTCGAAACGTCCGAGCCACCGGTGCGTTCGGTCATGAACTGCGCGCCCTTCAGCATGGTCTTGGTGTTCTGACTAAGCAGGCCGGGCAGGAAGCGTGCCTTCACGTCTTCTGATCCATAAAGTGAGATCATCGTCGCCGATGTTTCAGTGGCCGAGATCGGGCAAAGCTGTCCGAATTCAGACTGCCCGAACAGGTACTGGAAGACGTACTTGGCCGTATGCGGCATGGGTTTGTCCCAGCCCAACACCGGCTTGTGGACCATGCAGGCAAAGCCGAACTCGCCGAAGGCAACTTCCTCCATGCTGCGGTAGGCAGGGTGAAATTCGATCCAGTCCTCCAACTTTCCGCGAGGCGTTCGATAATGCAGGATGGGATCGCGCTTGTCGGCCAGGCGCGCCCAGTCATCAATCTCGTTTCCAGCCAAAGCTCCCAGCCGTTCGAAATGCGGTGTCAGATGTTTGCGCAGATCATCTGGCAGATAAATCGTCAGCAAATCCTGCAGACCCCTGTCGATCTGATAGAAATTCATGCCGTGGCAGTCCGGAGCAACCCAGTCCGACAGATCTTTTGGGGTTTCGGCAAAATCTGATGACTGGATGTTCATGTCGGCTCTCCAAATCGCAAGAATGTCCACATATGTGACTTGTTCGTCCAAATATACGAGACTAACATGCAGCCGTCCAGCCACCTGCGGTGATATCAGCCGGTTGATCAAGAAGGAGACTCCCGTCGATGGCTGTTCGTCAGATCCAGAACGTACTTGCGGTGATCGAGTTCTTTGCTGCGCGTGGGACCCCGGCCAGCCTGGCGGAAATTCAGACCCATTTCGGCTGGCCACGATCATCGACCTATAACATTCTGAACACCCTCGTTGAGCAGGGTTACATGTTCGAACCCGCTCGACGTGGTGGGTATTTTCCGACCCGACGCTGGCTGGATACTGCCCAGGCCCTGGTCGAGGCAGACCCGATGGACGCTCGTCTCTCAAAAATGCTCCGCCAAGTTGCAGATGAAACGGGAGAGACGGCGATCCTTGCTACGGCCGCCGGTCGGCACGCCGTCTACGTCGATGCCATCGAGTCTGCATCTCCGGTTCGTTATGTTGCGCGGCCAGGCGTTCGTGTGCCAATCCATGCAGGCGCTTCAGGACGAGCGCTTTTGTCCGGCTACTCACTTGCTGAACGACGCAGGACTTTGGCAGGGATCGACTATACGCGCTATGGAACAGGCGCTCTAACCTCTCCCGAGGCCGTAGAAGCGGAGATCGACGCCTCGCTCAGCCGAGGTTGGTTTCAAAGCCTGCACGAATATGATGCCGATCTCGCGGCGGTGGCGTTGCCCCTGAACATCACTGATCGACGCCTTGCCGTTGTTGTCGCCGGTCCGGTCTCGCGGCTTGAGGACCGTTGCGAGAAACTGGCAAAGACGCTCGCAAAAGCATTGAACATTCCTGACTGAGCGCTGATGGCATTGCGGGATTTCGTGAGAACTCCAGAACCGTTCATCAGTGCGTCCATTCTAACAAAGGGCCAGAATTGCTTTCGCTCGACGCCTACAAGTCAGTTTTTGAAGTGAGCCAACTAATTAACGTCCCGATAGCCGCCTGCAGTCGAACGTCCGGTCTCCCCACAACGATGGAAGCATTGCGAAAGAGAGCGGAAGGCCCAAGCCTGCTCGAAAACTGGCGTTGGCCATAACTTCTGTTTTGCTTTGCAGGAGCTATCGGAACTGTCCATGACACCCACACCCTGGATTGGGTCCGTACTCAGTTGGATCGGAGTAGATGGCGGCAACTCATGTCCGATGCTAGCCTGATGCCCGCAGCCAAAAGGAGAGCATCATGTCCAAAGCTGCGAATGCCTTGCCTGAGCAGCCCGATAGCTGGACTTGGCCTGAGGAGACCTGGCGCCCGATTATCGAGAAAATCCGCGCCGGCCGATCACTCAAGCCGGAGACCTGGCCTGGCGGCGCGCGCTGCGCAGAGGCTTGTCAAGACCGCAGTCTCTGGGCCACTGATGTGGCGTTTCTCTAATGTGGTTTCCAGAACTGGTGGAAGCATGTTTAGCGCGTGATGGGGCGCGTGTGGTTATATTGCTTGAGCCAGTGATTGATAACGATCTGAGCTTGCTCGGTCGTTGCGAACCACTTGGCATTGAGAATCTCCCGGCGCAGCGTGCGATTAAAGCGCTCAATGTATCCGTTCTCCCGGGGCGAACCGGGATAGATGCGGATCGGCTTGATGCCGATGCTTCGAAGCCAGTACTGTGTTGCTTCCGCAGCGAACTCAAGTCCATTGTCGGAGCGAATTTACTCGGGCGTGCCGTGTCGAAACAGAAGCGGTTAGAGTGCTTCGAGGACATCGTCAGCGCTCATTTCGGAGCGGACCACAACAGCCAAGGCCTGCCGAATGAACTCATCCAGCACCGGTTGCACCTTGTAGGTTCGACCGTTACCGAGTTTGTCATGAACAAAGTCTATGCCCCCCTTGCCCGGCAAACGATGCGCAGCATCGGCGAGAGGAGGACATGGTTCGGATGGGTTGGCCTCAACCGGACGATCAAGCTGTCCTTGTGATAGAGCCGTTTGCGCCTCTTTTGGCGCTGCGGAAGTTGCAGTCCTTCCTCGCGCCAGAGCCCCTCGACCTTCTTGTGATTAACCCGCCAGCCCTTGATGTGAAGCGACTCTGTGACCTGGCCACAGCCATAAGGAAGTACTGCTTTGCCAGCCGGATGATTGCCAACCGCAGCGCATCGTCGTGTCTCGGTATCGGCCGATATTGTAGGGAGCCCCGTGCTAGACAGATCACCCGGCACGTCGGCCGCTCGGACGGCGCGAGCTTCTGGCGTATGTAGATGACGGCCTGACGGCGCTCCTCCGTGGTCAGACCCTGGGCGTTAGGTAGTTCAGGCCTTCCTTGAGGATGAGCTTGTAGAGTTCGAGCTCCGCGACGATCTTCTTTAACCGCGTTGGCCAATGTCACTCGGACCATTGGCGTGACATGGCTCACTCTCTTTCTCCAGGCTCTTCAGTTCCGACAACTGGGCGCGGCCCATACCACCGAACTGTTTCCTGCAGTTTTAGTATGTCGCATCGCTGATCCCGACTCTGCGGCATGCCGATGTCACATCACCGCATGAGGCCAGCTTGAGTTCAATCTCACGCAGCAGCTTCAGGATGCCTTCGCCTGAGCGTCGCTTTCTTGCCATGCCCAGTCCCCCTCTCGCGGAAATATACCGGTAAAGCTCTAGGGGGGCAGGACGCCAGCGAAAAAGAATTGGGAGGATACCTAAAGTACGGCTTGAAACGGTTCGAACAAACCGAACCGTCTCTACAATCTAGTCATCGTCGCCGTCGGAAACGGGATCTCGCGTCACTCTGAGGTCCGGCCGGGATGACTTCAAAACCAAGATCAGAGTGAGCACTATGATTGCGATCAAGACGATGATGAACGGATTGAACTCGGAGACATGGAACCGAAAGCTCCCTCCAACCCACCCAAGCAAGACTAGGGCGAAGATGATGATCCAGTGCAATACTGGGCCAATGAAGATCGTTTTCATCCCGCCACCTCGCTTGATGCAGCGTTTGCGTTCACCTTGCGTGGGACAATGATCGACGCCGCGAGCAATGCTCCGATTATCGAGATCGCCCAACCTCCGATACCCAGAAGAGCGTGGTTCGGCGGGTAGAGCAGCAGAACAGCCGCGGCCAGAAGTACCATCCGCCGCATGGCATCGAGACGACCCCGATACCAGCCTTCAAGTGCCATGGTTAGGACCCAAAGCCCTGCCAAAGCCAGCAAAGACGAAACCACCGTCATCCAAAGCGGTCCAACAAACAGAAGCGATGGATTGTAGACGAAGATCAACGGAGCCAGATACTTCGCGATGCCAACACGGGTCGACTCGAACGCTGTGGCCATAGGTGGAGATTTCGCGATGGCCGCACCCGCAAAGGCTGCGAGGGCCACCGGTGGCGTGATCGTGGAAACGACGCCGAAGTAGAAGGCGTACATATGCGCAGCGATCGGCTCGACACCGAATTTTTCCAAGGCCGGTACGATCAGGGCCGCCACGGTGATGTAGACGGCGGTCGTGGTGATCCCCATTCCCAAAATGATCGCGGCGATCCCCGTGAGTGCCAACAGGATCAGAAGGTTTCCATCGGCAATCTCGATGACCAAGTTCGTGAACTTAAGCCCCAGCCCCGATACGAAAACGGATCCGATGATCAGACCGGCGCAAGCGCAGGCAACGGCAACGGGGACAGTCGCACGGACCCCGGCTTCGAGCGCCGCGAGCATGTCCACCGGGCTCATGCGGGTGGAAGGGCTTATAAAGCTCAAACCGATTAGGGCTGCGAGGCCGAAAAACGCCGAACGCATGGGCGTATAGCCATAGAGCAGGAACGCAACCAATACGAGCAGAGCGATCAGAAGGTGCCACCCCTTCTTCAGAACCTCTCCGGTGCTCGGCAATTCAGACTTCGGGATAGACCCGATGCCGTTTTTCTCCGCCTCGAAGTGCACCATGAAATAGACGGTCACGAAGTAGAGTAGCGCGGGGATGATCGCGGCGATGATAATGTTGACATAGGGAACCCGCAGGTTCTCGGCCATGATGAAGGCGGCCGCGCCCATGATCGGAGGGGTGATCTGACCGCCGGACGACGCGCAGGCCTCCACGGCTGCGGCAAATTTGGCCCGGTATCCGACCCGTTTCATCAGCGGGATCGTGAAGGACCCGGTTGTGACCACATTGGCAACGGCCGAGCCTGAAACTGTGCCCATGAACCCAGATGCGACTGCGGCCGCCTTGGCCGGTCCGCCTACGCGGTGCCCGGTCAATGAGATCGCAAGATCTATAAAAAACTTGCCCGCGCCAGAACGGATCAGCACCGCACCGAAAATGATAAAGAGTACAATGTAGGTCGCACACACATGCAGCGGGATGCCGAAGATGCCATCGGATGACATGAACAACGTGTCGACAAATTTGCCCCAGCGGACCGGCGGGCCATAGAAGAACCCGAAGAAATGGTTCGCGTACAACGCGTGAAACATGAAAAAGCCGGTGATGATCACCATCGCCCAGCCAACAGCACGGCGCGTCGCCTCGAATACAAGGACGATCAGGATGCCACCGACAATCAGATCGGGGGCCTCTTTTTCTCCATAGCGCAGATGAAATGCCGTGATGTCCCAAATCGTCCAGAGCTGGACGAAAAGTACCAGACCCACGAGCACGAGGTCGATTGCCAACCCTGTCGCGCGAAGCGTGTTCTTGGGATCGCCAGGAATGAATACCGGGTCGCGCATCGACTTGCGGAACAGCGGATACATCAGCACCGCCAAAGTCAGCATGACCGTAAGGTGAACCGAACGAAACGAGCGCCCTTCCGGCGTGCCCCAAACCGCAGTGAACAAGTGAAACACGGCCAGCGCGATCGAGATCGTCGCGCAGAAGAACAAGAGGGCGTTCGCAAAGTTCAGCCGCCGATCGAGCAGCAGTCGCTCTAGAAACCCGAGTTCCTGCTTTTCGTGATAATCCAGCGGAGACACCGTGGTGTCTGACATGTGCTCACCCCCGTTTCTTGCCCTCCCCCACGCGGGAGAGGGCGCGGTTCGCGCGATACAGCGAACTCAGATTATCAACCGGTGACGCCGAGCTCGGCGTAGCACTTTTCAGCACCGGGATGGACGGGGATGGCGACGCCAGACAGCGCATCTTCCTGCTTGACCCGGTTCCAGACTGACTTCACCTCGGCGAACGTGCCGTGGTTGGCCCAGAAAATCTTGCACATGTTGTAGACCAGATCTTCCGGCAGGTCCTTGTGCACCACCATGTTCACAACGATCCCTAGCGAGTTCAGATCCTCTTCGACCGCCTGATAGACGCCTTTGGGCATGACCCCTTCGATGTAGCCGGGGTTGGCATCGATGATCGCTTGCTGATCCTCTTTCGGCAGCCCGATGAAACGGATGCCTGGGCTTTGCTCGAGTTCAAGCATGCTGGCCTGAGGCATGTTAGTCGCCGCCATGAAGACGTCGATGTGGCCGTCTTTCATCAGTGCGACAGACTCAGTGTAGTTCACGTGGTGAACCGTGCCGCCGTTCTCTTTGATCGAGTCGAAGGTGATGCCGTAGTGGTTGAGGATCGACTCAGCAAACGCTGTACCCGTCCACTTGGCCTTACCGGGGCTGATGTTGGCGCCCGCCATGTCCTTGA
>CAYYZH010000011.1:22461-41664 GCA_964475765.1 uncultured Limibaculum sp.
GTACCCGTCCACTTGGCCTTACCGGGGCTGATGTTGGCGCCCGCCATGTCCTTGAACGACTGAATGTCGCTGTCCGCACGCACGGCCACCTGGAACATCGAGCCGTAAAGCGTCGCGAAGTGACGAACGTCTTCCTGCTTGTCGTTGAACTTGCCGACACCGTTGAACCCATTGGCGGTGGTGTGAGCGTAGGAGAAACCGACTTCAGCGTCGCCACCGTTCACCGACAGGACGTTTGAGATCCCGCCGCCAGATGTATTCGACGTGGCAATACCGTCGATGTTCTCTTCCATGACCTGCATGATCTTTGCGCCGAGTGGGTACCAGGAACCACCTGACGGTCCGGATACCATACGAACAAAGGTGTCGGCTTGGGCAAACGGCGCCGTGAGCGCCATGCCGAGTGTTGCCACCGCCAGAGTTTTTGTAAGATTCTTCATTTCTTTCCTCCCTTTCAGTTATGGGAAAAACATTATTGGTAAATCACCACTTGTCCAGCACTACACGGTAAGGACCGGCGCGCTTCCATTCATGATCAGAACCGGAGACAGATCGGCGGATTCTCGGTTACTGCGTTGATGCTCACTGGAGCACACGCATAGGCTGAGCTTTGGCTAATCAACTGCAGCCTGCGGCCCAAAGTTGGATAGGCCACGCCAGCGCTTGTGTCGTGGCACGCGAGAAAATCGCGACCGGCGTTCAATGCGTGCAGATATGATGAGCACGCAGCTATCAGTCGTCGAGAACCCGCGCTTCATCTGAGAGCATGATCGGAATGCCGGAGCGAACGGGATAGGCCAGGTTGGCAGACTTCGAGATCAGTTCCTGACGCTCTGGATCAAAAATCAGCCGCCCGCCTGTCTCGGGGCAAACCAGCGCTTCCAGCAGTTTGGGGCTGACGGGCGGTGTCTCTGAGTGCCTTGTCATGTCACTGCAGGTTCCCAGTATCGCCGCCTTCGGCGATGGCGAACTGTAGAAGCGCCATCAGCGTCTCCGCCCGATCAGTGAGTTGCGGCGCCTCGAGCAACGCCTGCTTTTCCTCGATCGCAAAGGGACACATCATGGACAGGGAGTTGATCAGCATCTCCGGCTCAGCCTCCCGCATGCTGTCCCAGTCCGACGATAGATTTGCGATGTCGAAATACCGCTTGAGGGTCTCGAGAAATTCGGCGCGGTCCCAACCGTCCAGGTTCTCCTCACCATCAAGATCGACACCGAAGTCCCGCCAGCTCGGCGTGACACGGCGATAAGGGGCAAACCCTTCCTGTTCGGTATCGATGCGAAAGCGCGAAATCCCGGTGAGCACAATCAGATATCTGCCATCCTCGGTTTCGCTAAGCGAGGTCACACGGCCAGCACAACCGATGTTGTGAAGTCTCGCCGGTGTGCCAGAATTCTCGAAGGGCTGCACCATGCCAATCAGCCGGTGTTCCGACTTCAGCGTATCATCCAGCATCGCGAGATAGCGCGGCTCAAAAATATTGAGAGGCAGCCGCCCCCGCGGCAATAACAGGGCCCCAGACAGCGGAAAGACTGGCATCATCTCCGGAAGATCCGCCTGGGAGAACCTGCGCACCATCTCAGGCGAAGATCATCGAGGAGAGACGGCGCCGTCCCTTGAGCGTGAGCGGATCGTTTGCGCCAAAAGTGTCGAACAGCTTGAAAAGCTGGTCTTTCGCGGCCCCTTCGTTCCACTCTCGATCACGGCGGAATAGCTCCAGCAACTCCTCGACCGCGCCCTCTTTGTCATTCCCCGCCAAGAGCGCTGTCGCAAGATCAAAGCGTGCCTGATGATCGTCCGGGCTGGCCTCGAGGCGCGCCTTGAGTTCACCGGTCTCCCCCGCATCTTGCGTTTGCTCGGCCAGATCAATCGCCGCCCGCGCAGCAACGATCGCCTGATCCTCGGCAATCGCGGGAGGCACAGAAGCCATAAGCGCCTTGGCCCGTTCAACATCGCCAGACGCAAGGGTCGCCCGGATCATGCCGCCCATTGCGCGTGCATTCTCAGGATCTTCCCCGAGGATCGCAGCAAAGGTCTGGGCAGCTTCGACCGCCGCCCCTTGCTCAAGCATTTCCTCCGCAGCTTGCAGGGCCTCGTCCAACGCCCCTGCGCCCGCTCCTTTGGCGAGTTTGGCTACAAACTCTGTCACTTCAGAAGGTGTGACGTTGCCCATGAACCCGTCAACAGGCTGCCCATCGACAAATCCGAAAACCGCCGGGATCGATTGCACTCGAAGTTGCTGCGCAACCATCTGGCTCTTGTCTACATCCACCTTGACCAGTCGCACCTTGCCGCCCGTCGCAGCCACAGCCTGCTCGAGTACCGGCCCGAGGGTCTTGCAGGGCTCACACCACGGCGCCCAGAAATCCACGATAACCGGACCTTCGCGCGAAGCTTCGATCACATCGACCATGAAGGTTGCGTCCGTTGCATCCTTCACCTGAGATGCCCCGTCAGATGGTGGCGGCGTGTTACCCAGTTCGATCATGTCATCCCCATGGTCTTTTGTGCCAATGGGCATGCAATAGTGCTTGGATCGCCCCGCTGCAATCACAGTTGTCAGGCTGCCGATGCACGGGCGCGCTCCAACTCTTCCAGAGCGTCGAAGTCCACGACCACCGGATCGTGCCCGGTGATCTCGAAGAAGTGGCGAAAGTCCGCACGTGCGACGCCTGTGGTTGCCTCGTTGTGCAACGGGTGGACGTTGATCGGATCTGCTTCGAGCATCTGCTGGTCCAGCACGACACGAACCCTGTGATCTGGATCGTTGATCAAACCGAAGGGGGAGACCGCTCCCGGCTTGATACCGAGCATTTCCCACAATGCCTCGGGTTTGCCAAAGCTCGCCTTCGGCGCACCGATCTGTTTTTCCAGATCACGGATACGGATCTTGCGGTATTCGAAACAGGTCACGAGCCAGTGCTGTCCTTTTTTGTCCTTAAGGAACATGTTCTTGACATGTGCGCCGGGCAGATCTCCCCGCAGTTCTTTGGACTCCTCGACCGTGTGCAATGGCGGATGCGTATGATGGCTCCACGAGATCCCGTGTTCCCGGAACAGCGTATAGAGTTCCGCCTCGCCCTTTTTTGTGTCGCCCATTCGGCCCTCCCCATCGGAGTCTAGCCCGCCCACGCTCGACGGCAAGCACCCCAGCATTCAACAATTGAAACACTTCTCCACCCCATTCGATATCCGACTGAAAACCCGCGCGGTCAATCTGGTCCTCAGCAACGGATGAAGAAACCAAGAGGAGGATCAAATGTCTTTTGCACCTGGAAGACCTGGATTGCTGACTTCGCTGGCGGGAGTGGCAGCTCGCATAAAGGACCACCGCAAACGGGCGGGCGCCTTGAGAAGCCTGCGTGGGATGGATGATGCGACGCTTAGGGATATCGGCATGTCCCGGGGCGAGTTGACGTCAATCTGTTTCGGTGATGCTGCCGGTCGGAGGAATGGACATGGGTAATCAGTTTCGGGTCAAATCCGCGACCCCTTCGGTCTGGGCCTTACACGCCTCGGCTTCGAACGCAACCCAGTGGACCGCTCTAGCCAGGCAGCTGTCATCTACGTACAGCTTCATGGCACCGGAGCTTCCCGGCTACCGCGGTCCTGCAATGCGCGGACCTTTGGGGCTTGCCCGCAAGGCGCTGCCGGTTGTCGATATGATCGAGAAGGGCGGCACGCCGGTCCACCTCGTCGGGCATTCGATGGGAGGTGCTGTGGCGCTGAAAATCGCTGCAATGCGGCCTGATCTCGTGGCGTCACTGGCGCTCTACGAGCCAATGCTGCCGACAATCCTTGGCGATCGGATCAACTCGGAGGAACGCCGTGCCCTTGGTGCCATCAATGCTGTGGCTGCCCGCCTTAGTGCCACCGTGGCCTGCGGTGTGCCCGAGGAAGGCATGGCCGGGTTCATCGACTTCTGGAATGGCGCGGGCACTTGGTCGTCGCTCGGGCCCAAACTTCGAAAGAAACTCAGCGCACAGGCGATGCAGGTTGTCTCCGACTTCAACGACATGAGTGTTGAGACGTTGGGCGCCGCTGAGACTTCAAGTATTAAGGTTCCTGTTCTTTTGATGTCGGGGACACACTCACCCGCGGTGACGCAACAGATCGCCAGACGGCTCGTTTCAAGCCTGCCAGATGTCGCGCATGTTGAGTTGCATGGCGCCGGTCACATGGCTCCGGTCGAGCAGTTCCAATGGATCAATACATTGATCGCGGCTGCACTGCAGCGGGTCGATCAATTGTCCTTGCCGATGCCCGTCGCCGCCTAACCGAGGGCCGCTGAGACAGTTTTCAGTGGCCCAGACGGAGCTTTTGCCAGAGCCAAGAAAGGACGCTCAGCGAGAGAAAACCAGCAATGCACAAGAGCGGCATCCGGAATTCGGTCAGCCACGGCCGGAGCCATCTAAGGTCATTGTCTCCGGTCCAACGCGCAACGTTTGCGAATTGGCCGTAGTTTTCCAGCGCCAGATACGCGCCCCAGCAGAGCGCCGCTGCGAACGCGATCCCTATGACCCGCAGGACCATCAGAGAATGCTCATCGTGTCGGGGTCGATACGGAAGATCAGCAGATCGCCGCGCTGAACAACCTCACCTTCGATCTCGACCAGAACCGCAGTGAAGTCATACATCTCGGGCGGCATCTGACCGCCATCGGGCCCGGCCATCAGCAAAAACTCCTGCCCCTCAATTGCACCGGTCGCAGCGAAGACTGGTGGGATATCGCCAATCAGGCAGAGGTTTGCACAGGCCTTATGCGCCAGACCGATCCCGGGGCGCATGGCACCCGCCAGACATTTGCCATCGCAGATTTCTCCTGTCAGGCGCCACCGTCCTAGACTTCGGTCGCCCGGGAGCGCCGGCACCGTACCTTCTGCTGGCTTCGGCTTGCGTTGACCTCCCGAGAGCTGGAGCATGTCGAGACTGCCGCGGGTCAGTGGCAATCCCTGAACCGTAGTGAGCTGCCCTGCGAACTGTTCGGCGGCCATCGCGCCGCGTTTGCCGCCGCCCGAGAGCATCATCACATGTCCTTCGGGAAAGAGGTCGGTGCCTTGGGTGATCCAGAGCGTCGGATACGGCTCAGCATGAACCACCCCCGTTAGGGTTTGCCTACCAAGATCGCCGCGAAAACGCCCCTCTCCGGGATCGTCCTGCGTGGCGCTCACAGCAAACCCAAGGCCAGCGAAGACGCAGATCAGAACAACCGAAACTACCGGAAGAAAGGTGCGCAAACCCTCCGGCCATTCGTTCAGAAATCCAATGAAGAAGATGCGGCTCTCAGGCGTCTTCATGGGGGGCCTCTTTGGATGGCTCCAGCACGATGGGCTCGACATCGGTGCCTGGAGAATTGGCCCGATTGTCCACCCATATCTCCTCGCCCTCGAGTTTCAGATTGTAGGTCGGCACGGTCTCTGTGAACGGGTCGGGGCTACGTCCGTCGCGCAGCCGATACTGAAATCCATGCCAGGGACAGGTGACACAGCCAAAGACGATGCGTCCCTCACCCAGCGGTCCGTTCTGATGTGCACAGGCGTTGGAAATCGCACTCAGCGTCCCTTCGTGCCTGAAGACGGCAACCCGGTCGCCATTGGTCAGAAGCCCGATCTTGGCACAACCTTCCTCAATCTCGGACAGGCTGCCAACTCGCTCCCAATGAGTCTCTTGCCTGTCCGAAACCGGCCGTGGCTCTGCAAGAGCAGCCCACAAATGCAGACCTGACACCGCCGCCGCACTGAGCGCAACCGCCATGCCAAAGAGCGGGTTCTGCAAGTCCTGCATCACGCCGAATGTGACATGCGCCACCACGGCCGCATAAGCGAAATAGATCAGGTAGTGCAGCGCTTTCCACACCGGGGCCGTCAGGAAACTGAGCCAGAAGTCATGACTTGTGGCGGCGAGAATGATCAGGACGCCCAGCGCAAAGATACCGAAGATTTCGAAGGGGAAGCCCAACACCTGACCATAGCTGGTATTCGCGCTCAGCAGCGCATTCCATTGCGGCACGGGGCTGAAGGCAAAGTACCAGTCCAGGATGAATCCGGCATGGGCCATTGCAACGAAGCAGGTCAGCACCCCGAAATGGCGTCTGTTGTAGAGCAGCGGTAGAAACCGGCGATCGAGCCGGGCCAGCGGACCGATGCAAAGGATCACCGTCAGCATAAAGAACGCACAGGACCCGAATGCGCGCGCACGCTGAACCTGCGGATCGACCGGCCGGGTAACGTCCTGATAGGCGGGTGCGAAATTCAGGAACACACCGATGTAGAGGCCGACCATCACGACCAGAACCGCATCGTAGAGCCATTTGTTGCGGTTCCACTGGACCGGAACGTAAGCGACGCTCATTGCCCCTTCTCCAATTGCACGGCGGGGCGTTCATAAGGGCCATCTTGGCGAACGAGCAATCCGAAGATCAGGATAGCCGGGATGGCGCAGGCAAAGACGATCCAGAATCGCTTGTGCCAGAGGCGTGGCGGTTGATGCCGGGCGTGCGGTCGGTCGCGCCCGCTCTCAAGCTGCCACCACCGCCACAAGACCAATGGCCATAAGATCACCACACCCGGAAGCAGTAGAGGGCGAAAGATGAACGATGTCCGTGCATTTGGCTCTACGCGGTCCATGCCCCAGCCCAGAAACACCAGGGCTGTGAGAAATCCAGCGTAGCCCCAGTATTCGACCGCGTTAAGTACGGCGGTGGCTGTTTCCATTAATCTGTCCCGTCCTGTTCGCTCGACTATGCCCAGCCAACCGGGTCGGCTCAATCATCAATTGAAGGGCACGCCCAGATGTGATCGGGCAGATAGCCGGTGCCAGACCTGCGCAATGTCGCGGACACGAAGCGGGATGCCGGGATCGCGCATGTGCGGCGCGCCCCGCCAGCTACAACGGTGGAAACATCAGGGGAGATTACCATGCCGCTCGAGATGAACCGCGAGGTCTTTATCACCTGTGCCGTGACCGGCTCGGGCGGGACACAGGACAAATCTCCCAACGTCCCCCGTAGCCCTGAGCAGATCGCCAATAGTGCGATCGACGCTGCCAAGGCGGGGGCAGCTATAGTCCATTGCCATGTGCGCGATCCGGAAACCGGGGCACCGGCCCGCGATCTAAGACTTTATCGCGAAGTCACGGATCGCATCAGGGATGCAGGCACGGATTGTGTGCTGAACCTGACCGCCGGAATGGGCGGAGATATCATCACAGGTCCTGCCGACGCGCCGTTACCGCTGGCCAACTCGACCGACATGATCGCGAGCGAGGCACGTGTCCAACATGTCATCGAGTGCCGCCCGGAGATCTGCACGCTGGATTGCGGGACCATGAACTTCGCCGAGGCCGACTACATCATGGCGAACACGCCGGGCATGCTCGAGGATATGGCAGCCCGCATGTCTACATCAGGCGTGCGTATAGAGATCGAAGCGTTCGACACCGGCCACCTTTGGCTGGCGAAACACCTTGTCGATCAAGGATTGATCAAGGATCCTGTTCTGGTCCAGCTTTGCATGGGTGTTCCCTGGGGTGCACCGGATGACCTCAACACATTCATGGCCATGGTTAACAATGTGCCGAAGGATTGGATTTTCTCGGCTTTCTCTCTTGGTCGCAACGAAATGCCCTACGTCGCCGCTGCCGTTCTGGCCGGAGGCAATGTCCGTGTTGGACTGGAGGACAATCTTTATCTCGAAAAGGGCGTGTTGGCGATGAACGCGCAACTGGTCGAGCGCGCTGTTACCATAATCGAGAACATGGGCGCGCGCGTGATCGGCCCCGATGAAGTTCGTGCGAAGTTGAAGGTCGAGAAGCGAGAGCCCGTCTGAGACTTAGCCAAGGCCGGGCAAAGGCAAGCGTAGAACCGCGCGCAGTCCGCCCTCATCGCGGTTGATCAGATCAATTGACCCACCATGGGCTCGTACAATCCGGTGAGCTATGGACAGCCCGAGGCCTACTCCGCCGGTCGTGGCATTCCGGCTGTTCTCGCCGCGTACGAACGGCTCGAACATATCGTTCACCCGGTCGGATGGGATCCCGGGGCCATCATCGTCGATGGTGACAATGACATCCTTGGTATCGAGAGACACATCGACGAGCGCCCTGCCCCCGTATCGAAGGGCATTGTCGACCAGATTGCCAATGGCACGGGACAAGGCGACGGGGCGCCCGGGGACGTTGACCGATGTGAGCGCGCCAAACTCCGCCCCACGCTCCTCGCAAAGACGTTTCAGAAAATCACCAAGTGCGATAGAGCGGGTTTCCTCGGCACCTTCATCGCCACGGGCATAGGCGACGAGTTCATCGGCCATCACCGTCATCTCGTCAAGCGTACGCACCATCGGTTCGCGCAGACCATCGTCCAGCATTTCTGCCCGTATGCGCAGGCTGGTGATCGGTGTGCGCAGGTCATGACCGACGGCGGCAAGCGTACGCATCCGCTCTGCGTCAAAGGCTGAAATCTGGCTTTGCATTGTGTTGAATGCGCTGGCGGCTTCGCGCATTTCCCGTGCTCCATTCTCCGGTATTCGAACCGTGTGATTGCCCCGGCCCGCCGAACGGGCAGCATCCGCCAGACGTGTCAGGGGCCGGGTCAGGTAACGTACGAACAGGAGCCCGACGCCGAGCACTGCCACGAGCGAAAGGCCGAGCACGAGAACAAACACATCTCCGCGAAACTGCTGGCGCCGGGCATGGCCGCCTCTGGTTCTCACATTCAACCAGCCTGAACGCGCGCCATCTGTGGTCGCATTCAGCAAAATAGAAACGGCGATGGTCTCATGCACACCGTGCCAGACCGCTGACCCGGGCCATCGCCCGCCGTCAACAAGACCTACCCGGATCGTCCTCGGTGCCAGCTGTTCGGAGAGACGCGCCGCAAGTGTCCGGGACTGCGCATCCGTGTGAGTGTCATTAACCAACGGATCTCGCTCGACGCGGACCCGCGCGATCCGTGTCGAAGCACTGCGTGCAATGTCGCGGCGCTGTTTGGCGGTCACGGATTCGAGTGCGGGAACGAGGCCCGCGATCCGCGCGATCACTCGCTCTTCTCGTGCCTCCCGTCCGAGCCGGTCCCGTTCGAACGACAAAAGAACGAACGCAATCAAATTCGCTGCAAGAAGGGCAAACACCAGAAGGGCCACCAGACGACCGGTAAGCCCATCGGGCACTAGATATCGAACGAGCGATTTCACGCAACGTCCTCGACATCGGCGGCCAGTGCATAGCCTCCACCCCAATCGGTCACGAGCAAGGCTGGATTTTGGGGATCGGCCTCGATCTTTCGGCGCAAACGGCTGACCTGATTGTCGATCGCGCGATCATAGGCTTTCGCTTCGCGCCCCGCAGTCAGATCAAGCAGTGTCGCGCGGCTCAACACTGAACGAGGGCGATCGAGAAAGATCGACAAAAGCCGGTTTTCGCCTGAGGTCAGACCAACTTCGCGGCCATCTTCATGATGCAAGCTTCTCGCGGCAGCATCGTGTGTCCACGGGCCAAAGGCGCGTCGGGACGCCGTCACGGTCGGGGTTACGGGCGGCGCACGACGCAAGACGGCCCGGATGCGCGCAAGCAATTCCCGTGGATTGAAGGGTTTCACCAGATAATCGTCCGCGCCAATCTCAAGCCCGACAATTCGGTCGGTTTCATCAGCCATTGCTGTGAGCAGGATCACCGGCGGTCCGCCACGTCCGACCAGCCAGCGGCAGAGGCTGAGCCCATCTTCCCCCGGCATCATAATGTCTAACACCACCAAACTTATCGCGTTTTCGTCGATTGCGACCCGCGTATCAGCCGCATCGGCGGCAAGCGTCGTGCGAAACCCCTGCTTGCGCAGGTACTGGCCGAGAGGCTCGCGAATGTCGCGCGCGTCATCGACAATAAGGATATGCGGGTCGGTGTGCTCGATCATGTCCGGACTAGGTGAGTTTCAAAGCGCCTGTGGCTTACACCTACGCCATCCGTCCCCCCGGTTTCCACCGCGGCAGACCCAGGCAGGCCCCTTCGTTTGTCGCAAATTGTATCAGGACGTCGTCTTGCTACGAATGGCGACAATCAAGTGGGGGCGCTGACAAACCTTGGGGAGGATGCATTGCTAGATCCCTTTCAGCAGGACGCGGTTCTGCCAAGCTCAACTGAAAGGCAAGATGATGGATATCAAGAAAGCCCTCCCCTACGTACTCATCGCCGGATTTGCGGCCGGCACCGGCACGCTGATGGCCGTCGCACAGGACAATACCGATGAAACGGCAGTTGTCGAAACCCAGGACCGTGCAAAGCACGCGCGCGCCGATGGGGACAGAGGCGGACGCCATGCCAAGGGTCATCACGGCAAACGGCGCGGTGGTATGAACCGGGGCATGATGCGGGAAATCTTCGAGAAGGTCGACGCCGACAACGATGGTGGCGTGACCCGGGGCGAGATCGACACGTTCCGTGCGGCTCAGGTTGGTGCTGCGGACATCAGTGGCGACGGCGCGCTGTCGATCGAAGAGTTCGATACGCTCTATCGCGACTTCATGCGGACCCGGATGGTTCGGACGTTCCAGCGGTTTGATCGGGACGGCGATGGGTCAATCAGTGCCGATGAGATCGATCGTCCCATCGAACACCTGATCCAGCGCATGGATCGCGACGGCGACGGTACCCTCAAAATGCAGCGTGGTCGCGATCGGCGCGGCTGATCCGGATTGTATACATGGTGCGGAGCGTGACGCGCTCCGCATTTCTTGTGCGACCGGTCGAACTGATGGGTTCGCTCAACTCTCCGACCAGGGCTTTTGCATCAGAACGACGTCCTTGGCCGGACTTTCACATGTCCATCCGTGTTGCCCGGAAATAACATGGAACGTCGCCTCACGGTAAAAGACCACATGCGTTGGATCTTTGCGGTAGTGCCAATCTGCAAATAAGCGATCATCGGTCTGAAAGCACGTCATGATCCCCAGCCAGCCACCCGGCCGCAGCAACGCATCGAGCCGGTCAAACTCAACGGCTGGATTGTGGAAATGCTCGGCGACTTCAGTACAAGTTATGAAATCGTAGGTACGCTCCAGCGGACTAGTGTGCGGCGCGAAAAACGGATCGTAGACCTCCATGCGGTGCCCTGCCTCGCCCAACATAGCGGCAAGCGCTGGCCCCGGACCACAACCATAGTCGAGGCCTTCAAAACCCGGGGACAGTTTTCCCATTAGCGGCTCGGCAAGCCGCGACAGGAAACGACGATACCGCGGATCGGCAGTGTCGTTCTCGTGATGGCCGTATTGGGCGCGTTCTTCCTCGGCCGTTGGTCTCAAGGCAGGGTCGAGAAAAGTCGCCAGACACGTCGCACACGACCTGTAATTGGGGACCCCCAGATCGGAGCGGCTCCGGACGGTGTCTTCCCGGCAAACGGGGCATGGGGCGGCCATCAACCGCACACCCGTCGGGTCCGACCGAGCTGCTTCCAAACCGATTTAGCGCAGCCTAGGCCGCGCGTCGGCGCCGAGGCTTGCGTCTTGCCGATTGCTTTGCCTTTGGTGCACCTTCACCAGACCCATGTGCCTTTCCGCGATGGCGTCGTTGATTGTTGCCACGGCCCGGTTTCTTCGCAGGCACGAATGCAGGCCGCGTGCCGCTGGCCACTGGAATCTCGGTCTTCATCAATTTCTCAATCTGGCTCAGCAGACCGGTCTCATCTGAAGCGCAAAGCGCAATGGCTTCTCCTTCGCGCCCCGCCCGCGCTGTACGGCCAATGCGGTGCACGTAGTTTTCAGGCACATCCGGCAGATCAAAGTTGACCACCGTTGCGACCTTCGGAATGTCGATCCCGCGCGCCGCCACGTCAGTTGCCACCAAGATCTTGATCTGACCCGCGCGAAACGCCTTGATGGCGCGGTCACGCTGGCCCTGGGTCTTGTTGCCATGGATCGAAGCGGCGCTGAAGCCGTCTGCGACCAGCCCCTTCATCAAACGCTCTGCACCATGTTTGGTGCGCGCGAAGACCAAGGTCAAAGCAGCGAGATCGCGGCGCAGAATTTCACGCAGCTTTGCCGGTTTATCCCCTTTCTCGAGGAAATGAACCGACTGCGTGATCTTGTCCGCGGTCTTGCCTGGAGGGGCGACCTGAACCCGCTGCGGGTCGGTCAGATAGGCGCGGCTCAACTCTTCCATCTGTTTGGACATTGTGGCTGAGAACAGCATGGTCTGGCGCGGGGTCCCGAGATGCGGCGCAATCTTGCGCAGCGCATGAATGAAGCCGAGATCCAGCATCTGGTCCGCCTCGTCCAGCACAAGCCGGCGTACTGTCGAGAGATCAACCGCTCCGCGCTCCATCAGATCGATGAGGCGGCCCGGCGTGGCCACCAAAATGTCAGTCCCGCGCGCCAGCATACTGATCTGCCGGCCGATGGATTGCCCACCGACAACGGTCGAGACCCAAAGCTTGGTCCCCTTCGTCAGTTTGCGCAGGTTATCTGCGATCTGGTTGGTCAACTCGCGCGTCGGTGCCAGTACAAGCGCCTTGACAGTGCGGGGTTTGGGTTTGCCGGGTTCAGCCGTCAGATGCTCGATCAGCGGCAAACCAAAGGCAAGCGTCTTGCCCGTGCCAGTCTGGGCAAGCCCCATGACATCGTGGCCCGCTAAAGCGATCGGGATGGCCTTGGCCTGAATCGGTGTCGGCTCCGTGAGACCATCCCGGTCCAGAGAAGCAATCAGCGCCGGATCAAGCCCCAGCATTGTGAAGTCAGTCAAATTCTATTCCTTTGCAGCAGCGCGTTCCGGACAAGCCGCAACGCCCGCTCTTGAACCGGTCGCAGGCCATGACCCTTCGGCACGGCGCACGGCGACCAGCAGATCTCAACACGGTCTCAAGGCCCGCAGGTCATTCCCGCACGGCCCGACCGTTGTCTGAAGAACCCTGCGTGATGGGGAACTGGAGTGTTTGAAAAGCTGCATGCAGGTCAGTTGCCCGGCGTGCTCACGCTGCAGCGGTGTTGCGCGCTACATGCTGCGTCGCAGCAATATTGTCAAGGCTTTGCATCCAAAACGCAGCCAAACTCCCGTCATTCCCCTTGGGACAACTCGAAAAACGCCTTCGCAGGCGCGTTACCCAAAGAACATGCGCACCGCCAATGAATTCCCGCATTTTGCTTGCAGCGTCACGCTCAAACGCTAACGTCAGCGAGAGTTCGACAGATGGAGAGAACGATGAAAAAAACACTCGTAACAGCCGCATTGACCGCTGCGATCGGTCTGGCAAGTCCAGCATTGGCCGAAGAAAAAGTCGCAATCGGTATGCCGACCTGGACCGGCGCGCAGGCCATTGCACATCTGCTTAAAGAGGTTGTGGAAAGCCGCATCGGTGGCACAGCCACTCTCGTACCCGGCAACAACGCTACTATTTTCCAAGCAATGGACCAAGGCAAGGGCGACATCGACGTCCACCCCGACGTCTGGTTGCCGAACCAGGAGAGCTTTACCAAGAAGTACGTGGATGGCGCCGGTACGGTTCAGCTTTCGTCGAACCCCTATGAGGGCAACCAAGGCTATTGCGTTTCCAAGAACTTTGGCGAGGCGAACAACATCACCGACATCGCGGATCTTGGCCGCCCGGATGTGGCCGCTCTGATGGACAGTGATGGCAACGGCAAAGGTGAGATGTGGATCGGCGCGCCGGGCTGGGCGTCGGCCAATGTCAACGAAGTCAAGGTGCGCGACTATGGCCTGATGGACTTCATCGAACCGATCCGAGCCGAGGAAAGTGTGAAGACCGCACGGGTGAAAGACAGCATCGCCAAGAACGAGGGCTATGCGTTCTATTGTTACAAGCCGCATGCGATCTGGTTCCAATTCGATGTCGTCATGCTGTCCGAGCCGACCCATGACCCGGAGAAGTACAAGATGGTTCAGCCATCCGACTCGCCAAACTGGAAAGAAGAGTCGTTCGTTGCCTCCAAGGATGCGCTGAAGAACGTCCAGATCGCCTGGTCGAAGTCGCTGGCCGACCGTTCGCCCGCCATTGCCGAATTCTTCGGGCGCTTCAGTCTTCAGGCCGAAGACGTGTCCGGTTTTGCCTTCGAGATCTCCGGAAACGGACGTGACCCTGCTGAGGTTGCCAAGGAATGGGTCGCCGCGAACTCCGACCGCGTCGATGGCTGGCTGGGTCTCTGATCCGGTGACATGAGGACAGCGGCTCCGGCGTCCCGCCGGGGCCGTTTCCATTTTAGGGGGCTGAATTGAGCAATACGGCCACGAGCACGCCGGGCGATACGGTCATCGAGATCGAGAACGTCTGGAAGATCTTCGGCGACAAGGCCGAAGCCGCCTTGGCTGCGATCCATGCGGAAGGTCTGGGCAAGGCTGAGGTGCTCGAGCGCTACAACGCTGTGGTCGGCGTTGCCGATGTCTCGCTCGACGTCAAACGGGGGGAAATTTTCTGTGTCATGGGCTTGTCGGGGAGCGGCAAGTCCACCCTGGTCCGGCATTTCAATCGCTTGCTGGAGCCGACCACTGGCAAGATTATGATCGAGGGCACCGATGTGATGGCCCTGCCGCCGAAAGCGCTGCAGGAGTTTCGCAACAGTAAGATCGGCATGGTCTTTCAGAACTTCGCGCTGATGCCCCATCGCTCAGTTCTGGACAATGTTGCGATGCCGCTCGAGATCCGCAAGGTCAACAAGAACGACCGGATGCGGCGGGCCTCGAAAATCCTCGAGATTGTCGAGCTGAGCGCGTGGGGCAACAAATTTGCGCACGAGCTGTCCGGCGGGATGCAGCAGCGTGTGGGTCTGGCCCGCGCGCTGGCAGCAGACCCCGATGTGCTTCTGATGGATGAGCCCTTCAGCGCTCTGGACCCTCTCATCCGTCGTCAGCTTCAGGACGAGTTCCTGCGGCTCAGCCAGATCCTGAAAAAGACGACCGTCTTCATCACCCACGATCTCGATGAAGCCGTACGCATCGGCGATCGCATCGCCATCATGCGAGACGGCCGGGTCGTGCAAATCGGAACTGCAGAAGATATCGTGATGCATCCTGCGGACGATTATGTGGCCGATTTCGTCGCCGGGATCTCACGGCTCAAGGTCGTGCGAGCCCATGCGGTCATGCGGCCCATCGACCAATATCTGGCCGAGCAAGCCCCGCTCCCCGCAGACGCGCCGCGCGTCAACGAGGGTGAGGCCCTGAGCACGCTGATCCAGATGGCCATCGATCACGAACAACCTATCCTGGTCGAGGATGCTGGTAAGGATGTCGGTGTCATCCGCCGTCAGGATTTGTTGCGGATCGTCATAGAGGGGACCGAGGTTTCATGAACGACGCCGGACAAACCCCGCTGGTCGAAACCGATGAAACCCGGCTTGCCGAGATGGCGGAGATGCGCCGCGCAGAAGTCACGGAATTCGTGCGCACCAGCCCGGATTACTATCTCAAACAGTTCGATTGGATCGGGAGCCGGTCCAGTTTTACTCCGACCCTTAATCTAATGGCCGGCCTCTTCGGCCCGGTCTGGTACGGCGCGCGCGGGCTTTGGAAATGGGCTGTTGCTTTTCTGATCGTCGAAGTCTTTGGCTTTGTTCAGATCGCCCGCGGTCTCTTCGGTGACCTTGGGGCAGAGGCCCGTGAACGGGCGGCGTCGATTGCAGGCACGCTGGAATTGCGAAAGCAACAGCTCGCCGCGGCCATCGAAAACAACACCGACCGGGTCGATCCTCTACGCCGCACGGTCGAAGCGCTGGAGGGCTCAATCGAGGGTTTCCAGGCTGAGGCCACGCTGATGCAGCAGCAAGGCGTTTGGATCGCGCTCACTGGCCTCATTGTCCTCATCGTGGTCAAGATCATCCAGGCCGTGGCTGCAAACACCGTGCTCGAGGCCCGGTTCTCCGACTGGCTCTCCGACCGGTCCCTGCCGTCCGGCCTGCCGGTCCCGCATATGGTCCTCAGCGCCGTGTTCGCTGTGGTGATCGCCGTCGCAGCGATGGTGCATTACAGCTTCCCCGGCGCATTCCCGATCCTCACCGAATTTCCCACTCATGGCGACATTCGCCTGACCGCCGTCGCTTGGGTCGAAGACTTCATCGCATGGTGCGTACGCAATTCCGAAGCGCTGTTCGATGCGATCACTTGGGGCATTCGGACGCTTCTGGACGCGCTCGAAGTCGTCTTCGTCCAGACCCCATGGATGGTGATCGCCAGCTTCATCGTGCTGGTGACCTGGCTCACCGCAGGCGTGCGCACCGCGATCTACTCCGGCGCGTTCCTCGCCTATATTGGGCTTCTGGGGTTCTGGGAGAAGGCGATGACCACGCTGGCCCTCCTCGGCACAGCGGCCTGCCTCAGCATCGTCATCGGCATCCCGCTCGGCATGTTTTGTGCTAGGCGCCCGCGTTTCTATGCGTTCATCCAGCCGATCATGGATTTCATGCAGACCATGCCCGCCTTCGTCTTCATGGTTCCGGTGATCGCGTTCTTTGGGGTTGGCAAACCCGCCGCTGTGATCGTGACTATGATCTTTGGCGGCACGCCTGTCGTGCGCCTCACCGTACTTGGCCTGCGCGGCGTGCCCGAACATGTCCGCGAAGCGGCGATTTCGTTCGGTGCCTCGAAATGGTATCTGCTGACCAAGGTCGATCTGCCGTTGGCCAGTCCAAGTATCCGGGCAGGGATCAACCAGACGATCATGCTCTCGCTGGCTATGGTCGTCGTCGCCTCGCTGATCGGAGCAAAGGGTCTCGGCGAGGATGTGCTGGAAGCCCTGCAATACGCCAATGTCGGTCAGGGGATCCTGGCCGGTTTTGCGATCCTATTCTGCGCCATGATGCTCGACCGGATCGTGCAGGGCGAGCGGAAGTAACGCTTCAGCGCTCTGCCGTTCGACGATCGGCCTTTGGGAGATTGGCGCACCCGGCACGATTCGAACGTGCGGCCTCTGCCTTCGGAGGGCAGCGCTCTATCCAGCTGAGCTACGGGTGCGTTGGCGCTTGCCTACTATGCCTTGCCGGGGCGTGCAACAGGCAAGCGCTTTGTCCAGAAAGGCGCGCCTACCCTTTGATGAGCGTACCGGCGCCATGCTTGGTGAAGAGCTCGAGCAGCACCCCATGCGGGGTAGTCCCATCAAGGATGACGGCGCCGCCGCAGCCTTGTTGCATGGCCTCCAGCGCCGTCTCGACCTTGGGGATCATCCCACCAGCAATCGTTCCGTCTGCCATCAAGCTAGCAACGTCCTCAGCCGTCAGGCTGGTTACCACGTCTCCGTCCTTGTTCTTGACGCCCTGCACATCGGTCAGCAACATCAGGCGCTCGGCCTGCATGGCACCTGCTACGGCTCCCGCCGCAGTGTCCCCGTTGATGTTGAACGTCTCCTCCGGGTCCCGGCCGGCGCCAACAGGGGCAACGACGGGGATAAAGTCGCTATCGATGAAAGTGCGCAGCACACGCGGGTTGATCTCGACAGGCTGGCCGACAAAGCCGAGATCCAGCACCTGTTCGATATTGCTGTCCGGGTCTTTCTTTCGCTTCAACGCCTTCTCGCAAACGATCAAGTTGGCATCCTTGCCCGAAAGACCAACGGCCTGCCCGCCCTGTGCATTGATCGCGGCTACGATGCGTTTGTTGATGACCCCGGCAAGGACCATCTCGACCACTTCAACCGTCTCTGCGGTGGTGACGCGCAGGCCGTCCTTGAACTCGGATTCTACCCCCAGACGCTCCAGCATCTGATTGATCTGCGGCCCTCCGCCGTGAACGACGACGGGATGCACGCCGCACTGCTTCATAAGCACGATGTCTCGGGCAAAATTGGCCATGGATTTGGCATCGCCCATGGCATGCCCACCGAACTTCACGACGATGGTTTTGCCATCATAGCGTTGCAGATAGGGCAGCGCTTCGGAGAGCGTGCGCGCGGTGGCCAGCCAGTCGCGTTTCATGGCGTTCGAGAGCTCCATATCCCCTCCCCCCGTGTGAGGATCGCGCCGTTCTAACGGCTGGGAGCCCTGCCTGCCAAGCCCCTCTCGATAAGCCTGAGCCAGGCGAGCAGACAACCAAGCACGACGACCACAACCGTCAGCATGATAAGGGGCGCGGTGAAGCCGCCGCTGGCCTCTGATACCAGACCGATCGAAAGCGGGCCCATCACCCCGCCGATCTCGGCCACGGTGAAGAACATGCCACCCGCCATCCCGGCCCGTTCCGGCGGCACACCCGGCGCCTCCATCAAAAGCAGGATCGCAACCGTCATCATCGATGAGCGGGCAATCCCCAGCATCACAAGCCCGGTGCCAAGCCCGATGCCTGGCGAGAGATGCAGCATCACGGTCGCCGTCCCTGCGGCCACGAAGAGACCTGCCATGATCCGGACCCGCCGCTCGGGCGTCGCAAATCGCGGGATGGTGAGTGAGCCCAACACCCCAACTGCGGTCGGCACCGCTGCCCAGAGGCCAGCAATTGCAGGGGTCATACCCTTGGCCGTCAAGATCTCGGGCAGCCAGTTCGAGAGGCCATGATTAAGCATGAAGATCCCGATACTCATCAAAAGGACGATTTGAACCGTGCGCAGGCCAGCGATCTCGGTGAAGGCACTGAGCGCCTTGGCCTTGGACATCGCACCGGTGCGACCGTCCCGGTTGCGGGCCTCGGGATGGCGCGAAATCAGCCACCAGACCAGCCCTGCGGACAGGACAAAGGCCGAGTAAGTCCAAAGAACAGCGCGCCAATTCTCGTCGAGCAGCGGCATCAGGACACCATTGGTCATGGCATAGGCCGCGATCCCGCCAAGGCTGGGGCCGGTGATGTAGATGCCCATGGCCATGCCGCGATCGGCGCCCTCGAACCAGAGCGCAATCAGCTTGGGCGCCCCGATGGAAACCATCGGTCCACCAAGGCCAAAGACCGCCACCGCGAGGAACAACGTGGTCTCGTCCACCGCCCCGCCTCGGGCTGCCAGCGAGAACGCCATGACACCTGCCGAGGCCGTCAGGCCAACCGCGACACCGATCCGGTCCAGCAGAGCGCCAAGCGGCAGCGCGGCGCCAATATAGACAAGCTGCCAGGCCCCCAGTACCGCGCCCATCGCGCCGTAGGTGATGCCGAGATCCGAACCTATCCGACCGACCAGCGGGGCCAGCGAAGCAATGGACAATCCGAACGAGCAATACATCAGCCAGAGGCCGAACAGCACGACCCAGCGATAGGGATGGCGCGCGCCGGAGCCGGCCGCGCCGGACGTCATG